>JAJDZQ010000026.1 GCA_022824565.1 Anaerolineae bacterium | reverse complement strand
GGCTGCAAGCTGGCATTGGCGCGCACAGCGAGGAAGTCGGTCAGCTTGCGCACAGTCGCTTCGTAGCGGTTTTCCAGGTCGGCATACGAGATCACCAGCAGCTTGTCTTGCGCCAGCCAGGCACGGGCATGATGCGCCCAGTAACCAGGCCTGCTGAGCCCCGTATCTTCGCCATGCAGCGCCGGATCGCCGCGCAGAAACTGCGAAAAGCTCTGGTTGCGCACGGTTTCACTGATTGATTGCATGTAATAATACAGCGAAACCATCACATCCCGGCCGTCGCGGTGCACGAATATGGCTGGCGAATTGCGCAGGATGGTGCGCGCGAACAAGCGCTCGTCCAAGCCCCGCCAATAGGTCGCGCTGGGCAGGTCGTGCACCGAAACGAGCACGCGCCCTGGCAAGGACAACAATTCGCGGCGGAAGCGCCCAAGCGGGATATTGGCATCGTGACTGGCTTCGGTTTGTTCCAGCGCCAGGAAAGAATCGCAGATATCCGGGCTGTTGTGCCGCAGCGCATCAAGCGTCCAGCGCATGCCCGAACGCCGATGCGCCGCCACCACGATCGTATTGAAGACAAACATTTATGCCTCGGCCACCAATCGCTTCAACTCGTAGAGCTTCGTCAACGCCTCCAGCGGGCTGAGTCCATCGACTTCCAGAGCGCGCAGTTCGGCAAGAGCCGGGCTTTCTGGCGCTGCAAACAGGCTTGGCTGTTGGAGGCTGGTCTTGGGCAGAGAAAAATCGCCGCCGCTCGCTTCCAGATGCTGCAAGATCTCCCGCGCTCGATCGACCACTGCCCTCGGCATGCCAGCCAGCCGCGCCACATGTACGCCATAGCTTTGGTCGGCACCACCCGGCAAGACTCTGTGCAAGAACACAATGTCTTCGCCTTGTTCTGCCACCGCCACATTGAAGTTGGCTGTGCGCGGCAGGATGCTGGGCAGCTCGGTCAATTCGTGATAGTGCGTGGCGAAGAGCGTCCGACAGTTGAGGCGCGGATGGTTATGAATATATTCGATGACCGCGCGCGCAATCGCCACGCCATCATAGGTCGAGGTGCCGCGGCCAATCTCGTCCAGGATGAGCAGGCTGCGTGCGCTGCTGCCAGAAAGCAATCGGGCTGTTTCGACCATTTCCACCATGAAAGTGCTCTGCCCGGCATGAATCTCGTCTTGGGCGCCAATGCGGGCGAAAATGCGGTCGACCAAGCCGATAGTCGCCGAGTCGGCTGGCACAAAACTGCCAATCTGCGCCAGCAATGTGATAATGGCCACCTGGCGAATGTAGGTGGACTTGCCCGACATATTGGGACCCGTGATGATATGAATGCGCGACATCGGGTCGAACTGGCTGTCGTTGGCGACATAACGCGTGCTGGTTTCCAACAGTTTCTCGACGACCGGGTGCCGGCCCGCCTCAATTTCTAGGATATTGTCTTCGCTGAGTGTGGGGCGGCAATAGCCTTCGCGCACCGCCACCGCCGCCAGTGACAAGAAAGCATCCAAATGGGCAATGGCGCGCGCCGTTTTCAGCAGGCGCTCCTGGTGTTCTGCGACTTGCCGACAAACTGCCGCGAAGATGGCTTGCTCGCTCGCGAGGATATCTTCTTCGGCATTTAACACGCGCGCTTCATATTCCTTTAGCTCGGGCGTGATATAGCGTTCGGCGTTGACAAGTGTCTGCTTGCGCACATAGTCGGCGGGGATCTTGTCGGCGTGGGTATGTCGAACCTCGATATAATAGCCGAAGACCTTGTTAAAGCTGACCTTGAGGCTGGGGATATCGGTGCGTTCGCGTTCCAGCGCTTCGAGATTGGCAATCCAGTCGCGGGCGGCTTGCGAGGCTGCCATGATGCTGTCTAGTTCTTGTGAATAACCGGCGCGTATGACGCCGATGCGGCTCATTTGCAGGGGCGGCTGATCGACGATAGCGCTGGTTATCAGCTCACGGACCGGCTCGCAGGGATCCAGCCAATCGGCAATGGGGACCAGACTGCTCAATTCTGCGATCAACCCACCCAAAGTCGGCACCTGCTCCAAGGCCAGCCGCAGCCCGACCAGGTCGCGCGGATTGGCTTTGCCGATGATGATGCGGTTTGTCAGCCGCTCAATATCGCCAACTTTTTTCAGCGCGGCAGCCATCTCGTCGCGCAGGATCTCGCCATTGACCAGCGCTTCGACTGCATCCAGCCGCGCATTCAGCCGCTTGATATCGAGCAGTGGCTCGTTCAGCCAGCGCCTCAGCAAGCGCGCGCCCAATGAAGTGACTGTGCGGTCGAGCACGCCCAGCAAACTGCCTTGCGCCTTGCCGCGGCGGATGGTCTCGACCAATTCCAGGTTGCGCCGCGTGAAATGATCCAACACCATGAAAGCTTCGCTGGCGTAGGCGCGGATGCTGGTGAGCTGTCCTAGCGATTGTTTCTGAGTCGTGCGCAGGTATTGCAAGACGCCGCCTGCCGCCGCTACGGCATCGCGCTTTTCGCCCAAACCGAAGCCAGCCAATGTGCCGACGTGGAATTGATCGCAAAGCAGTTGCTGTGCGCCTGCGAACTCGAATGTCCAGTCTTGCACCGCAGTCAGATGAATGCCTTCGGGCAGGCTAACGCCGCGCGCCACCCAGCTTTCTGGCATGATGACCTCGCGGGGTTCCAGACGAGCCAGCTCTTCAATAACGCGCATGCCGACTGCTTCGCCAGTGAATTCGGTGGCGCAGAATTCGCCTGTGGAAATATCTGCATATGCGATGCCGGCGCGGTTCCAAAGGCCAGCTTGCGCATCGCCCACCGGCAAAATACTCATCAGAAAATTGGGCTTGCCCGCCTCCAGCAATTCCGGCTCGAAAACGGTGCCCGGCGTGACCACGCGCGTGACATCGCGCTCCACCAAGCCCCGGCCAGTTGGTTCGCTCAACTGGTCGCAGACCGCGACATGATAGCCTTTTTCGATGAGCCTGGCGATGTAGCTGTCTGCCGCATGGTGGGGCACGCCAGCCATGGGCACTTTATCGCCGCTCTTGCCTTGCGCGCGGGCAGTCAGGGTGATCTCCAGCTCGCGAGCGGCCAGCTGGGCATCTTCATCAAACATCTCGTAGAAGTCGCCCATGCGGAACATCAAGATGCAATCTGGATATTGCGCCTTGATTTGCAGATACTGTCGCCGCAAAGGCGTTAGCTGCGCCATGTCCTCGTCCTGTATGCGCCGCCCATCGAACTTACTCGCCACCGCAATCTGTGCTATTTTATCAGCGCGCAAGAGGCGGGACAAGCTAGCTGGCACAGCAGAGGGCGAGCACACAATGACAAAAGAGATCATCGCCGTTGACCTGGGTGGGACACAACTGCGGGCGGCGCGATACGATGCCGGGCTGGCTTTGCTAACGCGCGAACACACGCTTACAGGCGCGGACGATGGCTTGGAGGCGGTCTTGGCGCGCATAAAAGCCATCATCAGCCTGGTCATGCCTTCAAAACGCGAGCGTGTGCAGGGCATCGGCATCTCTGCGCCCGGACCGCTCAACAGCAAAACGGGCGTAATCGTTTCGCCCCCCAACTTGCCAGGCTGGCATGATGTGCCGCTGGGGGCGATTATCGAAGCGGAGTTTGGATTGCCCGTCTACATCAGCAACGACGCCAATGTCGCGGCGCTGGCCGAAGCCTCGCAAGGCGCGGCGCAGGGCTTTCGGCATGTCTGCTATATCACAGTCAGCACCGGCATCGGCTCGGGCATCATCTGCGCAGGCCGGCTGGTCACCGGGCAAGCAGGACTGGCCGCCGAGCTGGGGCATATCCCCATCATCGTCGAAGCTGGCCGCGTCTCGTCTGTAGAGCTGGAAGCGGCGGGACCGGCGATTGCGCGCCAGGCCAGACAAGCGCTGGCAGCGGGAGAAAACACCGCCCTGCACGACCTGGTCGCTGGCGATCTCGAGCGGCTGGATGCGCGCCTGGTCGGGGAGGCGGCAAGCAAAGGCGATCGGCTGGCGATTGACTTGCTGGCCCAGGCCGGGCGCATCATCGGCTTGGGCATTGTGACGGCGCTGCACCTCTTTAACCCGCAGATTATCGTGATTGGCGGCGGCGTCAGCAAAACGGGCGAGTTGCTATTTGCGCCCATCCGGCAGACCGTGCGCGAGCATGTGCTGGACAGCGCGTTTACAGCGGGCTTGCGCATCGTACCAGCGGCGCTGGGCGATGATGTGGCCTTGGTCGGCGCGGCTGTATTGGCGGCTACGCAGGGCGGCGACCTGGACATCGGCGACCTGGACCGACGCTTCTCGTAGCGGGGCTGCCTGGTCGGCGAGCGTGCTACAATCCTGTCATGTTAATGCGACCCGATCTGCGCACGCAGCAGCGAGACTTTCTGCTGGGCATTACGCGCGCCATCACCGCGCAGTTGGAGCAAGGCGAAGTGCTGCGGCGCGTCTTGAATGCCTCGCTGGCGATGCTGGCCGGCCGAGTCGGCCTAGTCGCCTTGACCGACCGCGCCGATGGCAAGCTGGTCATCCGCGCCTACAGCGGCATCAACGCCGATGTCGTGCCCCAGCTCAACCACTTGCTGCACGAGCTGATGAGCGCCCGGGACGAAGCTGGTTTCAGCCGGGAGTATCTGAATGCCAAGCTGCAAGAGATGGCCGACACGATCGACAAGCGACTCGAGCAGTCCATCGCCATGCCGCTGGTCTTTGCGCGCAAGCCGCTCGGGCTGCTGATCGTCTTTCGTTCTTATCAAACCGCTATCACGCCCGAAGACCTGAGCGCCTTGCAGAGCTTCGCCGATCAAGCGGCTATCGCAGTCAATAATGCCCAGCTATATGGCGAAATCGCCCATGAACGTCAGCGGCTGGCGGCCATCCTCAACAGCAGCGGCGATGGCGTCTTCACCATCAGCCCAGATTTGCGCTTTCGGCAGGTGAATGCGGCATTTGAACGTATGACTGGCTGGCGAAATGCCGAAGCGATCGACAGGCATATTAGCGAAGTCATCAACTGGGCGCGCCTGGACAGCCAGGATATCGAACAGGCGCTTTCTGCTGGCTGGGCGGCGGCCGACGCGCGCGACGAGCAACGGGAAAGCTTGTATGTGGAAGGCGACCTCATCCGCCGCGACAGCAGCGAGCTGAGCATCGGCATTACCTATGCGCCTTTGCGAACGGCCGAAGGCCAGTTGGTCAGTATCATCGGCAATGTGCGCGATATCACCAACTTCCGCAAAGCGCAGGAGATGCAATCTGTATTCATCTCGACCGTGCATCACGAACTGCGCACGCCTATCGCCATCATCAAGGGATATGCCAGCACCCTGGGCAGAGACGATGTCGAATGGGACAGCGACACCGTGCGCGACTATGCGACCATCATTGAAGAAGAAGCCGACCGCTTGACGGCGCTGGTCGAGGACTTGTTGACAGCCAGCAAGCTGCAGGCGGCGCGCGAATTGCAGTTGCATATCGCCGATGCCGACTTGCATGCAGTGGCCGCGCAATCTGTGGCGCGGTTAGAGAGCGGCGCAAGCCAACAGATTGTGTTGAGCTTCCCCGAAGATTTCCCGCTGATTCCGGGCGATGCCGCGCGTCTGCGCCAGGTTATCGACAACCTGCTGACCAACGCGATCAAGTATTCGCCAGCCAACTCGACCATCACTGTCGGCGGTCGTTATTCGCGGACGAGCGTGACTGTCTTCGTGCGTGACGCGGGTCCTGGCATCGCCAATGACCAGCTGGAGCGCATATTTGAGCGCTTTTATCGCATTGACGACCGCCTGACTCGGCGCACGCAGGGCACGGGTTTGGGGCTGTATCTGGCGCGCGCCATCGTGCAGACGCATGGCGGAGATATCTCGGTCAAGAGCGCGGTCGGCAGCGGCTCAACCTTTTATTTCAGTTTGCCACGCCAATAGTTGCAGGCTATTCGTCATAGCTCAGCAGCCAGAGATCGGCGAATTGGCAAGCGCTTTCAACCGCCTCATAATTGACGACGGCGCTGCCCAGGCTGCCAATGCGCGGTTGTGAGGGCAGGCTGCCGGCATAGACTTCGTCCAAATAAAAATGAATGACTTCGTCAGAGACAATGAGCAGCAGTTGGAGCGTTGCATCGGTGAGCGGTTCTCGCTGACCATAGATGCCAGGGTCGAAGCCAGCGCCTTCGCGCCTCGATACGCCAAAATCGCCGTCGGCAGTAACATAAGCCAGCGTATAATATTCGGCATTGTTAAAATGAAACACGATGCCGCAGCCGCCTTTGCCAGCCAAGCGCTTCTCCAGCTTGACCCTGGCGCCCAGAGCAAATTGCGCAAATGCCAGCTCAGACGCGATCGGCACCCGCGTTACGCCAGCCCGGTTGCTGTGCACGACACTATCCGCCAAGCTCACCTTGACTTCGCCGAAGCCCTCGGCCAGCTGCTGGCGCGCCAGGTCGTGTGCCATCAGGTAGGCGGGCCTCGTCAAGAAGCGCTGCGGGACCACGGGTTCAGCCAGCCGCGTTGGCACAGTCATCTGCGCCTCCTGCAAGGCGAAGGACAACAGGCCCCCAAAGGTTTCGTCGGTCATCATGGCGATGCCAACCTCGCCCGCTGCGGGAGCCTGCGCAGCCCAGGCCGAGTCGATGACTTGGCCATCGTACACCACATCCATATGCTGCCCGGCCACAAGCAAGCCCAGCCGAAAGTCGGTCGCGCCGGGCACGATGGCCGGGTGCGTCGACCAGTCGCCCAGCGGCTCGACCACGCCAGCGGTCACTTTTTCCAGCCGCCAGTATCCCGCCTTGCTCAACATCAGACGTTGATAGTTTTCTGGCGATTGAATGCGGAAAGCCAGCCCAAGCTGCCAATTGTTGCGCGCGCTGACAAAGTCGAAGGCGACTTCAAAGTAGAATTCGCGCCGCGCCGGGAAGCGCCTGCCCACGATAACTGCCGAAGCGCCATAGCCGGTGATGTCGACAGACAGCAAATTGGAAGCGCCAAAACCAACTGGCGCATCGCTGTGCGCAACTTGCCAATCCTGTTTTGACATCGCGAGATCGCGCCGCTCCAGAATGTCAAATCCGGGCAGAACATGCAGGCGATAGGCACCAGCGCTTTCGCCCACGCCAGAAATTGTCAATGTGTAGGCACCCGTTTTTGGCAGGACGAATGCTTGCACGAGCGCGTCCAGTGTGGCGGGATAGGCAAAGTCGTCATTGGCGGCCAGCAACTCACCGCTCGCGTCGACCAATTCGAACTGCGGGTCGAGCCGATCATCGAGCGCCTCGACGCGAATCGATACGATGGTCAAAGCCAGCGCCGTCATGGTGTAGCTGCGGGTTTCGCCGGCCTGCAAGGCGTCTTCAACGCTGCTGCCGATTGCCAATGCGCTGTCGGCGGCCTGCAGCACACTGGCAGGCGACAGCAGCGCAAAGCACACAACCAGCCGAGCCAGCCAGGTCATTTGTCTTTGGGCATCCACGAGGTATAGGTATCGGCGAGGTAATCGAGGTAGGCGTGGTAATCGTCCAAAGTCAGCTCTGCGCCCAGCTCGCCACGATGGAATTCGGCTTGGGCGATGCGCCGCTGCACGCCGGCTTCGCGAAGATTTTGCTGTTCGCCTTTTTTCCGTTTTTTCTTTTGATAGGCAACCGACAAGCGCGAGAGTGGCAATGCCGCGAAGTCGGTCGGCGAGGCGATGCTGTAGCTGACGATCATTTCGCCATCTTGTTCCAGCGCGTTGGCGACCACATACCAGCCTTTGGGCACGCGGGGATGACGTTTGGCTTCGAAGTGCCACATCAGCAGATTGACTGTCGCGCCGCCATCAATTGCGCCTTGCAACTGCTCGCCTTTACTCAACTGGATCATGTCGTCGACAAATTGAATGACCCGGTTGCTGGGCCAGTATTGCTTCGCCAGATAATCGGACAGGTAGGTCAAGCCGATCGCTATCGCCAGCGCCGCGCCCACCGCCAGCAGACCACCATTGGAGAAGAGCGAACTCAGCACAAAATAACTGAAGATGGAACTGAACAAGAAGGTGAAGCAGCCCAACAGCCGCACGCCGGAATGTTCTCGGTCTACCTGGAATTCCAGGTCGGGCATCCGTTCGGGGGCATTAATCGTTCGCATGCGCGGTCCTCCAGTGGCTGCCAACAATGGTAGCCGATATGCCGCAACTTGCAAGAGCAGCCACCTGGCGCGACAATCGCAGTATAATCCGAAGCTAGCGACACAGCGCGCTCAACAACCCGGCGCTTAGAGTTTTTGGCGAAGTAATCTGCGAGGATCTCAAGGATTATGTTTATTCGCTGGACGACAATCGCCCAGCCAGAGGGAGTGGCAATGCTCAGCGCGATATGTTTTGGCGGCATATTTGGCTTGCCGCTCATCATCTGGGGCGCGCTGCTGATATTCGACCGCGACCGCAGCTGGCAGAAGCTGCAAACGCGCCCGACTCCCCCGTCCCGCCGCACCAAAGCCTGGGATCGGCGACAGGTCGTCTATGGCTGCTTGCTGGTCGCTGTGGGTTTGGCGCTGCTCATCTCGCTGGGCACGATCAATTATCTGCTGCAGGCTGTCTCGCCACCCGCGCCATTCTGAGCCCGCGGTGGGCGATTGCTGGCAGCTAAAATCGCTTCCACCAGATGCCCGTGCATTCGGGCAACAAGAAGCTGGGAGACCGCAAGCATTGCTCTGCCAGGTCTGCGCTGAAGAACAGGCGCGTCAGTTCATCCGCTTCTTGTGCCGATGCAAATTGGTAATCGGTGCGTACCCAGCTCCGTTGGAAGCCATGCCGCTCTTGCCAGTGGCCATATAAACGTTCCATGTCGGCTGTCGGCGCTTGGGGCTGATGCCGGCCAATACCCAGATCTTCAACCAATATGGCTAGCCCGCCCGGCTTGATGACGCGCTGCATCTCAGCCAGCAGTTGATCCACCAGCCGGCGCCAATCGTTCGGCTGCCAATCCAGCACATGGACAAAGCTCCAGGCTTCGATGGCCAGGTCGGCGCAGTTGGCAGCGACAGGCATTCGCCCATTATCGCCGGCGGCAAGACTCCAATTGCGCAGGCCGCTGTCCATCAACTGCGTCCGCGCCAGCGCCAGCATGGACGGTTCGATATCAAAAGCGTGCACACGAGCAGCCCGATCCACCAGCGCGCTCGTCAAGTTACCCGTGCCCGCGCCAAATTCCACGATGACCAAGCCTGCAAGCGCGACAATCTCATCAAGCGCGGCGAGCAGCTTGCCCTGGTGGTCTTGACGAGCGACAAGGCGCTGGTACTGCCGGGCTTGGTTGCGGTAGAAGGCTCGGATGAGATCGATTTCGGCCATGGGCGGGCTTGTCTGGGTCGTGCCGTGTGAACTGGCGCGAAGACTCAGTCGGCAAAAGCCTCGACCTGCGCCAGGAAGTTGCTTTGGTCGATCTGCGGATACTTGTCCAGTTGCGTTTTGAACACGCGCAGGTAGGTGGCGATCTGCTCACGCGTATAGGCTTCGAAGCGCAAGGTCACCGCGGGCTGCGTATTGCTGGCGCGCACCAAGCCCCAGCCGTTTTCGAACAAGACGCGAGCGCCATCGACAGTCACGACTTCGTATTTGTCTTGCAGGCGGGCTGTCATCTCGTCAATCATGCTGAACTTCAACTCGTCTGGCGCAGACAACACGATCTCTGGCGTGGCCACCAGTTTGGGAATATCGTCGAAGATCTCGGCGATGGTGCGGTCGGACTTGCTGATGATTTCCAATGTTTTCAGCGCGACCAGCGGCGCATCGTCAAAGCCGAAATAGTCTTCGCCGATGAACAAATGCCCGCTGACTTCGCCGCCCAGCAGCGAGCCGATCTCGTTCATCTTTTGCTTCATCAGGCTGTGCCCCGACTTCCACATGATAGGGATGCCACCGAACTTCTTGATTTCGTCGGGCAGCGCTTGCGAAGCTTTTACATCGAATACGACCGGCGTATTGGGATGGCGGCTGAGCAGATCACGAGCCAGCAGCGCGAGCAAACGGTCGGCCGCGATATGCTGCCCGCGGTTGTCGATGAAGCCGCAACGATCGCTGTCGCCATCAAATGCCAAGCCCAGGTCGGCGTTCAGCTCCAGCACTTTGGCTTCCAGGTCGCGCGTCATCTCTGGGTCTTCGGGGTTGGGCAGGTGGTTGGGGAATGTGCCGTCCGGTTCGCAATACAGGCACTCCACATCCATACCCAGCGCTTGCAGCACCGGCGGGATATAGGTGCCCGACAAGCCATTGCCGGCGTCCAGCACGACTTGCATGCGCCGCGCCATGCTCACCTTGCTCTGGATCGCCGCCATGTGCCGCAAGATCAGGTCAAAGTCGCGCGTGACCTCGCCGCTGCCTGTTGCAAAAGCGCGATCGTGGATGATCGCTAACAGCGATTGAATTTGTTCGCCAGCCAGCGCCAGCTTGCCACAAGCCATTTTGATGCCGTTGTAGCGCGTGTCGAGGTGGCTGCCGGTGATCATCACGCCTGCGCCAGCTGCGCCAAATGACGCAGAAGCAAAATAGACCGTCGGCGTCAAGACTTCGCCAATGTCGGTAACGGGCATTCCGGTCGATGCCAAGCCCTCGATGACGGCGTCTTTTAAGGGGGCAGAACTAAGGCGATTGTCGCTGCCGACGAAAATGCGCTGGCTGCCAAATTCACGAGGCAAATATGTGCCCAGCGCCTTGCCGACCAGCAGCGCCACAGCCGGTGTCAGTTGGGGCGCAGCGCCAGTCGCTATGCCGCGGATATCGTATTTGCGGAATATGGACGCATCGAGTTTTGTCATCGTTTCCTCTTGGTTTGGGGGGCATCAATTCGAGACGGATTGTTACTTATTAGACTTCGATTGGCTGCCCGTCTATGCTGGCGGCAAATGCCAGGCCATTGGCTTTCTGCCCGTTGGCCTGCACGAGCACCTGGGTGCCTTCGGGCGGGTCGCTGCGCAGCAAGAAGTCGGCAAGCGGCTCGCGCAGGTTGCGCCGCAAGATCCGCCGCAGGGGCCGCGCGCCAAACTCGGGCTCGTCGTTTTGTTCCAGCAGCCATTCTTTGGCTTCGGGCGTGAAGCTCAAGGACAAACCGCGTTCTGCCGCCAGCTTGTTTTCTTTTTCTATCAACAAGTCTAGGATTAGCACAAAGTCATCATCGCTGAGCGCATTGAACAGAATCACCTCATCCAGGCGATTAACAAACTCGGGGCGCAAGAAGTCCAGCACCTGGTCCAGCACTTGTTCGCGCAGGTCTTCGGTAATTTTGCGCACCATCAGATGCTCAGAGCCGATGTTGCTGGTCAAGATGACGACGGCTTCGCTAAAGCGCGCAGTGTTGCCACGGCCGTCGGTCAAGCGGCCCTCTTCCATCACTTGCAGCAGCACATCCATGATGCGTGGATGGGCTTTTTCGATCTCGTCCAGCAGCACGATCGTGTACGGCCGGGTGCGGATGCGCTCGGTGAGCTGGCCGCCCTCTTCGCTGCCGACATAGCCAACTGCCGAGCCAAGCAGCCGATTGATGCTGCTTTCGTCTTTGTACTCGCTCATGTCCAGGACGAAGAGATTTTCTTCGCTGCCAAACATAAAATCTGCCAGCACCTTCGCCAGCTCGGTCTTGCCAATGCCGGTTGGACCCAAGAAGAGGAATGTGCCCACCGGCCTGCGCGGATCTTTGAGCCCGACGCGCGCGGTTTTGATCGCGCGGCTGACCAGGCGCACCGCTTCTTCCTGCCCGATAAGCCGCTGGCGGATGTGCTCGTCCATATTGGCATAGCGCTGGCGTTCGTCCGCGCCCAGCTTGCTGACCGGGATGCCAGTCATTTGACTGGTTGCCACCGCGATATCACCGATATCCAGGGTGGCGTCGTTGTCTGCGGGCTTGAAAGCCAGGTGCGTCTGCTTCGCCATATTGACCAGCGCTGCGCTGCGATGCAGGAGTTGCTCGGCGCTTTGGGGCAGCGGATTGATGGTCAAAAAGCGCTGCGCCATGCGAGCAGCCATTTTCAGCGCGTCATGCTCGACCGTGATTTCATAGTCGGCTTCGATATGCGGCGAAATCGTCTCCAGGATGCGCACCGCCTCGTCCAGCAGCGGCTCTTCCACGCGGATGAGCTGGCTATTTTCCATGATGGCGCTGACGCCCTGGATGCGCGCTTCGAACTCTTGCTGGGTCGTCGTGCAGATGATGACCGGATCGTCGCTGAGGAAGGCTTTTTGTACCAGCGCAGTCGCCTTGTTGAAGTCGGCTTTGATAGGACCGCCAAAGAAACGATGGATCAGCGGCAGAAACAGGATGCCACGCCGCGCGGCGCTCATCCCAGCGCGAAAAGCCTCTTGGTCGCCATCCAGCAAGGCAGTTTCGCTAATCTGCACCAGGTTGGCCAAGCTTCTTGGTCCTTTGTCCTCCGCCATCAACAGCGCCAGGCTGTAGGCCAGGGTGCGCTTGCCGACTCCGTCTGGACCGACCAGGATGATATGCCGGTTCACCGCTTGCGTGAGCACATTAATCATATTGCGCAGCAGGTCTTCGCGGAAATGCACAGCGCGCAGCTGGCCGCGTTTTGCCCGCGCCACATAATCGACCGTCGTACTGTCCGAGCGCGCCGGGATGATCTTGCTGGCATCGCTGTAGGCGTCCTGGATGGCTTTGGGCGTGATGCTGAACTGGCGCAAGACGCGCCCGGTGCTCACCGACGATTCCGCCAGAACCGCCAGCGCATGATCGGTGTCGATTTTCTGCTGGTTCATGGAGTTGGCGATCGTCAGCCCATCGTCCAGCAAGATGATCGACTGGCGGCTGAGCGAGACCTTGCGGTTGCCGATGGCGATGAAGTCGAGGCTGCCATCGGGGTCGCGCCGCGACTGGATGGCCACGCGCACTTGCCGCTCCAGGCGCTCCAGGTCGACTCCGCGCTCGCTTTCGAAGTCCTTCAGCATGCGCCAGGCGGCTGTATCCTTGCGCCGCAGCAAAGCGAGCAAGACCATCTCGGGCATGATGGACGACTTGCGATATTGCGCCAACAAGGGCACCGCGTCATTCAGCACGGCGTCCAAGTCTTTGGTGATCAAGTCGGGATTGAGAGTCGACATCGTTCTGTCGTAACCTCGGGCAATTGGCAGGCAGCATTATAGCGCAGGCGGTCATAACGCGCCTAGCTTGCAAAGCCGAGCGCAACACTAAATTTACATTGTCTGCATCGGAATCGCGTAAGAAATCTCGCAGGTTCGCGGGCAGGCTAGAGCGAACTCTTCTGGACGAGCATAAAATGCAAGAAGTTAAAGCGCTCTTCGCCCGCCAGCAAACGGGGACGCGCGCGCCCGTCGATGATGCCGGGGAAGAGCTCTACCGCCAGCAGCCGGCCCGCATAGAGATAGAGTGTATCCATAAAGAAGCGCCGCTGCCCCCAGAGTTCCTGGTCGAAGAACAGATTGCCCAAACCATAATGGATAAAAGCGATCTCGCCCCGCCGCGTCGGGTAGAGGTCGATGGACATGGGTTGATGCTGGGCAGTGCCGATAACCACATCCGCGCCCCATTCGGCATAGGCTTGATAATCTTGGCTATGCCGCTCGTTTGGTTCGAAGCCGCTGAATTCGCGAAAATGCAGGGTCAACAGCACGACATCGTGTTGTGAAGCCAAGACCGGCAACGTTTCTTGCAGCCAGGCTTTGTTGCAAAATGCGGCACCGGGCCTGCGTCCCAGGTCAGAGGCGGGGTCATCATTTGCCAGCGCATACGCGGGCCCGATGGCATTGCAAGCCAGCCAGGCGATGCTCGTGCCCTGCTGCCGCAAGATCAATGGCGAGCGCGCCGCTGCCTGGTCGTGGCCGCCGCCCACCAGGTGCATGCCCTGCGCAGTGAAATAATCCAGCGTGTCGATGAACGATTCATATCCGAAGTCGGCGAGATGGTTGCCACTGATATCGACCACATCGACATCCAGCAGCCCAAACAGATCGGCATGTGCGCGTGTCATGCACAGGCTGCTATGCCCCGCCAGCACGGCACCGTTCAGTTGCGGGCAACCCGGCGCGATCGCAGCTTCGTTGGTGATATGAAAATAATCGGCCAGCTGCACATAATCGCGAATGCCGCTCGCCGCCTGCTGCAAGCCCATCGCGTCCAGCGCTGTAGAAGTGTGGCGTGCCAGCGCGGTCGTGCCAGAAAGCGTGATGCGCGTCAACTTGTCTGGGTCATAATTTGGCGCGTCGCTTTCAAATACCAGTGGGTAGCCCGCCAGCTGATCGACGACGGGCCTGTCATCCAGCCACAAGGGACGCAGCCGCAGGTGCAGCTCGTCAAAGGGCAGCAACGTGAACTTGCCGGTCGAAAGCCACAAGGCATTAAAAAGACGCAAATCGTCCACGGTTTCGGTATCTGCGTGCAGCGGGAATCCATGCGCTGCCAACCGTGCCCGCGCCGATTCGCTGATGACGAGCCGCTTGTCCAATTCGCCCGCCAGCATGGCCGTCAACTGCGCCGTGTCCAGCGAAAGCATGGCCTCGCCAAAATCGACAGCCGGCAGCCAAAGCTCAAAGCCCGCGTTGGACGCAGCTGGCTGGGCAGGCGCTGTGTGCTCGCCGAAGGCGCGCGCATAAAAGTCCAGGTATTCGCCGACATGCTGCGACCAGTTGGCTTCGCTGTGCGCACCGCCCGGATGCACAACATAGTCGTGGGGCACCTTGGCGCGCTGAAAGATGACGCGCAGCTGCTCGATGCCAGCCACAGCATGATCGGCAGTTCCGCGATCCAGCCACAAGCGCGGATAGGTTTCGCGGTCGAGCGCTTCGGCGATATGCAGCGGGTTGTGCGCGGGCGCGACATGAACGCGGTCGAAGTAGGGGCTGTGCCCGCCAACTGCCACGAAGTCATCGGCATGACGCAGGCCGATCTGATATGCCCAAAAGCCGCCGCGCGAGATGCCGCCGATAGCTTGCGCACCATTGCTGCGATAGCGAACCGACATCTGCGCCAGGAAGTCCAGCAAGATGCGGTCATAGCTGGTGGCATCGAAGTGGTTTTGGTTGGCTTCTGCGCCGCCATTGGGCATCAGCACGATCATGGCCGGGGCGCTGCCAGCGCGGATGTGGGCTGCTAGCGCATCAATAAAACCGAGCCGCGCCCACTGGCTGTCGTCGGCGTTCGAGCCATGCAGCAACAGCAAGACGGGATAGGCCGCAACACCCGCAGCATAACAGGGCGGCAAATAAACAGCATAGCGGTGGTCGCGCCCGGTGATGCGGCTGGTGTATGTTTCGCTGTGCAATGCGCCAGCCTCTGCGCAGGCGGCTGCTGGCACTGTCTGCGCCTGGGACAACCCACCCAGGCAAGCAAGCGCGAGGACAATTATGACGAGAGGGCGCATACAGACCTTGCCGGCGACACAAGCGCCAGAAAAAAAACAGCACCAGCCTGGCAGACCGTCTGGCAAAAGGCTGCTGGGCTTCAATCGGCTTGCACAGCCTCGATCAAGCGATAACCCGAGCCGCGTACATTGGCAATCATATCGGCATTCTCCAGGCTTTTGAGCTTGCGGCGCAGGTTGCTGATATGCGGGCGGATGATTTCGCGGGCTTCTGGCTCTTCGACATGATAGCCACGCACCTCGCGCACCAGTTCGCTGCACGGCACGACCCGTTCGCGATGGGCGGCCAGGTATAGCAACAGGTCGAACTCGGTGGGTGTCAAACTGGTGCTGGCACCACCAACGGCAACTTCGTATCGGCCCGGCGCCAACTCAAATGGACCCAGGCTGATGACATTCCTGTGGTTTGATGACGGCTGGCGGAGCTCTCGCAAGCTCATAGTCGACCAGCTCTCGTCGCTGGCAGCGCTCGCCAACTCCGTCGTCAGTTGAGCGACATTCTGTTCGATAGCGGTCAGCAGACGCCGGCGGCGCATTTTTCTGCGGGCGCTCGCCATGCCAAGTTCGACACTGGCGCGCAATTCATCGCTGGAGCAGGGCATCGGCAAAAAGTCTCCTGCGCCAGCACGCAGCGCACGCACGGCACTGTGCATATCTGCGTCCGCCGACATCAAGATCACCACCGCATCGGATGCCTGCTGTTTGATGCCGCGCAGCAATTCAAAGCCATCCATGCCCGGCAAATCAATATCCGTCAGCACGAGGTCAAAGTCATGCCGGTGGAAACTTTCCAGAGCCGCCTCGCCGTTGGCTGCCTCGTCCACGACATAGCCCTCGCGCTGCAAAGTCATGCTCAACGTGTACCGGCTGACACCGTCGGCGACAACCAACAGCAATCGCATAAGCTGTCTGTCTGCCATCTTGCGTAGCACCGCGCACTAAACCATCACCTATAGTATAGCGGGATTATGTTGCGCGCCCAAATCGGTCTGGCAACGCCTGCCCGTCATGCCAACACGATGCTGATGCGCGGGCTGCCAACTGGCGAGTCGATCTCGGCAAGCTGCCAGGTATCCGCCAGGCAGATGGCGACAATCGCCTCATCGGCGCAGAGCAAGGGGATTTGGTCGCGCAGCAGTCGTGGGATCTTGCGGTCGATCATCCAATCTTTGAGCTTGCGCGAACGGCCACCCAGGCCTTGGGGTTTGAACCCATCGCCACGGCGTCGTGTGCGCAGACGAAGCTCGGCATGGGCAGGCACTTGCAGGCTGGCAAGTTGCCCCGTCTCTGCCGCAAGCCCGACGCGCAAACTGATGCTGCCCAGCGACACAGTTTGCCCCGCTGCCAGTTTGATATCTGTGTCCTTGGCAACAAGACGATATCGACCCGGCTCTGGCATTGCGCCGCTCTTCTCCACAACCAGCCCGTCATAATCGCAGCGCAACCGGAGGCCCGCGCCCACATCTCGACAAGCGCCGACACGAGCATCCCGCGCCCAGGCATCCAGTTCAATCGCGAGGTCGTGCCGCAATCCAGCCGAGCCATCCGCCAGTTTTTCAACCGCAGCCAACAAAATTCGCCTGCGCAACGCCGCATGCAGAGAAAAATAGTCGGCCTTGCCGATGCGCCAGCGGTCGATCGATTTGTTTAGCTTGGGCTGCGCGACCTGCGCGAATTGCTGCATGAGGAAATCTTGGTCGACAGCAGCCGACTCGCCCAGCCGTTGCAATGCGCCGACAACCGCTGGATTCAGCCTTTGCAGGCGCGGGATGATCTCGCTGCGGATGAAATTGCGCCGGTAGCGCAGATCGCTGTTGCTGGCGTCCGTGCAAAAAGTCAATTTGTGTTGGGCGCAATAAGCCTCGATATCTGCGCGCGAACAGCCCAGCAGCGGACGCAGCAGGCGAATATCCGGCTGGCCTGGCAGGGTTGATACCGGGCGCATCCCGCGCAGACCACGCAAGCCACTGCCGCGCGCGATGTGCATGAGTATCGTTTCTGCCTGATCATCGGCATGATGAGCGACAGCCACACAATCTATAGCGACTTGTTTTGCCACCTGGGCAAGAAAATCATAGCGAGCCCGACGCGCCGCCGCCTCGATGCCAACCCCCCATTCCCGTGAAAGCAGCGGCACATCGACAGCAGCCACCGTGCACGACAGCCGCCAATCCGCCGCCAGCGCCGCAACGAAGGCTTGGTCCCGCTGCCCCGCCTCGCCGCGCAGGCCATGATCCAGCGAAGCGACATGCAGTCTGATGCCCAACTGGTCTTGCAAGGGCCACAAGGCATGCAACAGCGCAACCGAGTCTGCGCCGCCAGAAACAGCCACAAGCAGCGCAGCCGATTGTCCCAGCGCGCCGGGTTTTCGCAGCGCCTTCCACAATTCGCCGCGCAATTTGCAAGTGTCAACATGCTGCATAGGTTGGCGATTCCTTGCTGCTGGTTCACTGGCCAGCGCGCCACCTGGACTTGCCCTGCCTAGCCTAGCACAATTTCCCGCGCCCTTGTGGACAAGCCTCAAAACTTGGGCATACTTAAGCTGTGCTATAATCGCTTCATTGGCGGGTTGATTGGGAGTCATCCGTGCTTAGCCCCCTGGATTTTCTGTTCGGGCTGTTTTCGCTCGACATTGGCATAGACTTGGGCACAGCCTATACGCTGGTTTATGTGCGCGGCCAGGGCATCGTTATCAACGAGCCGTCATTTGTGGCTATCGACCGGCGGACACGCGCTCCTATCGAAGTTGGCGCGCGCGCCAAGGAGATGTGGAGCAAGAATCCGCGCGATATTGTCATCGTGAGGCCCGTGCGCGATGGCGTCATCAGCGAGTATGAAATCACCGCGCGCATGCTCGATTACCTCATAAAAAAGGCGCACGAGCAAAGCTGGGTGCCCGTGCCGCGTCCGCGCGTCGTGGTCGGCATCCCCAGTGGCGTCACCGAAGTGGAAAAGCGCGCTGTCATCGAAGCGACACTGGATGCCGGCGCCCGCGAAGCCCATCTGATCGAAGAGCCAGTCGCCGCAGCCATCGGCGCAAATCTGCCGGTGCTGGAAACGCGCGGCAGCATGGTGGTCGATATAGGCGGCGGCACGACAGAAATCGCGCTATTTTCGCTGGGCGGCATCGTCATCAGCCGCTCCATCCGCGTGGCTGGCGATGAGATGGACGAGGACATCGTCCAGCACCTGCGCAACAAACACAATCTGCTCATCGGCGAGCCGACCGCCGAAAAAGCCAAAATCGATATCGGCTCGGCCTATCCCCTGCCCCAGGAACGCACCTATATTGTCAAGGGCCGCAATCTAACCACGGGCTTGCCCGACTCGGTCGAAGTCAGCTCCATCGAGATCCGCGACGCCATTGGCGGCTCGGTCAATATCATCATCGATACAGTCAAGGATGCGCTGGACGACACGCCACCCGAGCTGGTCGCCGACCTGATGGAAAGCGGCATCACCTTGGCGGGTGGCGGCGGACAACTGCGTGGTCTGGGCGAGCGACTGCGCGAAGAAGTCAACATTCGCTGCTGGCTGGCAGAAGACGCCATGACTTGCGTGGCGCGTGGCGCTGGCCGCGTTCTGGAAGATTACAACAACCTGCGGCGGCTGTTGACAGGTCCCGAACGCGGCAGCACCAAGCACTGACACACAAAATTGCTATCCGAGCGAATTTGCAGGCTGTGTTAGAATCGGGGTGCGCAATCTGCGCGTGCCGATTAGTGGCGAGGATGTCCGCGTGCGCTCTCCAGGACGCCCCGGTCGATTGCTAAGTCTGCTGCTGCTGCTCACCTTGTGTGGCCTGTTGATGACGTTGAGCATCGCCGGCGCGTTGGCGCCTGTGGAAGATGTCGCTGCCGCGCCGCTAACTGGCTTGGCGGGTCTGTTTAATCGCGTATCGTTGACCGTCAACAGCGCTTTGGCATCGCTGGATGATTGGGGAAATGCTCAGGACCGCATCGCCGAGCTGGAAGACCAACTGGCGCGCCGCCAGGTCGAGCTAATACGCCTGCGCGAAGCCGCCAGCGACTACGAACGGCTGGTTAGCCTGTTGGGATACATATCGGCATTGGAAGAGCAGGACTTCATCACCGCCGATGTCATTGCTGTCGAACAGACAGGCATTGCGCGCAATATCATCATCAATCGCGGCACACGCGACGGCATCGCTATCGGCATGCCTGTCACCACCGAGCTGGGGCTGGTCGGGCGCATCGTCGATGTCGGCGCAAATGCCTCGCAAGTGCAGTTGATCGCCGATGAAAACAGCTCGGTTAGCTCGCGTCTGCAGACCACCCGCGCGCATGGCAGCATCATCGGGCAGGCATCGGGCGCGCTGCGTCTGACCATGGTCGACCTGGATGAAGAAATCCGCCAAGGCGACCTGGTCATCACTTCTGGATTGGGCGGCAACTTTCCTGCCGATATCGTGGTCGGGCAAGTTACCAGCGTCCGCCAATTTGAGTTCGAGCTCTTCCAGGAAGCGGAAGTGCGCAGCCTGATCGACTTTGCCTCGCTGGAATTTGTGCTGGTGGTAACCAGCTTCGAGTCGATCGACTTGTCGGCATTTGCAGAGAGCGCTGGCGGCTGATATGGGGCGTTACCTGTCTATCCTTGTGCTGGGCGTGGCGGCGGCGCTTTCTGCCAGTTTGTTGCCACAGGCGCTGGCATTTGTCATGGAGCTGGGCAGCTCTGCCCTGCCGCTGCTGGCAGATACGCGCGGGCAGCTGGGGCTGGTGATGCTGCTGGTTCTTTGCTGGTCCTTGCATGCCAGCCTGACAGAAGGCTATGTCTGGGCATTTGTTGGCGGCATCGCGCTGGACATGCTCTCGGTTTTGCCGCTGGGCACGACCTCGGCTGCCCTGCTGATTATGGTCTATGCAATCAACCGATTGTCTCAACAGTTGCTGCGCGCGCGCCTCGTCCTGCTGCTGGTGATGGCGGCTGTCGCCACGCTCTGCATGGCTGCCTATACCTATGCGGCGCTGATTTTGCTGGGCTATACTTACGATTTGTGGGCGGTTGGTCGCTATGTGCTGTTGCCGACGCTTTTCTACAATCTCGCCGCTGTGCTGCCGCTGTTCGCTATTGTGCGCTTTTTCCAACGCCGGCTCGAAGGCGGGTTGCAAGTCGCGCCGCAAAGTTTTTCACAGATGTCCGATGCCTGGAGGCAAATGTGAATAGCAATCGTCTGATGCCTTTCCAGACCTGGCGTCTCACTTTCTTTCAAGCCGTCATCTTCGCCGTGTTTCTCATCTTCGGCTTTCGCATGTACGAGTTGCAGATCAGCCGCTTTGACGAGTTCAATGCAGCCGCAGACGAAAATCGTTTGAGCGAACTGCCGATTGCTGCGCGGCGCGGCGCGATCTTCGACCGCAACGATGAACGTCTGGCATTTAATGTGCCCGCCTACAATGTCGTCATCACACCGGCGCAATTGCCCGACGATGTCGAAGCCGAGTTGGCTGTTTATAACCGACTCTCGGCGCTGGTCGGTGTGCCGCCAACGCGCGAAATCGCGGCACAAGCCGGCGGCTTCGTGCGCAGCCTAGAAGACCTGGTCGAAGAAGGCGCTGGTATCGCGCCCTTTCGGCCCGTTATCGTCGTCCAGGATGTGCCACAGCTGACAGCCCTGCAAATCCTTGAAGAGCGCATCTTCATGCCCGGCGTCGATATCGAACCGGTTGCCGTGCGCGAATATCCAACCGGCGAGCTCACCACGCACATAATCGGATATATGGGACCCATCCCGGCTGAAGAAGCCGAGCAATTGCAAGAGCAGGGCTACAACCCGGCTTTCGACCGCATCGGTTATGAAGGCATCGAGCGTTATTTGGAAAATCGTCTGGCTGGCGTGCGCGGTCGCATCTTGCGCGAAGTCGATGTCGCTGGCGAAGTGCTCCAGGTCATCAGACAGGACGATCCCCTGCCCGGGCAGAATGTGCGCCTGACGATTGATCGTGAGTTGCAGGCTTTCGCCCAGCAGGCTCTGGTCGACCAGCTGCAAATCCTCAACAGCCAGGCTGGGCGCATCATCTCGCAGCAGGGCGTGGTGATCGCCATGGACCCACGCAATGGCGAAGTCCTGGCGCTGGTCAGCCACCCCAGCTATGACAATTCGCGTTTTGCCCGCGCCATCGATGGCGAATACTACCTGGATGTGGTGGCAGATCCGCTACGTCCCCTGGTCAACAACACCATCAAGAGCCAGTATCCGCCCGGCTCGGTTTGGAAGATCATCACGGCTGCGGCTGTGCTAGAAGAACAAGTGATCGACCCGAATACGCAACTGCTGGCTGAAGGGCAGATTCTGGTAGAAAATCGCTATGCGCCCAACGACCGCGCCGCCTCGCAACGATTTGTCTGCTGGTTGCGCAGCGGGCATGGGCGAGTCGATATGATCCGCGGCATCGCCTGGAGTTGCGATGTCTATTTTTATCAAATCGGCGGCGGCAATCCCAACCTGTCGGCGCAGACGATCCGGCCCGGCGGCTTGGGCATCAACGACTTGTTTCGCTATGGCACGGCATTCGGCATCGGAAGCGAGCTGGGCATCGAGCTGCCGTTCGAGAATCCCAACCGCATGCCCGATCCCGATTGGAAGCGCCGCAACGAAGGCGAAAGCTGGTCGACCGGCGACACCTACAACGCTGCATTTGGGCAGGGCTATGTCAATGTTACGCCGCTGCAACTGGTCTCTGCGGTCGCGGCGACCATCAATGGCGGCGTCTTGTATCAACCGACCATCATCCGCGACTTCCTGGACGAAGAACGTCAAATCATCGAGGCTTTCCGACCGCAAGTATTGCGCACAATCAACCGCGACCTGCTGGCCGAAGGCGAAGAGCTGACCTTGCTGCTGCTGGAAGATATGCTGATGAAGCGCGAATCCAGCCTGGCTTGCACCTGCGAACCCGACTCGGAATGGTACGATCCCTACCGCTGCGATCCCGCTGGATATCGTAACACGGTCGATCTTAATCCTGACCCTGGCATAGAAGACTTGCACAACTACCGCATCCACATCCCCTTAAATTACAGCTTCAATGGCTCGGTTTGCCAGCGCGTGCGTTTTCGAGGTCCCAGCGAACCCTATATCCCGCCTTTCTTGTCGCAGCCGACGCTGGACCTGGTGCAGGCGGGCATGCGCGAGGCAGTGACGGGCGAAGGTGGGACAGCCGCTCCAGCCGCCCTGCCCTTCGTAGAAGTGGCTGGCAAGACCGGCACCGCTGAATACTGCGACGATATCGCGCGGCCGCTGAATCTCTGCGTGCCCGGACAGTGGCCCGCCCATGCCTGGTATACGGGTTATGCGCCCTACGATAATCCAGAGATCATTCTAATTGCCTTCGTCTACAATGGCGGCGAGGGTTCGCAGGTGGCTTTGCCAATTGTTCGCAAAACGATGGAAGAGTATTTTCGCCTGCAAGCCACGCGCAATGGCAGCGGGCCACCTGGTTCTCAGACGGCAAGCGGCGTTTGATATGTCGGGGCTGACAGCGACCCAGGTTCAGCTTTTGCGCCAATGGGGACCGGCTTGCCTCACCGCGACTTGCGCCTGGCTATTGCTTGTGGGCTTGGGCCAAGCGCCGATCGCGCGCGCAACTGGCTTGGCTTTGGCGATTTTGGGCGTCACAGCTGGCATGCGCTCCATGGGGCTGGTGGCCTCGCTGGCGGGCGGGTTGACATTGGCTTTGTCGCCGGCCTTTTGGTCGCAGGCCGGTGGCGCGGGAACCCAACCAGCAACCATCGTCGCAGCCGCAATTTTCGCCGCATTTGCCGTCGTGTCCGCGTCATTTCTGCTGAAGCGCAACGAGCTTGCCATCGGCCTCGGCCTCGTCTTGTCCGCCGCCATCTTTTGGAATCAGTTCAGCACGGGGCAGAGCTTGCGTCTGACGGTGCTGGTGACGGCTTGGTTGCTCTTTCTGCTCATCGACATGTTGATGCGGACGAACCCCAGGCCCGGCATCAAGCCACCCCAAGCGCCAAATCGCTGGCATCTGGCGGGCATTCCTTTGCTTTTCGCCATCGGCGCTTTGAACGATCCGCTGGTTACATTGTTTGCGCCGGCCATTCTGCTCGCGCTGTTGCTGTCGTATGCGCGGCTGCCCGGCTGGTATTGGCTGGCGATTGTGGCCAGCGCTGTGGCTGGTGCCTACCTGCTCGCGCAGACTTATCTGCTGGCAGACCCGCCGCTGCTGCTGCCACTGGGTTGGCGAGATGCGCATCGTTGGCTGGCGCTGGGCGAATATTCGCTGGCGCAATTCGGCTGGGCGGGCATTGCGCTGGCTATCATGGGCGTTGCGCGGCTGGCGCGCTGGTATCCGCCGCTGGGCACAGTGACCATCATCGCATTCGCCTGTTACATGCTCTTTGGGCTGACCTATATCGGCAAGAACCGTGAAGTCTTGCTGCTGTCCTTGATCATCATCCAGGTCATGTGGATGACCTATGCCGTCAATACCATCAGCCAGTGGGTGAACAAGACTTTGCGAAACAAAGCCGGACTGTGGATACACCTGGTTTCGGCACTGTATATTGCGCTGCCGGCGCTGCTGTTGCTGGATATCGTAAATACTTAGATTATCCGCGCCGCGCGGGCAAGCACAGATTCCCTTTTCTAGTATAGTACGGCTGTTACCAGTGGCGGCTGAGGCCAGGTGCGAACGCGCATGCCAGAAGAACTCATCGCGATCAAAGGCATCAATGATGGCTTGCTGATATCGCTCAGCACAACCGAAAAGTGGCAGTCGGTGACGGACGAGCTTGCGAAGCGCATAGATGACAAACGGGCATTTTATTCTGGCGCGGCCATCGTGGTGGAGCTGGGCGCGCGCCCGGTGCCGAAGTATGAACTCAGCTCCCTGAAGGCGCTGCTGGAACGGCGTGGCTTGAGCTTGTCGCTTGTGCGCAGCGATAGCGACACCACGCGGCAATCGGCAAGGGCGCTGAACCTTAGCACCAGCGAGAATGGCCGGCCAGCGGAGCCTGCGCGCAGACACGCAGAGACCAATCCGGTCAATCCAGAAGAAACCGGCACGCGCGGCGTAATCTTTCGCCGCACCTTGCGCTCTGGCCGGACGATTCACAGCGAGGGGCATGTGGTTGTTTTTGGCGATGTGAACCCCGGCGCAAAGGTGATCGCCGCTGGCGATGTCGTAGTTTGGGGCAAATTGCGTGGCACGGTGCACGCTGGTGCCCTGGGCGATGAATCGGCGGTTGTCTGCGCGCTGGATATGAACCCCAATCAACTGCGCATCGCCAGTTACATCGTAACATCGCCACCGGGCAAACGTAGAAAGATCCTGCCAGAAGTGGCAAGCATTCGTGATAATCAGATCGTGGTAGAAGCCAGAGACTAGGGGCGAGGGAAGGAAGGCCGCATGGAGAGCGAGGAAAAAGGCCGAAACGACGCGCGAGTCATCACTGTGTCGTCTGGCAAGGGTGGTGTGGGCAAAACAACCGCCACTGCCAATCTGGGCATTTCCTTGGCCAGCCTGGGCAAGCGCGTCGTGGTTATCGATGCCGATATTGGCTTGCGCAACCTCGATATTATCATGGGGCTCGAAAACCGTATCGTCTATGACCTGGTCGATGTGGTAGAGGGACGCAGCAAACTGCGCCAAGCCATGATCAAGCACAAAAAGTTTGATAATCTCTTCCTCATCCCAGCCGCTCAAACGCGCGACAAGATGGCGGTCAGCCCCGAAGACATGATGCGGTTGACGGATGAATTGCGCGAAGATTGCGACTATATCCTCATCGATTCGCCCGCTGGCATCGAGCGCGGCTTTCGCAATGCCCTGGAGCCAGCCGACGAGGTATTGATTGTTACCAATCCCGAAGTCTCGGCCGTTCGTGATGCCGACCGCATTGTCGGGTTGATCGAAGCTGCCGAGAAAGGACCGGGCAAGCTGATTATCAATCGCTTGAAGACCGAGCTCGTGCGCAAAGGCGAGATGCTGTCTTCGGACGATGTATACGACATTCTCGGTTTGGCCATCATCGGCATTATCCCAGAAGACGAAATGGTGCTTTCTGCATCCAATAGCGGCATTCCTGTGTCGCTGAATATGAACTCGCAGGCTGGCATGGCTTTTGGCAATATCGCGCGGCGGATTATGGGCGAAGATGTGCCTTTCATGAATCTGGATGGCAATCCCGGCATATTGCGGCGCTTCCTGCGACTATTTGACGGGCGCTAGGGCGAGGCTGCGGCGAACGGAACCAGCAAAGGATACAAGCATGGACATCATCAAAACGCTATTCGGACGCCGCAAACAAGGCAGTGGCGCGACCGCCAAAAACCGGCTGCGCTTTGTCTTGCAGCACGACCGCATTCACTTGCCGCCCGAACGCATGGAAGAAATGAAGCGCGAAATCTTGGCGGTCATCGCCAAATACCTGGTTGTCGACCAAGACCGCGTAGAGATCGACCTGGAGCAGCGCGACCGCCGCCAAAGCAAGCTCGTCGCAGAAATCCCCTTCTCGGGGCAACAGCCAGCCCACAAGGCGTCTGACACGCGGCTGCCCACACTGAGCGCCGATTCTGTAGACAACGGCTAAACCAGCCCCGCAAACTACCCTGCCGCGGAGCTGTACTTTCGCTATACTTGGTTAAGCAAGCGAATTTTGTGCGGCGGTGCGCATGATAAACAGCCTGAGCGCCTGGCGTCGTTTCGACTTTATTCTCTTCGGTGCCGTCATGATCCTGGTCGTCTTCGGCATCCTGATGATAGCCAGCGCGACGCAAGACGCCATCGACGATGACATCATCAGCCGCGTGCCCGATCAAATCAATTATGCCTTGATCGGCTTTGCGATCGTGATTGTCATGGCGACCATCGACTATCGGCTGCTGGGCGGCGTCACGCCCTGGCTATATGCCGGCATGATCATCATGCTGGTGATGGTGCGCGCATTTGGCGTGGAAGGCGCTGGCGGCGCGACGCGCTGGATCAATATCGGCATCCGCATCCAGCCATCCGAGATTGGCAAGATCATCCTGATCATCACGCTTTCGCAGCATCTGAGCGAGCGATATTTGCAGTTGGACAGGCTGGCGACCGTCTTCCGCAGCCTGCTGCATGTGGCGATCCCGGCGGGGTTGATCTTCATTCAGCCCGACCTGGGCACGACCATCGTCTTCCTGTTTATTTGGGGGGTGGTCATCTGGTCGGCTGGTTTTCGGCTGCGGCATATCGCCATGTTTGGGCTGTTTTTGTCAATTGCCCTGCCCATCGTCTTCCCGCTGCTTCCGCCCTATCAGCAGTTGCGTGTGGAGACATTCCTGAACCCCGATCCTGGTTCCGATGCGTTCTACAACATCAACCAGGCGCAGATCAGCATTGGGTCGGGCGGCGCGTTTGGCAAAGGGTATTATGTCGGCACGCAGAATACGGGCCGATTCTTGCGCGTGCGGCATACCGATTTCATTTTCAGCGTGATTGCGCATGAGTTTGGCATGGCGGGTGGCGTGGCGGTTTTGGGCATGTTTGCGTTGGTATTGGCGCGCATCTTAAAAGGCGCTCGCGAAGCCAGCGACCCCCTGGGCAGCATGATTTGTTATGGCGTAGCAGCGATGATCTTCTTCCAGACGACGGTGTCTATCGGCATGAACCTGCGTCTGATGCCCGTTACGGGGTTAACCCTGCCCTTCGTCAGTTCGGGCGGCACTTCTTTGCTCTTCACGATGGTCGGCATCGGCCTGGTGCAAAGCGTCATCATGCGTCGCCGCCGCCTCAACTTCTAAGGAGAACCCGACTTGCCTGCCCGCGACCGAACTGTACGCACGCGTTATGCCCCCAGCCCGACTGGTCCGCAGCACATCGGCGGCATCCGTTCGGCGCTATTTGGCTGGCTCTTCGCGCGGCGTCATGCTGGCCAATTCGTCTTGCGCATCGAAGACACCGACCAAAAACGCAGTGTGCGCGGATCGGTCGAGCAGATTGTAGACTCCTTCGACTGGCTGGGCTTGGATATCGACGAAGGCCCGCACATTGGCGGCGCTTTTGGACCCTATGTGCAGTCGCAGCGGCTGGACCTGTACCAACACTGGGCGAATTGGCTGGTCGACCAGGGGCATGCCTATCGCTGCTTTGCCACACCACAGGAGCTGGCGGAGCTGCGCAAAGCGGGCCGGGGTTACGACCGCCGCTATCGAGACTTTCCCGCCGATCGCTCTGCCGAGCAGGCGGCGCAAGGAGTGGCGCATGTCATCCGCTTCAAAATGCCGCTTGCGGGCACGACGCGTGGCAGCGACCTCATCCGCGGCGAAGTGGCCTTCGACAATGCCCAGCTGCAAGATGCCGTGTTGCTAAAATCGGACGGCTTCCCAACTTATCACCTGGCGCACATTGTCGATGACCACGCCATGCGCATCTCGCACATTACGCGCGCGGTCGAGTGGCTGCCATCCTTCCCGCTGCATCTGCAGATTTGGCAGGCTTTTGGCTGGGGTAAACCGCAATTCGCTCACCTGCCCGTCTTGCTCAACCCCAATGGCAAAGGCAAGCTGAGCAAGCGCAAGCAGCAATTCGCAGATTCGCAAGGCAAGAGCGTGCCCGTGCTCGTGCACGAATTCCAGTCGGCGGGTTACTTGCCCGAGGCGGTGGTCAACTTCCTGACGAATATCGGCTGGAACTTCGGCGATGACCAAGAAGTATTCAACCGGGCAGAAGCGATGGCGCGCTTTGACTTGCAAGATGTCAACCCGGCCAACAGCGCCTACCCAATCGCCAAACTGGATTGGCTAAACAGCCAGTGGCTCCAGCGCTCAGATGCGGATGAGCTGGCGAGGCGGCTCAAACCGCTGCTGGAAGCGGCTGGCTACGAGGTCAATGTAGCGCTCTTGATAAAGGTTGTTCCGCTTTTGCAAGTGCGCCTGAAGTCGCTGAACGATGTGGTGCGCATGGCTGGATTCTTCTTTGCAGACTGGAACGACTTCACGCCCCCGCCAGCCGACATCCTGGTCCAACGCAAACAGGACGAGGCGTCGACAACAGCGATATTGCGTGGCGCGCTGCCGCTGCTGGAGGCGCTGGAAGACTTCTCGCCAACAGCGCAACAAGCCGCCATGACCGCCTACGCCGCCAGCATCGGGCAAAAAAACGGCGCGGTGTTCGGCTCGTTGCGCGCGGCTGTCAGCGGGCAGAAGGTATCGCCGCCGACATTCGAGACGATGGACATCTTCGGCAAAGCGGAAGCCTTGCGGCGCGTCAAACTGGCCGTGGCTGCGCTGGAAGCTGCCCGGTCTTAAAGCTTGTCAGCGGCGGGCATGCGTGGTAGGCTCTTTATGCATAGTGGGAGATAGTTTAATCGGCAAAACAGCGGACTCTGGATCCGCCATTCCTGGTTCGAGTCCAGGTCTCCCAGTTGCGGATGCGGCTCGCTATTGTGCGGGCCGTTTCTGTTTGACAGGCGCTCATGCGACCGACAACACCACCAACTCCACCCATTTGCGGAATTCATCGTGCTGCGCGTTGTAGAGCAGGCGAGTGCGCAGCGGCAAGCCCAGCCACATATAGGAGAGTTTGCGGCGTTCTTCGCGGGTGGTATGGTCGACAATATCGCGGTACCACTGTGGGAAGCGCAAGAAGATCTGTGGATGATTCATGATATTGTCACGAACTCTCCAATAGAGCATGACAAAAAACACGAATATAAAGATGCCGATGAGGACCAAGAAAGACGAGGGCGCAACCAAAACAAAAAAGAGATAAGCCAATGTCATTCCCCAGCAAAAAACCTCAAACAGCGGGCTAAAGCCGACTTCATCGCCATAGCGCTGGAATGCCGAAAGGATTGGCTCTTTGTAATAGCCCAGCGTCACCAGACAGGCGCGGATGAACATGAGCGAAACCGCGAGCATGATCAAGCCCAGCAAACCAGACATTGCGCTAACTTTCCTCCGCCGCGTAGGCAAAACCTGCGCTCAAGTCGCCGGGCACGCGAGCATAGACCCTGGTGTTGGGTGTATTGGTGCAGGGCAGAGGCAGATCCCAGCATTGCCCGCCATAGCGAGGCACATTCATTTGCAAGCCGCTTTCGGTTTCAAAGAGGCGGACCTGCGGTTGTTCTCGGGTGTAAAAGCCAGCGGCTGGTCCGGCAGGCAAAGGAAAATTGCCCAGCCGTACAATGACATAGGCTGTATAGAGCAGGCCAATCGCGCACACTGCGAAGGCGCCAAGCACCCGCCGCTGCAGGGAGATCTGCTGCCATTCCAGCGCTGCCAGCAAGACGCACAGCGCCGCGAAACTCCAAAACAGCCAGCGCGCATACTTGGGATTGGGAAAGCTGACAAACCAGAATCCCAGCATGACCAGCAACGGCGACAGCACCCACATGCCCAAAGCCGGCTTTGACCGCGAGCGATTGCCCAGCTTGCCCACAGCCAGCAACAGCAGCGCAATTGTCGAAATTGTGGCCGGCAAGGCCACATGGAAGCTATTTTCAGCCAGCCGACTCAACCAGGGAGCGAACCAGTCCCAAGAGCCCAGCACATCTTGCGGATCGCTGCCGCGTTGGCGCGTGTTGGTGGTCAACAGCCTTTGACGGGCTTCGATTTGATACGCAGGAATCGTCCAGTCCCTTTCGACTCGGCCGATGGCAAACGGATAAGCGATGTAGCCGCTGGTAACCACGCCGCGCGCCATCCAGGGCAGCGCAAATGCCGCCGCCAGCAGACACAGGCCGCCTGCCAAACCCGCTGCCTGCCGCTTCGAGACCGCCAAGCCACCTCGCCGCAGCCAGATGAAGGCCGTGAGCGCCGCAATCGCCAAGCCAAAGACAATATATGTGTGCTTGACGATGCTGCCCACAGCCACAATCACCGCCAGGCGAAACAGCAGATAGTCGCGATTTGCGCTCGGCTGCCAGTCTTGCAAGAAGTCGAGCCAATAGATGACTGTCAAGAAGCCCAGCAAGTCCACAACTGTATCGGTCAAAAAATGGGTGATGCCGCTGCGCCCGCCCGTGTATTGGATTATGTAGGGAATGGTCAGCATGGCGAAGATGCACGACCAGCGCAGCACACTGTGGTTTCGATTGCGCCACAACTGCAGCCCGGCCTGCAGCGCCAGAGCCAGATAGGCAAGCAGCAGCAGACCGGTGGCGATGTACAGCGACCGCCCAGAGAAGACGCCAAAGTCCAGCAGCGCGTTATAGAGGTAGGTCGGATGGTTATAGGCCAATGAAGAGAATAGATTGCCCAAGCCTGGCACGATTGCGTAGGCATCTATCCACATGACCGCCTGGATATCACGATAGCCGCTATCATATGCCGCCGGCAATTCGATACTGCGGCTCGCGAACCACAGCACGCAAGCGCCAAACAGCGCCATAAATGCCTTGTCCTGCCACAGCCGCGCCGCAAGTGCCCGCAGCGCCAAACGCGAACGCCACAGAGACAGCGCCGCGCCCGCCGCCAGCAAGAGCATAATGATGTCGTTTACGGGAAAGGCAAAGTGCCACAACTGCAAGATCAACAGAACCAGCGCCCAGCCCAGCCAGAAACTGTCCAGCCACTGTTGGCTATTTGCAGCCCGCATGCGCAGCGCGCCCAACACAGCCATCCCCAGCCCACAAAATAGCAGGTACAGCCAGAGCCAACTGACGATGATCAAGCCAAGCGGCTGCATGAGACCGAGCATCTATAGCGGACCTGCGTCATTTTCCAGTCGCTTTGCCAGCCGCATTATAGCGCAGGCCCATGCGCAACTATGGCAAGGCGGCAGCATACAGGCTGGCTGGCAGAATCTCACAGCGACGCCGCGCGAAAGCGGCAGGAAGATCAAGAGGACGGCTAGCGGCGTTCTTTCAAGCGGGCAGATTTGCCGCGACGGTCGCGCAGATAATACAGTTGGGCGCGGCGAACCCTGGCGCGGCGCAAGATTTCCACCCTTTCTATGCGGGGGCTGCGCAGCAAAAAGGTGCGTTCGACGCCGATGCCATGGCTGGCGATGCGGCGCACGGTGAAATTGGCTTCGTTGCCGCCTTTGCGCGCGCGGATCACCACACCCTGGAAGACCTGAACGCGCTCGCGTGTGCCTTCTACAATGCGCACATGGACTCTGACCGTGTCGCCCGATTCGATCTGCGGATGCTTGTGATTGTCGGCGACCAGCGCCTGCATCAATTCCTGGCTCATCCTTGCGTTCCTTCCATAAGAATACGCCCGTAGGCGCGACACGCTCGTACAGAGTAGCGCACAGCCTAGCACAAGCGGGCCTGCCTGTACAAGGGTGGCTTGGCGCAGATTTGGTTTGCGCAACGTTTATGGCAGCTGCAAGACTTGCCCAGCGTACAGGTTGTTGATATCGACAATGTTATTGAGCGCAGCCAACATCTCGACTGTGGTGTTGTTGCTCAAGGCGATATCCAGCAAGGTATCGTTGGGCTGGACGGTGTAAGACCTGCCCAAAGCCTGCGCGCTGAAATTGGCATCGGACTGGGCGTTATTCAGCAACACCGCCTGTGCCTGTTGGACCAGGGCGCTGCGCGAGTCTTCCACCGCCGCGATCGCTTGTTCTTCTGCTGCTGTGGCGGTCGGCGCGACCTGGACGGGCTCGGAGGTGGCAGTGGGCACAGATGTCGGCGGCGGGATGAAGCCCAGCGTGCCGCATTGCGGGATGGTCACTTTTTGCCCAACTGCGACCACATCGGGGTTGGCGATGTCGCTGGCGCGTGTGATTTCGTCAACAGTCACGCCATAAGCCAGGCTGAGGCGGTAGAGTGTATCGCCAGCGCGTATCTCGTGCACGCAATCTTCGCCAGGCGGGATGGTCGGGCGGACCAGCGGCACCAATGTCGGTAGGCTCGCCTGAGTCGCTGTGGCTGGCAGTTCGACAGGAAGCTCTGCCGATTGCGTCTGCTGCGCGACCAAAGCCGTGGCAGAAAGCGCAAATTCATCGACAGGTTCTGGCTCGATTGTCGGCGCTTCGGTGGCGGTGGGCTCTTCTATGTTGGGCTCTTCTATGACGATGACTTCGACAACAGGCGTGACCGTGGCCAATGCCTCAACAACTGGCGTGGCCGTGACCAATTCTTGCGCAACCGGCTGGTCGACCAGCGCTTCCGATGTATCGCGGAAGCAAGCCGCCAACAAAAGCGGCAAACCAGCCAATAGAATTGCCAGCAGAAGCCGAGCGCGTGACTGTAACATCGGTTGGCAACTCCTCATCCAAACGCTTTGCCAGAGATACGCCAGAACCCTCCGCAAGCTGGCGCAGGGCGGCTGTGGGCGCATCTGGGCATCATTGTAGAGTCAAGCGCAGAATCGGACAAACGAGATTGCCACAAACTCTGAAAGAACATGCTACGGGAATTTTCTTGCAGCAGAAGGAGTCAAGCAATCCCTCCGCCAGCGACAGCCAACAAGATCAACCCGCCCGCCACGATGCGATATACGCCGAACAGGCCAAAGCTGTGCCGGGAGATATAACCCAGCAGCCAGTCAATAGCCAGCCAGGCGAACAAGCCAGAGAGTAGCGCCCCGGTCGCCAGCAGCAGCAGCTCGTCCGCGCCCAGCAAAGGCAAGGACTTGACGAGTTTGTAGATGGTCGTGCCGCCCAGCAGCGGGATGGCCAGGTAAAACGAGAATTCTGCAGCCGCGCGCCGATCCAAGCCAACCAGCAAGCCGCCAACGATCGAGCTGCCGGAGCGCGACACGCCCGGAATCAAAGCCAGTGCCTGCACCGCGCCGACAATCAGCGCCTGCCGCAAAGTAATTTCCGCGAATTGCAGCTCTCGCGAATCGCCGAGGGACCTGTCGCGCAGAAAATGCTCGACCAGCAGCAAGGCGATTCCCCCTGCGATCAGCGCCAGCGCGACCACCTGCGGTGTAAACAAGGCGGTTTCGATCGGCGTTTCCAAGAGCAGACCCAGCGCCGCAGCTGGCAGGCAAGCGACCAGAATCAGCAGCCAAAAGCGCCGAACCTCCGCATTGACGGGGAATTGTGCCGCCTGGGCGCGCAGCGACTTGCGAAAATAGAGGACCAACGCGCAGACCGCGCCTATTTGAATGACAATTTCAAAGACTGTGCCCAGCGCGTCGAAGCCGAGCAAGGCCTTGCCCACGATAAGATGCCCGGTAGATGAGACGGGCAGAAACTCGGTTATGCCCTCGACCAGCGCCAGGACCGCCACTCGCAGCAGATCTTCGCCCATGCGCTCAGCCGCCCAAACCGAATAGGCGCTGCCCGAGCCACCAGCCCAGCGCCACCGCCAGCAGGCAGCCCGCATTGTTCAGCAGCAGATTGAGCAGAAACTGGCCGCTGCCGACGCCGCTCGCCAGGTTTAGGCTTTCGTTGGCAAATGTCGAGAAGGTCGTGAAAGCGCCGAAGAAGCCGACGCCGATGAGCCATTGCAGCTGTGGCGACAAACCAGTACGCGCGCTGAACCATGCGCCGAAGACCGCCAGCCCCAGCGACCCCAGCACATTCACCAGCAATGTTCCATAGGGAAACTCCCCGAAGCGCGGCGTCAAAAATTCGTTGAAGCATAGCGAAAGCAGGTAGCGCGCATTAGCGCCACAAAACCCGCCCAGGCCTACATACAGCAGGCTTTCCATTGCGCGCGCCTCCGTTTGCCGACAGGCGTATCCTATGCCAGCGAACGGGGGCTGTCAATGCGGGCAGAGGCGCATTTGTGCCGTGCATGCCGGCTGGTCATGCTGTACACTGGCGCGGCGAACAGGGGCACCCTATGCAATATATCCGACTCATCGGCAGCAACCGCGACTTCGCCAAATTGTGGGGAGCGCAGTTGGTCAGCCTCTTGGGCGACTGGTTTAGCACGATCGTCATATCGGCGCTGATCGTGTCGTATACCGAAGGCACGGGCTATCAGGGCATCGCCGTGAGCGGCTTTTTGATCGCGCGCATGATCCCGCCGCTGCTGATGCGTCCGCTGGCTGGCGTGCTGGCAGACCGCTTCGACCGCAAACGACTGCTCATCATCAGCGATTTGCTGCGCGCGCTGGCTGTCACGGGCTTGCTTTTCACCACGCAATCGCCCGACTACCTGCCGCTTATTTATGTCTTCGTCGTGATGCAATTTTTGGTTTCGTCCATATTCGAGCCGGCCCGCAATGCCATTATGCCGAGCATCTTGTACCGGCACCAACTGGTCGTGGGCAATACACTGAGCAGCATCACCTGGTCGGCCATGCTGGCGGTGGGAGCGATCACGGGCGGGCTGGTGGCGCAGGCTTTTGGCATCCAAGCCGCCCTGGTCATCGACGCGCTGACTTTCGTGGTCTCGGCGCTGCTGGTGATGACTGTTGTCGTGCCCGCGAAGCCTCGTTCAGAGCTCGGGCAGCCGGCGCGCAAAATGCTCGACAAGTCGCAGCGGACTTTTGTCGATGGCTTGCGCTATCTGCTGCGGCATCCCGTAACTGCGGCCGCCCTGTTTGTAAAAAGCGCGCAGAGTATCACCAGTTCAGATACCTTGCTGATTATCTATGGCACGCAGGTTTTTGTGCTGGGCGAGCAAGGCGTCACCTCGATGGCGCTGTTGTGGGCGGCATTTGGCGTTGGCGCGGTGGTGGGTCCTCTGCTGACCAACCGCTTCAGCGATGATTCGGTGCGGGCGCTGCGCCGCTTGATCATTGTTGGTTTCGCGCTGATTGTGCTGGGCTGGTTGCTGTGGGGCTTGGCGCCGTCTCTGGAATTACTGGCGGTGGCGGTGGTCGTGCGCGCGATGGGCGGTTCGGTCAATTGGACCTATAGCTCGGTCATCATCCAGCAGATCGTGCCAGACGACTATTTGGGGCGCATGTTTTCGCTGGATTTCGCCGGCTTTGAATTTGTGCAGAGCATCAGCATCGTTGCCATTGGCTTGTTGATAGACGCGGCGGGCGGCGATAATATCGCGCATATCGTCTATTTGTCGGCGCTGGTGGCGATTGTGCCGCTGCTGCTTTGGATCTGGATTGTGCGCGCTGTCGAAAAGCGCGAATTGACGGAGGCAACCCATGGCGAGTTTTCGATATGATGCGCGCATCCTAGAGAATTATCCGAGCCTGGTGGCGGGCATCATCGTCGCGCGCGGTTTGTCCAACCCGCCTTCACCGCCCGACCTGCAAAATGCCTACCTGGCAGAACAGGCGGCTGTCAAAGCGCGAATCGGCGCTACCCCTTTGAGCGAGCTGCCCTCGTTGAGCGCCTGGCGTCGGGCATTCAGCGGCTTTGGCGTATCGCCGACCCGCTATCGCAGCGCTGCCGAAGCCTTGCTGCGCCGCCTGACCAAAAAAGGCGATATCCCCTGCATCAATACATTGGTTGATATTGGCAACCTGGTGAGCATTCGCTATGGGTTACCGGTCGCTGTCATGGATACGCAGCAAATTGCCCTGCCCATCACCGTGCATTATTCCGATGGCAGCGAAGCCTATACAGAATTGCGCAGCGCCGAAGTCATGCATCCTGCGCCTGGCGAAGTGATATTTTCCGATGCCACACAGATGGTTGTGGCGCGGCGTTGGTGCTGGCGACAGAGCTTCACCAGCGCAGCCCAAGCGACAACCGCCGATGTCGTCATTGCTATCGAAGCGCATCACGCAGCTGCCCAGCCCGATATTGAGCGCGCCTTGGCAGACTTGTTATCGCTGCTTTCGGCGCACGCAGGTGGAGAGCATGAGTCGGCTGTATTGAACAGCGAGAACACAGCTATCTAAGACACAGTTTTTATACACAGAGGACACAGAGGGCACAGAGGGCACAGCGGTTTTTTTCGACCCGGTGCGCTTACTGGGTTCGCTGAACTCGGTGGTTTATTTCTTGTTGAACTTTTGATGGTTTCACTTTGGCAATAGAACCAAGCGCCCCGTCAAGACCGGGGGAATCTGCCACAGGTTCGCCCAGGTCAACCCGTCTGCCTGGGCTGCGTCTGCTTGCGTAAAGGCGGGCTCGAGCAGCGCGTCCAGCACGAAGCCAGCAGCGAACGCATCGTCCAGCAGCGCAGACAGCGGACGGTGATAGTAGGTATGCGGCATGGGCTCGCCCGGCGCTCCAGCGCCTTTGACCGGCGGCATATCCAGGTAGGCAAATAGCTTGATGCCATAGCGGTCTTGCACCTGGCCAGCGCGGTCTTCTTTTTCGCGCAGGAAAACCGGGTTGTTGGAGTTGAATGCCGGGTGCGCCGTGGCAAAGACCAGGCAGCCCGTTTTTTTCAGCAACTGGCTGGCAGCGCGGAAGAGCGGTGATATGGATGGCATGTCCATCAAAGCCATCGTGCAGGTGATGGCGGCGTAGCTGCGCGCGCCCAGACTCTGCAGCGCGGTTTCATCGGTGGCATCGACAACCTGGTAGTTGATTGTCGTGCGGGCCGGGCTGCGCTGTCGAGCCAGTTCGATCATCTTTGGGCTGAAATCGATCGCCTCGACTTGCGCGCCCAGCTGGGCCATGCGCCTGGCCAGCGCGCCATTGCCACAGCCGATATCCAGCACGCGCTCGCCCGCAGACAAGTCCAGCAGCTGCAGGACGCTCGGCTCGATGAGTCGCTGGTGAAAGATGTTGCCGCCGTCGCCGTGCAGGGCATCCCAGAAGCGCGCCTTGTTATCCCAGATCGCGCGCCCTTCGTCATTTAGCTGCTTCTCGTCCAAATCGCTGTGCTCCCCAGGTCAATCGGCTCATAATCTTTTACCACCGAATACACCGAGTAAAATAGAGTACACCGAGCGTAAAGCATAGAATTTGCGCTGTGCTGCCGGTCTGTGGCTACGCGATCTGTGCGCCCAAACAGGACGACTTTGCAATCTGGCGTTGTCTAGCGGTGAACCGCCCGCGTCAATTTCGCTCCTAGCGCAACCATTTCCGGCAATGCCAGCAACCTACACTTGGTTTACTCGGTGGTAGATGCAGGCATCAACAACTCTGCAGTACCTCCTGCGCCGTGTTGGACGATTGTACAGGCCTGTGTCTATAATTGCCCCAGCCAATCGCAGCGGACAAGGCGCAACTATGACAGAGATCGTGATTTTCGGCCTGGTCGGCATCCTGGTCGGCTTCTCCAAAGGTGGTTTGGGCGGTCCGGTGCCGGTTGCGCTGACTGTGCCCCTGCTGACCCTGATAATCGAGCCGCAGGTCGCCGTGGCTTTGGTCTTGCCGCTGTTGCTATTTGCCGATGCCTTCGCGCTCTACTTCTATTGGCGACAATGGGATCGACGTTATATCGCGCTGATGCTGCTGCCGGGCTTGTTGGGCGTGCTGACTGGCGCGGCGGCGTTGAATGCCATTGACGCTGTTACCTTGAAGCGCATCATCGGGGCTTTGACTTTGCTGGCGCTGGGCTTCAAGATCGTCCGCGATCAGTTGACCAGCGTAGATTATCATCCGCGCAAATGGCATGGCTATTTCGCCGGGTGGGCGTCTGGCTTTGGCTCGACCCTGGCGAATGTAGGCGCGCCGCCATTCACAGCCTACCTGCTGCTGCAGCCACACATGACACCGCGGCGTTTTATCGGCACAACCACCTTGTTCTTCGCGGTGATGAACCTGACCAAGCTGCCCGCCTTTGTGCACATCGGCAACTTCGACCTGGCACGTTTGCAAAGCATTGCCTGGGTCTTCGTGTTGATCCCGCCGGCTGTGCTGGTCGCGCGCAAGCTCATCGACCGCATCGACCAACGCGCATTTGAGTGGCTGATGATGGTTCCGCTGCTGGCGCTGAGCGTTTATCTGTTGCTCTTCAGTTGAGCCAGTTTTCGAGCGCCGCGATGCCCGCCAGCATCTTTTGGGCATGGGGCAGCAGATCTGCTTGCGCGCGCTGTGTCGTCAAAGCCGCCGCGCCGTCAAAATCCACATAAGCCAGCCGTGCCGTGAGCGCCTCCGCCGGCAAGCCAAACTTGCTGCCCGGCAGCAGCGCTACGCCGGCCTCGTACAGCAGAGAATCGCACAATTCGGTATCGCGCTGAATGCCCCGTTGCAAAAGCGCATCGGCGAAGCAGGTAAAATCGCAAAGCAGGTAAAAAGCGCCTTGTGGGGCATGAACGCGCAGGCCCGCCGCCAGCAAGGCGCTGTGCACGACGCGGCCGGTCGCCGACAAGATTTGTCGCTGTGCGCGCAAGAAGCGAAGTGTCCGTTTGTCGAGTTCGTAAGCCGCCAACGCAGCCGCCTGGACGGGTGTTGGCGCGCAAGAATAGAGCTCGGAGCCCAGCCCGATCAAGGCATCATGCAATTCCACGGGCGCATCAGCCGGCATGATCAATGCGCCCAGCCGCCAGCCGCCAGCCCCGCACCACTTCGACAAGCCAGTCGATACCAGTGTGCGCTCCGGGTAGAGGCTGGCCAGCGAAATATGCTGTCCCTGGTGATGCAGCAGCGCATAGATTTCATCGGAAATCGCCCAGACAGCCTGCCGGCGCAGCACCTCTGTCAACGCCAGCAATTCAGCTCGGCTATAGGTCAAGCCATCGGGATTGCCAGGATAATTCAGTACCAGCAGTTTTTCGCGTCCGGGCTTGCTGTGGCGGACGATCGCCTCTTCCAGCGCTTCGGGCGTGATGCGCCAGCGAACGTCATAGGCTGTTTGGATGCGAATAGCCTGGTGGCGCGCCAACCTGGCTATGGGCGCATACGACACATAGGCGGGCGCCGGCAAGTAGACTTCGGCGCGTTCAAATGCCTGCATACAATTGAAGAGCAGCGGCTTGCTGCCGGGCGCGACCAGCACCTGCTGCGCGCCTATCGGATAACCATCGACTTCGCTATGAAAATCGGCAATGCGGGCGCGCAATTCTGGCAAACCAGCCACAGCCGTGTAGTCTTTGCGCATCACCGCTTTTCGCAGCGCCTTTTGCACATGGCGCGGTGGCGGGAAAGGCGACTCGCCAAAGCCAAAACGGTAAATTGGCCGTCCGCTCGCCGCCAAGTTCTGGGATATTTCGTTCAGCGCCAATGTGCCCGATTTGGGCACGCTCACAAATGTCATCTTCTAGCCTCGCAACAATGCAACATTCAATTAGCGGCGCATTGTACCCTTGATTTGCCGGCTTGACACAGCCGTTACACGCCCAATAATTGATTCCAGCAGATTGCCCAGGCAAGTGGAGTCAAGGGTCCATGTCAACTATCGCCGAATCCCTCGCGCAGCAACTGGTAGCAGCGGGGGTACAGCACATTTATGGTTTGCCGGGCGGAGAAAATGTCGAGGCTTTGGATGCGCTATGGCGGCGCGGTATCGAGTTCGTCCTGGTCACAAACGAAAGCAGCGCCTGCTATATGGCGGCGACAGAAGCGCGGCTGACCGGCCGCATCGGCGTCGCGCTGACAACACTGGGGCCGGGCGCAACCAATGCCTGCGCGGGCATGGCGCATGCCCACCTCGATCGCGCGCCCATCGCGCTGATTACTGCGGCTGCAGACCCAGATTTGCGTGACAGGCACAGTCATCAGGCTTTGGACTTGCAAGCATTGTTTGCGCCCATCTGCAAATACAGCGCCGAGCTCGCCCCTGCCAATGCGCAGGCGCGCATACAGCAGGCTTTGCGGCTGACGCGGACGGGCAGACCGGGTCCCGTGCATCTCAGCCTGCCCAACAGCCTGGCCAGCGCCCCAATCACAGAAGCAACTGCTGCTGCTTCCCCAGCCAAGCCTGCGCCGCAAAATCCACCCGTGAGCGAGATTCGCACGCTGCTCGCGGACAAGCGCAAGCCCATCATCGTGCTGGGCCTCGGGCTGGAACCTGGCCGACCCTATGCGCAGATTCGCCAGTTGGCAGAGTCGCTGGGCGCGCCAGTTGTGGATACACCCAAGAGCAAAGGGGCGCTTTCTGCAGCGCATCCGCTATTTGCCGGCACCATCGGTTTGACCCGCTATGACCCCGCCTATGCGCTGCTGGACGAAGCCGACTGCATCATCGCGCTGGGCTTTGATGTGGTCGAACTGGTCAAGCCCTGGGACTATGCGACGCCTCTAATCTGGATCGCCAATTGGGGCAACCAGGCGCCCCGGCTGGATTGCGCGCTAGAAATAACCGGCGATATTGGCGAAGTTCTCGAGTCGCTCGCCACGCCGACAACAAGGCCTGCGCCAGACTGGGGCGCGGCGCGGACAAGGCGCTTTCGGCAGCGGCTGGCAGCGCGAAGCAGCCCCAATGCAGCGGCCGGACGCATCTCCCCGCAGGCCTTCCTGACATTGCTGCGCGCGCATACGCCCGCTGACATCATCCTGAGCACCGATGTCGGCTCTCACAAGATTTTCGCCGCGTTGGAATGGCCCGCCCTGCAGCCCAATGGCTACTTCGTGTCGAATGGTTTGTCGGCGATGGGCTTTGGCTTGTGCAGCGCGATTGCGGCGGCAAAAGTCACGCGGCAGCCGGTCGTTTGCATCACTGGCGATGCCGGGCTGGCTATGGTTTTGGGTGAACTCGGGCTGCTGGCGCGGCTGGGACTGTCGGTTCTGGTGGCTGTGATGAATGACAGCGCGCTGGATTTGATCCGTTCGGCGCAACGGCGGCGCGGGAAGGCGGCGGTTGGCACCGAGTTCGCCAACCCGGATTATCGGCATATCGCGGCGGCTTTTGGATTGGCCTATCAGAAGGTCGAATCACCAGCGGACTGCGCGGCCGGCATCCGTGCCTGGCTCGAACAAGGCACAACCATGCTGCTGGATGTGATGCTCGATCCAGACGGCTATCCAACCAGCAGTAACCCCGCTTAATCCCCCCATCCTGATGCTTCGGGGGGGGTGGGGGGTGGGGTTGGGGCTTGAGGCAGGTTCACTGCGCCGCGATTCGCTCGGCCAGCGCAGAATCGCTTGCCAAAGCCGACTGGAGCTTGCCCAAGGCGGCGACAACATCGTCTATTCCTTGCTGCCCCGCGCGGAAGATTGCCTCGCCCAGCCACAAGCCCGTCTCGCCACTGATGCGCTCGGTAACGGGCAGATGCAGGCGCGAATAGTCGAAGTATTCGGGGAACGCCGATGGCACAGGCAAGCGGGATTGGGTCGGTTGAAACAGCTCGTAGCGGTACATCGGCTCGTAACCGGGCCAGCAAGGGATGCCCTCCGCCGTCAGCGCCCGCGCCACAGGTCGGTTGGTCGCGCCGAAGTCAGCTGGCTCGATGGCGAAGGTATAGCAATATAGGGCGCGCCGCTGGTGT
>JAJDZQ010000031.1 GCA_022824565.1 Anaerolineae bacterium | reverse complement strand
TGGTGGGGTCATCGCCGAAGTTGGGCTCGATGATGGCACCGCCACTGCCCATATCTTGCGCCAGCGCTGGCACACCGAAAAGAAGCAGGGCAAATGCCAGCAGCGGGCAAAGTATCAATAATCGTCTGGTGCGCTTCATTGTGCAAATCTCCTTCGCAGAACCATAGACAGATGAGTTTGCTTGCCAATACCTGCCATTCTACCAGATTTCTGCTGTTTGGCGCGTTGTTTCCTACAGCTGCTGTCAATACGGCTCTGCATGCCAATTGCGCTATAATCTGGTTGTGGCAACTAGAGAAAGGGATGGTGCTACTATGGCGCTCTTGACACGTTCTCCGGCGCGCATCAGTGCCGACGAGTTTTGCGAGATGGTCAACTCGCCAGAATACGCCCATCAACATGTCGAGCTTGTCTATGGAGAGATCGTCCCGATGCCCACGACCAACCCGGAACACTCACTGATTGTTGGCAATATTTTTGGCTTTCTGTGGTGGTTTGTCCGGCAGCATAAACTGGGTCGCGTTCATGTGGGCGACGCTGGCGTCGTGCTAGAGCGGCGCGAGCAGGGCAGAGACACCATACGGGGAATCGATATCGCTTTCATTAGCTATACGAAAGCGCCCACACTACCTCAAAGCAGCTTCCTGGAAGTTGCGCCAGATCTGGCCATCGAAATCATGTCGCCATCCAACACGGTCGGCGACACCAACTTGAAGATCGACCAACTGCTGCGCGCGGGCTGTCCGCAGGTGTGGATCGTGCACCCCGATTTGCGCCGCGTCGATGTGCACAGCCTGGCTGGCATGCGCGTCTACCGCGAGGGTGACATGCTGTCCGGCGGCGACATCCTGCCCGGTTTTGAGCTTGCCGTCAGCGACATCTTCCCCAAGTAGACAGCCATTGATTGGACTGCCAAGCCCACCCAGGCCATCATTGACGGTGTAGGCGGCCGCCAATTCCTGAAACCTCCGCATCTCCCCTATACTACAGCCCATGACAAGCGCACTCCCCCAGCTCTCACCAGCACAGCGCGCCGTGGTTGATGCCCCGCTGCAACGCAAACTCTGGCTGGAAGGCATCGCTGGCAGCGGCAAAACCAGCAGCGGCATCGCGCGCATGCTGCATCTGCTGCAACAGGGTGTGCCCGCCGAGTCCATCTTGTTATTCGTGCCCCAACGTTCTTTGGCGCAGCCCTATCGCGAAGCCTTGCGCGACTACCCGGGCTACAGCGGCGGACAGCTGGCTGTACACACGCTCGGCAGCCTCTCGAAGGACATGGTCGAGACATTCTGGTTTCTCATCGCCGAGCGAGCTGGCTTCGCTCACCCGCAAGACCTGCCCAACTTTCTTAGCCTGGAGATGGTGCAATATTTCATGACCCGCGCTATCGAAAAATTGGTGGCACAGCGCGATTATTTCAAAAGTGTGCGCATCGATCGCGCTCGCCTCTACAGCCAGATCGTCGACAATATGAACAAGGCGGCGATGGTCGGCTTTCCCATTAGCGAGATCGGCACGCGCTTGCAAACAGCCTTGGGCGGGGGTGTCGAGCAAGCGCATATCTACGCCGATGCCCAAGCCTGCGCCATGGCTTTTCGTCAATATTGCCTGCGGCGCAATCTGCTGGACTTTTCATTATGTGTTGACTTATTCGCTCAACAGGTGCTGGCGCTGCCCGTGGCTCGCAATACCCTGCGTGGGCGTTTCCAGCATCTGATCGCCGACAATGTCGAAGAAGACAACCCGGCCGCCCATCGCTTCTTGATGAGCCTGCTGCCAAATTGCAAATCGGCGCTTTTGATCTGCGACCACGATGCCGGCTTCAGAAGTTTTCTCGGCGCCGATCCCGAAAGCGCTGCCCGCCTTCGCCAAGCCTGCGACAACCAGGTCGCTCTGGACGGTTCTTTCGTTATGAGCGAGCCGATCGCCGCTTTGGGCGTGCACCTGTCTGCGCCATTGCTTGGCGAAGCAGCCGCCGCAGAGACAGATTTCCGCCCGGCGCTGATTGCCGAAGCCCATCGCTATCATCCGCAGATGATTGACTGGGTCGCGGACGAAATCGGCAAATTGGTATTTGAAAAAGGCATCAAGCCGCAAGAGATCGCCGTGCTGGCGCCGTTCATGTCCGACTCGCTGCGGTTTTCGCTCTTTGAAAGCTTGCGCAGGCGCGGGCTTTCGGCGCGGTCGCACCGTCCCTCGCGGGCGCTGCGCGATGAACCGGCCGCGCGCACATTGCTGACCCTGGCGCGACTGGCGCATCCGGGCTGGGGCGCGGCGCCAGTCCAGTTCGACCTGGCATTTGCCTTGACCCAGACAATCGCCGGGCTCGACCTGGTGCGCGCCAAATTGCTGTGTGATGTGCTCTATCGCGATGATGGCCTGCATCCATTCAGCGGCATCACCAACGCCAGCATGCAAGACCGCATCACCTTTGACATCGGCAAGCGCTATGACCAGCTTCGCGACTGGATCATGACCTATAGCCAAGGCGAGCCGATCGCGGCGCTGGATATTTTCTTTCGCCGTTTGTATAGCGAAGTCCTGGCGCGGCGCGGTTTTGGCTTTCATGCCGATGTCAACGCGGGCAATATCAGCCGCAACCTGGTCGATTCGGCGCGGGGTTTTCGCTGGTCGCTGGATTTTCTGCGGCGTTTTGACGATGACATCGACCTGGCGCGGGATTATGTGCAGATGGTCGAGCGCGGCCTCATCGCCAACTTTTACCTGCGCGACTGGATAGAAGAAGCCGAAGACAGCATCTATATCGCGCCTGCCTATACCTTCTTGCTAAGCAATCGCGCTGTCGATGCGCAGTTCTGGCTGAATATCAGCAGCGAGGGCTGGTCGAGCCGATTGTTCCAGCCGTTGACGCACCCGCATGTGCTAAGCCAGGGCTGGCAGTCTGGCGCAGTCTGGAGCGAGGCCGACGAACAAGAACTGGAACGCCAAACCCTGCGGCGGCTTGTGCTGGCATTGACGCGGCGCTGTCGTCAGGCGGTCTATCTGGGTTACAGCGAGCTGGGCGAAAGCGGCTACGAGTCGCGTGGCTTGTTGCTGGAGACTCTGTATACGGCGCTGCGGCGTAGCCATGCTGAAGGCGCTACACCCTCACCCCAAACCCCTCCCCCATAAAGAGCTGAGGACAGTCCAGTTTTTTTCTACCCCAGCCCGGTCCCTTTCCCATATCAATGGGGAAGGGAGACTCGTCGAGAATCCAGTGCAAACCTTGCTAATCTGCAAGAAATTGAGCATCAGATTTCATTTTCTCTGACTGCGCTCCCCCGCCCTGATGCTTCGAGGAAGGGGTTGGGGGTGCGGGGATAGGGGCAGAATTGATCACAACTATGCATAAACAGGAGCCCCTGTGGTAAAAACAACCCATGTTCCAGCCACGCCCCAGGCAAGCGCAAGTCCTGCAATATCGCGGCGGCTATATGGGAGTCGCGGCTGTGCCCGGCAGCGGCAAAACAGCCACCCTGTGCGCGCTGGCTGGTCAGCTGCTGAACAACGCGCCCTTGCAAGACGGTCAAGAGATCCTCATCGTTACGCTGGTCAACTCGGCTGTGGCCAACTTTGCGCGCCAGGTGAGCGACTTCGTCAAACACGAGGGCTTCTTGCCAGGCTGGGGCTACCGCGTGCGCACCCTGCACAGCCTGGCAAACGAGATCGTGCGCAGCCGCGCCACCGCCGCCCGCATTGATGACGAGGTCAACATCGTCGACGATCGCGAAAGCAGCGCCATCCTGGCCACCGCTGTCGACAGCTGGATGCGCCGCCAGCCCGCTGCCGCCGATGCCTGGCTGGGACGCGACTTTTTGGAAAAACCGCATTACCGCAGCAACCACTGGCGCAATACTGTCATTGAATCGGCACGCAATTTCATCAAACGCGCCAAAGATGAGCTGCTAACACCAGAACATCTGGCTGAGCAGTTGGCTGACAGCCGACAAGAGCTATCGCTGGCGCAAATGTGTATGGATATTTACGACGATTATGAACGCGCCCTGGCGTATCGAGGCGCGCTGGATTTTGCCGACCTCATTCGCCTGGCGCTGAGGGCACTGCGCGACAACCCCGATTACCTGGCGGCGCTGCAGCACAAATATCCCTATATCCTGGAAGATGAAGCCCAAGACAGCTCGCGCTCGCAAGAGGCGATCCTGCGTCTGCTGGTTGGGCAGGGCGGCAACTGGGTGCGCATGGGCGATCCCAACCAAGCCATCTATGAGACCTTCACCACCGCCGATCCAAAATACCTGCGCGAATTTATCCGGTCGGCCCGCGTAGAGCGGCGCGAATTGCCCAACTCCGGGCGCAGCACAGCCAGTATCCAGCAACTGGCGAATCACTTGATCGACTGGTCGCTGGCGCATCCACTCATCCGCATCCGCGATCGCCAGCCACTGAGCCTGCCGCACATCCTGCCCACCCCCGCGGGCGACCCCCAACCCAACCCGCCCGATGATCCCGCCGCCATTCTGCTCTGCCCCGATGCCATGAGCGCCGAACGCGAAGCTCATTTTGTAGCGGCAAATTGCGCGCGCTGGCTGGACGACCACCCGACGGACACGGCAGCCATCCTGGTGCCGCGCAATGCCCGTGGCACAGAGATCGTCAGGGTGCTGCGGGCGCTGGGCACCCCCTATGTCGAGAATCTCAACAGCGCTTCGTCCACACGCGCAGTAGTCGGCTCGTTGGCGTATATGCTGCGCTACCTGGCCGACCCCAAAAATGCCCAGCGACTGGGCGATGTCTACCGTGTCTGGCGCCGGGATGATCGTGATGACAGCGCCGCGGCCGCCGCTGTCGACGCGCTGGTCAAAGATTTGCGGCGCATCAAACAGGTGGAAGACCTGGTTGCTCCCCGCCTGCGCGACTGGCTGGATGACAACCTGCAAGGCGAATCGCAGGTGGGCGCGCGCGACAGGCTGGCCAGCTTTCGCGAGCAAATTGCCAGCTGGATGCGCGCTGCCGATATGCCCATCGACCAACTGGTGCTCAGCCTGGCTGGCGACATCTTCCGCGATGCCAACGACATCGCCACCGCCCACATGATCGCTCTGCATCTGGCGCAGTTGCAAAAGCAGCAGCCACACATGCGCCTGCCCGACTTCGCCGAAGAGCTCTACGAGATCGCCCGCAACAAACGCAAATTTCGCGCCTGGGGCGACGAAGAAGCTCGCTTCGACCCCGATGCGCACAAAGGCAAAGTGACTGTCACCACACTGCACAAAGCCAAGGGGCTCGAATGGGATTATGTCGCCATCGTTTCCGTCAACAATTACGACTTCCCGTCCGCCGAGCCGCGCGACAAGTATATCGGCGAAAAGTGGTACATCCGCGACGAACTAAACTTGCCCGAAGAAGCGCTGGCGCAGTTGGCAAGCCTTTGTCATGATCTGCCCTATCGCGAGGGCTTCGCATCGTTGGACGCGCGCATCGACTACGCCGCCGAACGCCTGCGCCTCCTCTATGTGGGCATCACACGCGCGCGCAAATCGCTGTGCATCAGCTGGAACACCGGGCGTCGCAACAGCCAAAGCGAAGCGACTCCACTGCGGGCGCTGCGTGCCTTTTGGGATGCTGAAATGCGCCAGCGCGCGCAGAAGTAAGTTCGAGAAACGAATGAAAAAAACTGGACCACCGAGCACACCGAGTTGAAAGAGTCCACCGAGAATCCTCGGAAGATATGCTTGAAGTCAGTACGACCGGCTCACCCATACACCTCATGCAGAATCTCAGCTGCTTGGATAGCCAGATCCTGGCCCGATCGGCTTGTGCCTTTGCCTCTGTGTACTCAAAAGAACTCGCTGTACTCGGTGGTAGAATGTGTTCGACCTGCTTGGTTCCGCTGAGATTCGGCTGAGAAATCTGCACATGCTACTCTCCGACACCTTCACCTTCAGCGCCAAAAATCTGCAGAGCTATGCCGATTGTCCGCGCCGTTTCCAACTGCGCTATGTCGATCGTTGGCGGCCGCCGACCATGACCGCGGCGGAAACACAGGGCGAACTCGCATTCGAAAAGCGGCTGCGACACGGCGCAAGGCTGCATCAACTCGCCAGACTTTCGCAACAGGGCATCCCGCACGATCTGTTGAAAACCGCCGTACAGGATGACAAAGTCGCTCTCTGGTTCGACGAGCTGCTGTCCAGCGGTCTGCAAGATCTGCCTGGCACGCGCCTGCCCGAAAAACGTCTGCAGACCAGCCTCAACGGACGGCAGCTGATGGCGCAGGTCGATCTGCTGGCGTTTGAGCCTGGCGGAGAGCTGGTCATTGTCGACTGGAAAACCGGCAACCATGTGCCCGACCGCGAGTCGCTGCGGCAGCGCTGGCAGACGATCGTTTACTTGTATGTGGCTGCCAAAGCGGGACCACACCTGGTTGGCGCGCCACTGCCAGCCGAGCGCGTCCGCCTGGAGTATGTGTACCTGGCGCGGGGTGGGCAGCGCATCAGCTTCGCCTATTCACCAGCCCAGATGCGAGACGATGAAGCGCTGTTGAGCGGGCTGATGAACGAAATCCAGAACGCCAGCGACTTTCCCTTGACCCCCGAAAGCCGTCATTGCCGCTTTTGCGCCTACCGAGTCCACTGCGAGCGCGGCGAGGCGGGCAGCCTGAACCAGGTCGACTTTGATGAGTTGGATGAAGGAGATGACGCCGAGCTGGACTTTGAGCAAATCGGCGAATACGCGTTTTGATCTTCGCAGGTTGCGCTTGCCTCGGCTTTTTGGATGGGGGTGCGAGTATGTCTACTTGGGGAAAATGTCCGCGACATCCATCTCGAAGCCGGGCAGAATATCGCCGGCGAACAACTTGTCGCCCTCGCGGTAGACCTTCGCGCCATCGCTGGTGTGCACATCCACTTCGCGTAGGTCGGGATGGACAATCCAGACTTGCCGGCAGCCAGCCTGCAGCAACTGATTGATCTTCCGCCGGATATCAGCCATTGTGTTGCTGGGCGACATAATCTCGACAGCCAGGTCGGGCGCGCCTTCCATAAATACTGTCGGCAAGGCTCCCGGCACGATATCGCTGCTGATGAATGCGATATCAATGCCGCGGACGGTGTCTCTTCCATAAGGATTTCGTTCCAAAACGAAACCGACATCGCCGCCAGTCACATGACCCAAATGATGCGCCATAACAAAACTGCGCAATGGGCCGCCTAGCGCAAACAATATTTCGCCGTGTTGCGGATTTGTCAGTGGCATCGTTACGATCTCTCCTTCGACAAGCTCAACGGCGCAGTCGGCGTATTCGGGCAAGCTGGCGACTTCCAGGAAGTTGTCGGCGGTGACGGGTTGCGTCAATACAGCCATGGGGCTTCGTCCTCATCTCGTATGCTGCCAGCATATTGTAGCGCAATGGGCATTGCCGTTCTACAGAAGGTTCTGCCATAACGGTATGCAACGAACGGAAATAACGCCGTAGGGCTTGCCCGCCATTGGCTGCATTACGATCAACCCCCATCCCCCACAGGGAGGGAAGGACAGGATAGATTTCCGAGGGCGCGCATGTGAGGGTCAACCCCACCCCCCAACCCCCTCCCCGAAGCATCAAGGGGCCATTCAGAGAAGATGAATTCTGATGCTCGATTTCTTGCAGATTAGCAATAAACGCATAGGTTTCTCGACGAGTCACTCTTCTCCATTGATATGGGGAAGGGCCGGGGATGGGGTAGAAAAAAGCCCCTCCTTCATTTTGGGGGAGGGGTTTGGGGTGGGGGCAAAAAGCTCCTCCCTCATTTTTGGGCTGGGGGTTTTGCGCAGGCGCGCGCTTTGTGGTCAAATGCAACCGACAGCAAACACAGGATCCACCACATGAGAATCGACCGTGTTCGCGCCATGCATGTCCGCGCACAGTGGGATTATCACGAACCTGTCGCCGAAGCCCACCTCGCCAGACCGGCCGCCATCTATCCCGGGCTGGCGGGCAAAGTCAACTGGCCCGTCGATCCCGCTGGCGGACCGCCCTATACAATCGACCGACACTTTCTGCTGATTGATACCGACCAGGGCATAACGGGCGTTTGTGGCGCGCTCGGCGACGAAGACTGCGCCATCATCAAACGCACCTTTGCCAATCTGCTAGTCGGCGAAGACCCGCATGCTGTCGAGCGCATCTGGGACAAGATGTATCGCCATGCCATCCACGGCCGCAAAGGCGCTGCCATGCTGGCGCTGAGCAAGGTCGACCTGGCTTTGTGGGATCTCAAAGGCAAGCTGCTGGGCGCGCCGGTCTATCAACTGCTGGGCGGACCAACGCGCAGCAGAATCAAGGCATACGCGTCCATGCTGGGTTATTCGGTAGAGCCCAACAAGGTCATCGAGCGCACTCGTCATTTCGCCGCGCAGGGTTTTACCGCCTTCAAGTGGTTCTTGCCGGGCGTGCCACACGATGGCGAAGCGGGGATTCGCCGCAACCTGGCTATCATCCGCGCCGCTCGCGAAGCCGCGGGACCAGCTGCCGACCTCATGTTTGATGCCTGGAGCAGTTGGAATGTGCCTTTCACCCAGCGCATGATCGAGCTGTCCGCCCCCTATCGCCCGACCTGGTTCGAAGAGCCGGTGCTGGCCGACCTCATCCCCCAATATGCCGAGTTGCGGCGCGGGGCGCGGGGCGTCTTCATCAGCGGTGGCGAGCATGAATATACGCGCTGGGGCATCAAGGCGCTGCTGGATGCGCAAGCCGTGCATATTTTGCAGCCCGATGTGACCTGGGCGGGCGGCCTCAGCGAAATGACCAAGATTTGCGCGCTGGCATCGGCGTATGCCATTCCTGTCATCCCACACCATGGTGGCTGGGCATCCACGCATTTGATCGCCTCGCAAGCCATCAGCACCTGTCCCATGCAAGAATGGCTCTTCCTGGCTGGTCGGCCCGACAATGTCTTTTACAAGCACAAGCTCGTGCCTGTCGATGGTCATATTCACCTGCCGAGTGCGCCCGGGCTTAGCATGGATATGGCAGACGGGCTGGATTTGCTGGAAGAAAGTGTGCTGGCTGGCTAGGCAGTGACATCCGTGCCTCGCGCCTGGCAACTTCCCTCGCAAACCGAGCCGCCGCCTGCGCTCCATTCTGTTATCGGCGGGCACCCCATCGTGTCCAGCCGGTTGGCGCGCCTGGGCATCAGCGACCCTGTCGCCGCCCAACAATTCCTCGACCCCGCGCAGTACACGCCAGCGCCGGCCAGCGACTTGCCCGATATCGAGCCGGCTAGGGCGCGCCTGCGACAAGCTATCCGCCAAAACCAGCGCATCCTGGTCTGGGGCGACTTCGATGTCGATGGACAGACTGCTTCCGCCTTGCTATATGCGTCTCTCAGCCAGCTGGGCGCGCGCGTCACCGTGCACCTGCCCAACCGATTCCGCGAAGGCCATGGCATTCATCTGCCGACCCTGGAACGCCATCTAAAAAATGGCTTCGATCTGCTGTTGACCTGTGATACGGGTGTTGACGCGCACGCTGCGGTCGAGCTGGCTGCGCAACAGGGCGTCGATACCATCATCACCGACCATCATGCTTTGCCAGAGCGGCTGCCCGCGGCACTGGCTGTCGTCAATCCGCGCCGCTTGCCAGCCGGCCACCCCTTGCGAGATTTGCCCGGCGTCGGCGTAGCCTACAAGCTCATCCAGGCCTTGGAACCGGCAATTGCCGCCGCGCATGTCGATCTGGTTGCGCTGGGCCTGGTCGCCGATGTCATGCCGCTGCTGGGCGAAAACCGCTACCTGCTACAACTCGGTCTGGCGCAATTGCGATCTGCTCCGCGCATGGGCCTCCGCGCCATCCTGCAACGCGCTCAAATCGAAGCCGCCGCGCTCAACGAGGGGCACATCGGTTTTGCTATCGCGCCTCGTTTGAACGCCCTGGGACGGGTCGAAGACGCCAACCCAGCCATCGAGCTGTTGACCACCGACGACAATTCCCGCGCCATGAGCCTGGCCAGCAGCCTGGAAGAAGCCAACGCCCGCCGCCGCTTCTTGTCCAACCAGGTGTATGCCGCCGCCATGAGCCAGATCGAAGCCGAGCCACATCTGCTGGAATATGCCGCGCTGGTCTTGCATCATCGCGAATGGCACAGCGGAGTTATCGGCATCGTAGCCAGTCGCCTGGCCGAAGAATTCGCCTTGCCCACCGTGCTGCTGGCTGCGCCCGCGGATGAACTGGCGCGAGGCTCGGCGCGGTCGGTAGCCGGTCTGGATATCATGGCGGCGCTGCGACAGACGCAAAACTTGCTGCACACATACGGCGGGCACAGCATGGCCGCCGGGATGAGCCTGCGCGCGCAAGCCATCAGCGACTTTCGACGCGCGTTTTCCCGGGCGGTGCGAGACCTGGGTGGCGCGCCAGCTGCTCCGCCTCTGCCCATCGACGGCTGCCTGCGCTTGCCCGAAATCACCGCCGGGCTGACTGATGAAATCGAAAGTCTGGCGCCATTTGGCCCGGGCAACCCACCCATAACCCTGCTGACGCGCGGGCTAACTCTGGCCAGTCAGCGAGGCCTGGGGCGGCGCGGCGATCACCTGCAGCTAATCGTGGCCGACCAAGCCGACAACCGCCAACGGGTCATCTGGTGGCGCGGCGCGGGCAAGACCTTGCCCAGCGGAGCCTTCGACCTGGCCTATACCCTGCGCAGCAGCCACTATCGGGGACGGCGTGAAAACCTGGTCGAATGGCTGGACTGGCGCGAAAGCCCACGAACATCCCCCGAATTGCGGTCGCAAGCAACCAGCCTGTTATCCATAGACTATAGATACAGTGCAAATGCCCGAGCCGACCTGGCGCGCATTCGCGAGCAGCATCCCGCCGCGCAGGTCTGGGCAGAAGGCGCACAAATGCCAGCTTGTGTTACGCGCTTGCAGCTTGCGCCTGGCGAGACCTTGATCGTCTGGACGATACCGGCTGCGAGCGCGATCTGGCGGGCGGCTCTGGACACAGTCAATCCATCGCGTTTGATCGTATTTGCGGCTCGCCCAGCCTGGGCACATCCCAATGCCTTTCTGACACGCCTCTATGGCATGGCAAAATATGCGGTCGCCCAGCGAGATGGCGCTGCGGATGTGCAAGCGCTGGCGGCGGCGCTGGGAGACCGGGCGCTGGCGGTGCAGGCTGGCTTGCATTTGTTGCGCGCGCGGGGCTTGCTGGCGCATGACAGGGCAGCGGATGGCAAACTGCGTCTGCGGATGCTGCAGGTTGGGGCGGATGAGAAACTATGTGACAAATGGCGGGCGCGCTTGAACCTGATCCTGCGCGAAACAAGCGCCTACCGCGATTATTGGCGCCTGCATGCGCTGGACGAACTTCATTAACGTTCTCAGTAAGACCAAGTTAATCATGCGCAACCGAGCAACGCGGCCCAATTTCGGAACATGCAGGGGCGAAACTTGTATCGCCCACAACGCCGCAATTTTACATGTGGGCGGCTCAAAAGTCGCCCCTACGACGTTCCTTCCTATTGTTGCATTAGTTTATAGGGCTTACTTCTGTGGCGCATAAATCTGCGAACCATCGTCGCGCCATGCTACAATCCTTCGCAAACAGACTGGCGAGGGCTTTCTGATATGTCTTTTGAGCAATCCGTATCCTGGTGGTGCTATGAGCGGCGCGGCATAGACGAAAACGACTTGCTGCGCGAAATTAAAGCTATCGGATACAGCGCTGTCGAGCTGGTGCCACGCCACAAATTTTCGCTGGTCCGCGATCATGGCTTGCGCATCGCCGCCCACCAATTGCATGTGCCGCTGGAGCAGGGCATCAGCCATACAAAATACTGGAGCGACATCCAGCGTCAGGCGGACGCATCGTTGAAAATGGCGCAGGCATGGGACATCCCATTCCTCATCTGTTTCAGCGGCAATCGCGAGGGGCTGGACGACCAGCTCGGTGCAGAAAATGCCATCCGCCATCTCTCGCAACTGGCAAAGTCGGCTGAAAGCGCCGGCATCACCCTCATCCTGGAGCTGCTCAACAGCAAGGTCAATCATCCCGACTACCAGTGCGACAAGACAGCCTGGGGCGTGCAGGTGGTTTCGGCAGTGAACTCGCCGCGCGCGCGCCTGCTGTATGACATTTATCACATGCAGGTGATGGAAGGCGACATCATCCAGACCATACGCGACAATCACCAGTGGATCGATTATTACCATACGGCTGGCGTGCCCGGACGCAACGAAATTGATGATGCGCAGGAACTCTATTATCCCGCCATCTGCCGCGCCATTGCCGAGACGGGCTTTACTGGCTATCTCGGGCAAGAATTTGTGCCGACCGGCGACTGGCGGTCTGCTCTGCGCGAGGCGTTCCAGGTCTGCGCTGTGTGAGAAAACCGCAACACGGATTTGGAAAACACATGGCTTGCTACTACCCCTCCCCCAGCCCCT
>JAJDZQ010000042.1 GCA_022824565.1 Anaerolineae bacterium | reverse complement strand
GCGCTTAAATGCGACTTGATTGCGCCGATCTCGCCATTGGCCAGCCGGTCGTAAAGGCGCTTGTCGTAGCTGTAATCGAAGCCTTGCCCGAGCAGCTCCTGCTCGAGATCCCAGTAGACCTCGGCCATAAAGAGCATTTGCGGATGGCGCGCGCGCACGGCCGGGATGACGGCCTGCCAATACTCGGTCGGGGGCGGGCTGGCGCCGTTTCGCTCCCAGGTCTGGGCGAAAACCGCGTTCAGCATCAGCATGGCCATGTCGCAGCGGACGCCGTCGCACTGCTGGCCGATGTCGACCAGGGTATCGATGGCGGCTGCTCGCAGGCCGGGGTGAAAGGAGTCCAACTGGGCTGTGTCGATCCAGGCCGGGAAGTATGGATCGCGTCCGCGGGCGATCACCGCGCCGCTGCCGTCCGCCGTGTCGACGGCGAAAAAGTCGGCCGGCCGCCGAGCGAGATCATCGTCTTCTCCCTGGACAAAATACTCCGGATGTTGGCGGATCCAGCGGTGGTCAGTGGCTACGTGATTGGGCACAAAGTCGAGTATCAGCTTGATGCCCAGCTGGCGCAGTCGCTCGCGGAAGATCGCCAGGCCTGCACGGCCGCCCAGTTGTCGCTCGACTTGATAATCGCGAATGGCGTAGGCTGAGCCGGGCACATCGGCGGCGGTGACATCGGGCAGAGCCTGTCGGTACTCGTGCAGATAATTGAGGGCGCTGAGGCGCGTGGCCGGGCCGCGATGCCAGACGCCCATCAGCCAGACGGCGTCAAAACCCCAGTCGGCCAGCTCAGCCAACTCGGCGGCGGGCACATTGGCCAGGGTAATGTCCCGCTGATAGCGGCTGCTCAAGCGGCGCAGCCAGACCCAGGTATTGATTTCGTAGATGACCGGATGCGAGGGCCACTGGGTGGTCGAAATCTCGGCTGTAGTGGCGCGGGTGTTGTGCAGCAGGCTCATGGCGATGCGGTGGCTCCAGCGGACGGGAAAGCCATCAGTCTAGCACAGCAGCGGGCGGCCATTCCACTTATGTTTCGCGGGGGAGTGTCTAGTGTTGTGGATATCCCAGCGTTTTCCCCCACCCTAAATCCCTCCCCCAAAAAGAGGGAGGGACTTCAAAACAAAGCATCTCTCCCCTTCCCTCATTTTGGGGGCAAGGGGTCGGGGGATGGGGGGCTGGCTCGAATATCCACGCATTTAGACTCTCCGTTCGCGGGGCGCGGCTTTTGATTCAAGCGCCAGCGGCGGAGAGATGCTGACGCGTCAGTCGATAGAAACGCTCCGTGGCTTCGTCATGGACGGCATGGCCGCAATCGAAAAGCTCCAGCCGGCCATTCGCGACCCGGTCCACATAGCGCTGGCCATATTGCCAGGGGTTGAGCTGGTCGGCGCGCCCGAGCATGATGAGCAGCGGGCAAGTGATGCGCGGCGCTCCCGGTCCTTATTCGTCAGAGGGCGGCTTGCGCTTTGTCGGCAAGGATGGGCTGGGCGCCGGCCAAAGCGATATCGAGGACATCGTCCAGGTGATCGACCAGCACAAAGCTCAGATCGCCGCGGACATCATCGGGCACATCGTCCAGATCGTTTTCGTTCTTGCGCGGCAAGATGACGGTGTCGGCGCCCAGCCGATGCGCCGCCAGCACCTTGTCTTTGATGCCGCCGACTGGCAGCACCTGCCCGCTGAGCGTCAATTCGCCGGTCATGGCGATATTGCTCTTGGCGCTGCGCCCGGTGAGCAGGGAGGCCAGAGCCGTGGCCATGGTGACGCCCGCGCTGGGACCGTCTTTGGGCACGGCGCCGGCCGGCACATGCAAATGGATGTCGTATTGGTCGTAGAAAGCCGGGTCGATACCCAGCTGATCGGCCCGCGAGCGGGCAAAGCTGTAGGCGATTTTGGCGCTCTCTTGCATGACATCGCCCAATTGACCGGTGTACTCGAAGCCCTTGCCGCCTTTCATTTTGGTGGCTTCGATGAAGAGGGCGTCGCCGCCGACCGGCGTCCAAGCCAGCCCGGTGGCCACGCCGGGTATCTCGGTGCGATCTTGCAGCTCGCTGCGATAACCGTAGCGGGCTTTGCCCAGCAGATCCTTAACCGCGTCGCTGTCGACATGCCGCTTTTCGACTTCGCCTTCCGCGATCTGGGTGACAACTTTGCGGGCGGCTTTGCCGATCTCGCGTTCCAGCCCCCGCACGCCCGCTTCCCGCGTGTAATCGCGGATGATTTGCAGCAGCGCCTGGTCGCTGAATTCAAGCTCGTCGGCGCGCAGGCCGTTTTCACGCCGTTGACGCGGCGCCAGGTATTGCGACGCGATAGCCAGTTTCTCCAGCTCGGTATAGCCGCTCAATTGGATGGCTTCCATGCGGTCTCTCAGCGGACCGGGGATGGTATCGAGCGAGTTGGCGGTGGTGATGAACATGACATCGCTCAGATCGAAAGCCACATCGAGGTAGTGATCGCGGAATTCGGCGTTCTGCTCCGGATCCAGCACCTCGAGCAGAGCGGAGCCGGGGTCGCCGCGGAAATCGCGCCCGAGCTTGTCGATCTCGTCCAGCATGATCAGGGGATTGCGCGACTTCGCCCGCCGTATCGCCTGGATGATGCGGCCGGGCATGGCGCCGACGTAGGTGCGGCGGAAACCGCGAATCTCGGCTTCGTCGCGGATGCCGCCCAGGCTCATGCGGATGAACTTGCGCCCCATCGCCCGCGCAATCGACGCGCCCAACGATGTCTTGCCGACACCGGGCGGACCGACAAATGCCAAGATCGCGCCAGAGCGGTCGCGCCGCACGGGGTCCAGCGCTTCTTCAGATTTGGCGAATTCAGTTTCGCGCTCGGCTCGCAATTTCCGCACAGCCAGAAATTCGAGGATGCGCTGTTTGACATCTTGCAGCCCATAATGGTCTTCGTCCAGGATAGCGCGCGCGTTGGCGATATCCAGCTTGTCTTCGGTGCGCGCATCCCAGGGCATGCTGCAGATCCAGTCCAGATAGGTGCGGATGACGCCATATTCAGCCGCCGCCACCGACAGCTTCGACAAGCGGTTCAGTTCTCGCTCGGCTTCTTTTCTCGCTTCGTCTGGCATGTTCGCTTCGTCAATGAGCTGGCGGAACCGTTCGATTTCTTTTTGGTCTTCGTCTTCTTCCAGTTCGCGCTGGATCGCTTTCATTTGCTCGCGCAGGTAATAATCGCGCTGCGATTTCTCCATTTCTTCCTGGGCGTCTTCCTGGATCTTGCGCCCCAGCGAAAGCACATCGACTTCTTTTGACAACAGCTTCAGCAACAGGCGGATTTTGTCGCCGACATTATCCAGCTCCAGAAGCAGCTGCGCGTCATCCGACTCGATGCGCACATACGTAGCGATTGAGTACACCAGCTGCAGCGGGTCTTCGACATTGATTGCGCTGCTCACCAGTTCTTCGGGGATATTGGGCACCAACTCGGCCAGTTGGCTGAAGCGGTCGGTGATGCTGCGCACCAGGGCTTCCATTTCGATGTCGTCGGCATAGACGACTTCATCTTCGGCAATGCGCGATACCCGCGCTTTCAGATAGGGCGCGTCGCTGACGAATTCGTCGATGCGGATGCGCTGCAAGCCTTGGATCAACAAGCGGATGGTGCCGTCTGGCGCGCGGAACAGCCGATGAATGGTCGCCAATGTGCCGACTTTGTGCACCTGGTCTGGTCCTGGCGTGCCCAGGTTGGGGTCCTTCGAGGCGACCAGGCCAACCATGCGGTCGCCCGCCACGACATCGTTGACCAGTTGGATGCTGCGCTCTTGCCCCACCGTCAGGGGTATCGCCGTCTGTGGATAGACGACCAGCCCGCGCAGAGGCAAGACAGGCACTTCTTCTGGCAGGTCGATAGCCGTGCTGTCATCGTCCATGCCCTCTACCAACTCGATCTCTATGGCTGGCGTCGGCGCGTCTTCATCGTCCAGCAGGTAATCCCGATTGTGCATAGCATTCAGTCCTCGCAGGGCAGGCAACTGAGCGGCCTGGCAATGCTGCCGCCCCTTCTACTTTAGCGACTGTCGCGCAGAATTGGAATCAGCGTTCGTGGCGCGCGCCGATTTATGACGAGTTTCTAAGATAGCCCAATCCACTCATTTGCCGAAAAAGCGGATGTGCATACAATGGTCATGCTGGGACAAGCAATTTGCGAGTTGCGCAGGGTAGCCGATGACAAAAAACAGCCGCAGAATCCGCCGTCGCCCGTCCAGCCGCACACGCGAGCGGGTGCTTGCGCGTCAACAGCGCCGTCTGGCCGCGCAAGAAATTCGGCAGGCAAACCGCGAAGAGCACGCCTTCTTTCGCCGGCGCTTTCCTGCCTATAACGAAAACAATGCTGTGCATCGCGCTTTGGCCTGGCTCTTTTCCAGCCGCTCGCCCCTCGCCAAATTGACGACACTGGTCACCATTTCGGTGTTGGTATTTTTCATCGGCAGTTATGTCGTCTCGGGGCGCATCTTCCCCAATGTTTATACACTCGGCTTGCCGCTCAGCGAATTAACTCCCCAACAAGCCGAGCAAGAAATCTTGCAGCACTGGCAGCATGATGTGCATATTGATATCACAGTCGATGGCGAGCGCCTGCAAACGATGACGCCCGCGGCGCTGGGTTTGACCATAGACGCCGCGACGATGGCAGCAAGCGCAAAGGCGGCTGGTATCGCGGGCATTCCTTTCGGTTTGCACATCGCCCCGGCCGTCGGCGTCTCGCATGCCAAAGCGCAGTCGGTGCTGCTCGATATGACCGAAGATATCTTCTTGCGGCATTATGAAGCCGGCTACAAATGGTCGGGTGGCACGCTCATCGCTGTGCCCGGACGCCGCGGACGCCACCTGGATGTGACGGGCAGTCTGCAAAGCCTCAAAGACGACATCGTCAACATCGTTACCTATGGACAATTCGAGTTGACTACGAATGCCATCAACCCGACTGTGCTGGACAGCTCGCCCTTCTTGGACGAGGCGCTGGTCTTGTTGGATAGCGGTCTGCGCATCCGTGGCTATGACCCGTTCCTTGACCAGATGTTTTCTTTTAGCGTGACCGATGTGCAAGCGGCAGAATGGCTGACGGCGGGCATTAATGGCTTGTCGGTGCGCGATGATGCCTTTCGCGAATTTATCGATGCCGAAAATAGCCGATTGGTGGTGGACGGACGTTACATCGACGAGTTGGAGGCGATTAACAAACTGCAAAACGCGCTCATAGACGGCAACCCGGATATTCTGCTGCGCCTGCGCTACTTGCCATCGAAGTACCAGGTCGAGCGGCAGGACACGGGCACGGCTATCGGTCGCAAGCGCGGCATACCCTTTGAATTCATCGGCGCGGCCAACCCCACGGTCAATTGGAATCAACTGGTCATCGGCCAAGAAGTGCAGGTGCCCACGCGCGACAGCATGGTCCCGGTCGATCCTGTTCCGCACAAACGCATCGTCGTCGACCTGGAATCACAGTGGCTGTTGGCATTCGACAATCGCCAGTTGGTCTTCAGCTGGCCGATCTCATCGGGGCGCGAGCAGGCGGAGACTTTTCCGGGCATCTACCAGATCTTGACACACAACGAGGTGGCGTCTGGCGGCAGTTATGCGCTGTGCAACGAAGCCGGCACCAATTGCAGCCATTGGAAGATGAAGTGGTTCATGGGCATCTATGAAGTTGTGCCGGGCTTGATGAATGGCTTTCATGGCGCGGTGGAACTGCCCAATGGCAACTTCCTGGGCGGCGGCGGCGTTTACGAGCCGACCACCTTCGGCTGCATCATGTCGCTGGATGCCAAAGCCGAGCAGCTCTATCGCTGGGCAGAAACAGGCACCATGGTCGAAATCGTGTCCGAGCACTTTCAGCCCGAAAGCGATCTGGCCAAATACGGGCTGGAATTCATCAGCACGATTGACACAACCTACCGTCCCATTTCGGCATAATCGCTCGACTATGCCCCCACCCTCAATATGAGGGAGGGGCTTCAAAACCTACTGAATCGCTAAATAACTCCCCTTCCCTCGTTCTGGGGGAGGGCAGGACAGGTTTCATTCTTACCCCATCCCCAGCTCTTCCCCGTATCAACAGGGAAGGGTGTCTTGTCGAGAAACCTGTGAGTTTATTGCTAATCTGCAAGAATTTAGCATCAGATTTTATTTCTCTGCATGCGCTCCCCCTCCCTGATGCATCTGGGAGGGGGTTGGGGGGTGGGGTTGGTCTTGGGGCCCGCTTATCCTATCCACAAAATTCGACACTCGCTTGCGATAAGCCGTATCGCTGATTTGCGTTGCCTGCGGTAAAATGCAGGTTTGTTGCCAGTGACAGCGAGGCGAAATCATGAGCGAAGCGTATGGGACCTGGAAGAGCCCGGTCAGCGGCGCAGCGATTGCCAGTGGCGTCAGCCTGCGCGATGTGCAATGGGATGATGCTGGCGAAACCCTGGTATGGTGGGAAAACCGGGAGAAGATCGGCGTTCTGGTGGCGCAAACGGGTACAGACGCCCCACGCGACCTGACCGACGCGGCCATGAATGTGTCGGGCGCGGTTGGCTATGGCGGCGGCGCATTTACGGTCGGCGCGGGCAATGTCGTCTTCGCCACCAGGAGTCGTCTGTATCGCCAGTCGCTGGCTGGTGGCGTGGCGCTCGCGCTGACTCCCGAATTCGGCAGTTGCGCCTCGCCAGCCCTGTCAGCCGATGGCCGATGGGTCGCCTATGTGCACAGCTATGAGCATGTAGACGGGTTGGCGATCGTCGATGCGGAGGGCGCGCATTTTCCTCGCAAGCTGGCGTATGGCACCGACTTTGTCATGCAGCCGGTGTGGCACCCGGCCGGCCGGCACATCGCCTTTGTCGCCTGGAACCACCCGCAAATGCCCTGGAATGGCAGCGAATTGCGCCTGGTCGAGCTGGCTTTTGACGCTTCGGGCTTGCCATATGCGCAGGACATTGTCACCTTGACGGGCGACACAGAAACAGCCATTTTTCAACCCGCCTTCTCGCCCGATGGCCGCTATCTGGCTTACATCAGCGATGCCAGCGGCTGGGGCCAGGTTTATCTTTATGATCTGGATGCGCAGCGGCATATCCAGTTGACCCGGGCGGCGGCGGAACATGGCACGCCAGCCTGGGCGCAAGGCATGCGGACTTATGGCTGGTCCAGCGACAGCCGCGCCATCCTGACATTGCGCAACCAACGCGCCTTCTTCAGTTTGCAGCGCTGCGATGTAGAATCGGGGAATTGTGAAACAGTCGCCGGCCTGGACGAATACAGCGAAATGGAGCAGATCCACGTCGCGTCCCAGACCGATGCCATCGCCATGATCGCTTCGTCAACGTTGATCCCGCCGCGCGTGATCTCGTTGCGCGGGCACGGCAGCCTGCAAATCCATCGACGGCGTGGGACAGAGAATCTGGGCGCAGACCAGCTTTCCGCGGCTCAGGCGATCACCTGGACGGGCGACGATGGCGGCGCTGTGCATGGCCTCTACTATCCACCTGTGCTGCGAGATTCACCGCCGGCTGGCGTGCCTCCGCTGATTGTCAACATCCACGGGGGACCGACTTCGCAACGCTACGCCGGCTATTCAAGCGAAGTGCAGTTTTTCACTACACGCGGGTATGCCGTGCTGCAGGTCAATCATCGTGGCGGCACCGGCTATGGCAAAGCCTATATGAACATGCACCGCGGCAACTGGGGCGTCTATGATGTCAGCGACTCGCTGGCTGGCGTCAACTATCTGGCGCAGGCGGGGCTGGCGGATGGCAGCAAAGCAGTCATCATGGGCGGCAGCGCGGGCGGTTTCACTGTGCTGCAATCGCTGGTCGAGCAGCCCGGCTTCTACAAGGCGGGCATCTGCTCTTATGGAGTCTCGAACCAGTTCGGCTTGTTGATGGACACGCACAAGTTTGAAGAACGGTATACCTATTGGTTGCTGGGCGAACTGCCCGAAGCGGCTGCGCTCTATCGCCAACGGTCGCCGGTTTTCCACGCCGACCAGATTGTCGACCCCATCATTGTCTTTCAAGGCACAGACGATGTGGTCGTTCCGCAAGACCAGTCGGACAGCATCGTCGCCTCGTTGAAGCGGCGCGGCATCCCGCACGAATATCACTTGTTCGAGGGCGAGGGACACGGCTGGCGGCAGGCAGCGACAATCGAAACATATTACAACGCCATCGAGCGCTTCTTGCTGCAGCATGTCATTTATGCCTAGAGGCACCGGGTTTGCCGAGGGCGGCGGATGATCGTCAATATCCTCATGCTGTTGGTTGGGCTGGCCGGCTTGTTTTATGGCGGCAACTGGCTGGTGCGCGGGGCGTCCAATCTGGCGCTGTCTTTTGGCGTATCGGCGCTCGTCATCGGCATGACCATCGTCGCCTTGGGGACATCCATGCCCGAGCTGCTGGTGAGTGTGCAAGCGGCGCTGGCTGGCAAAAGCGACCTGGCGATCGGCAATGTGATCGGCTCCAACATCGCCAATATCGGTCTGATTCTGGGCGCGACCGGCTTGATCACACCGCTGGTCGTCCAGGCGATTTTGCTGCGCAGAGAAATCCCGCTCATGATCCTCATCTCCATTGGCACATTTGCCCTGGTTGCCGATGGCAGTGTCAGCCGGCTGGATGGCGCTGCGCTGTTGGCGGGCTTCGTGACCTTTAACCTGTTCTTTTATTTTCGCGCGCTGGCCGAGCGAAAAGCGCGTGAAAAGCCGGACGCAGAAACAGCTGCCCCTACAGACAAGATCAGGCGCTGGCGCGAGCTGGCCTTCTTGGCCGCGGGCATCGCCATGCTGTTGATCGGCTCGCGGCTGATGGTAGAAGGCGCAGTCAACCTGGCGCGCATGATCGGCATCAGCGAGCTGGTCATCGCCATCACTTTGGTGGCATTTGGCACTTCGCTGCCCGAGCTGGCGGCATCGCTTTCGGCAGCCTGGCACAAAGAAACCGACCTGGCTATCGGCAATATCGTCGGCTCGAATATCGCCAACCTGCTGTTGATTCTGGGTGTGACTGCGCTCGTACAGCCCATCCCGGTCGACCGTGGCGAGGTGCAGCTGGAATTCGCGGTGATGGTCGCTTTCGCGGCACTGTTGATTCCCTGCGCCAGCCAGCAATTACTGAGCCGGCGGGCATCGTTGGTCTTGCTGCTGGCCTATATCGGCTTTGTCATCTACAGCCTGGCATCGGGCAGCGCGCCCAGCCTGCTACAATAACAGCGGCGACAACCCGGCTAACAGGAAACGACCATGCAGCAAATTCCGCCAGTTGCGCACTTCCGCAGCAGCAGCGGCGTCGATATCTATCAATTGCCTATGCTGCTCTTCCCGCCCGACTTCAGCGGAAATGCCTACTTGCTGGATGGCGCGGGACCGCTCACCCTGGTCGATACGGGCTCGGGCATGCCACAGAGCAACGCAGATCTTCTGGCTGGCATCCAGGCTTTGGGCGAGCGCTTTGGCAAGTCTTTTGCGTTGGGGGATATTGAGCGTGTCATCCTCACGCACGGGCATATCGACCATTTTGGCGGGCTGGCATTTGTGAAGTCGCATGCTACTGCCGAAGTCGCCATTCACGAGCTGGATCGGCGTGTGCTGACCAATTATGAAGAACGGGTGGTGGTCGCGACCAAGGCGCTGGGGTTCTACTTCGAGCGCGCTGGCATCGATCCCGAGCGCCGTGACGAATTGTTCGCCATGTACGGCTTCGCCAAGCAGCATGTCACTTCTATCGAGGTCGATATCAATCTGCTGGACGAGCAGCTGCTAGACGGCTTGGAGTTCATTCACACGCCAGGCCATTGTCCGGGCCAAGTCTGCATCCGCCTGGGCGATGTGCTGCTGAGCGCCGACCATGTCCTTTCGCGAACGACCCCGCACCAATCGCCCGAAAGCATCACACACTACATGGGCTTGGGTCATTATGCTGATTCTCTGCGCAAGCTGCTAAAAGTCGCGGGCATTCGCCTGGCGCTGGGTGGGCACGAAGACCCGATAGATGATGTCTACAATCGCATCCAGGCTATCCGCGCCAGCCACAACCGCAAGCTCGAGCGCATCCGTACCATCATGCGCGAGCAGGGCAAACCCATGACCATCAGCGAGATCGCCGCCAAAATGTATCCCGATGTGCAGGGGTATCATACGTTGCTGGCGCTGGAAGAAGCCGGCGCGCATATTGAATATCTCTATCAACACGCCCAATTGCGTATCGCCAACTTGCGTCAATTTGAACGCGAAGAAAATCCTGCCATCTTGTATGCGCTTTGGGAATAGGGCAAGTCCTTCAACTTCTGCGTAATGTCAATAGGCTAAGCAAGCCCCCACCCCAAACCCCACCCCCAAAATGAGGGAGGGGAGTTTCACACCCCATCAATCCACCTGTCGGGTCGGGAGGAGCATAAGGCATTGGCTACCCTCTCCAACCTGTTGGGGAGGGGCTGGGGGAGGGGTTAAATGGGCGAGTCACCGCCTCGCCCCTACGCTGTCTCTTTGGGGAGGGGCTGGGGGATGGGGGGTATCTTATTCACATAATTCGCCACTGCTTGATGCGCCCGGTTTTGACGCAAGGGCGCATTTCAGTGTAAACTGAGCAGGGAAGCGTGGTTTACTCGGCTGCGCGCAACAGAAGCAGGAAGGAAGACATCATGGGGAAAAAGTCGAAACAGGCTGCCGCCAACTCTGTTCACGAGCTCGCTGGCATCGTGCCGCGCATCTTGGCTGGCATCATCGATGGGTTTCTGCTGCTGATGCTCATGCTGTTGGCGCTGGCAGCGATTTCAGCCAGTGGCGACCTGCTGCCGGTCCTGGCGAACTTCTGCAGCCTGGCGGTGCCCGTCTTCTATTACTGGTACTTTTGGACGCGCCGCAATGGCCAGACGCCTGGCAAGTTCGCGCTGGGCATCCGCGTCGTAAAAGCCGATGGCACGCCAATCAGCGATGTTGACGCCGTCATCCGCGCAATTGGTTATCAGGTCAGCGCCGTTCTGTTTGGGCTGGGTTATCTGTGGGCATTGATCGACCGCAATAATCAAGCCTGGCACGACAAGCTCGCGCGCACTTATGTCGTCCGCAGCCAGACACAGCGCCGCATGGTCGATATTGGCTGAGACCCACTGTCGCAAGCTGTCGAGCTGGCGATGACGAAGCTGGCGCAATGGCTGGGCATCTCGCGCTATCGGGCCGATGAGCGCTATATGCTGGCGCTGCGAGCCTTTAGTCAACGCGATTTGGGTTCTGCGCAAACGTCAATTGCCGAGGCGCTGGAACTGCTGCCTGGGCACGCCGAATACCACGCTGTGCAGGGTTTCTTTGCGCAAGAGGACAAATCGCTGGCACGAGCCGAAGCTTGTTACGAGCGCGCCATCCAGCTGAATGCCTACGAGATGCTGGCGAATTATGGGCGGGGCATGCTCGCTTATCGCAACCGGGAATGGGGCGCTGCCGCCGATCACTTCGTCAATGCGCTGGCTGCCCAACCCCAGCGACCAGAAACGCTCTACTTCTTGGCGATGACACAGCATCGTCTGGGCAAGAATGACGAAGCGATGCGCTGGATGGCGGCCGCCGCAGAACGATTCGCCAGCGCCGACGACCGCCGCGAGCGCCACTGCCACAGTTGGCTGCGCGAATTCGAGAAACTCATCTCGACACAGCCGGGGCAGTCATGAGCAAGGGATACCGCATATTCGTCGCCATCGCGCTGATTGGCTGCCTGCTGGGCTGGGCAGATTTGCCCGCACTGTCGCAGGCCAGCCAGCCGACTTATTGGTGGAACGATCGAGTCTTTTATGAAGTCTTCATCCGCAGTTTTCAGGACAGTGATGGCGATGGCAGCGGCGATATCCAGGGATTGATCTCGCGGCTGGATTATCTCAACGATGGCGACCCGAGCACCAGCAGCGACCTGGGCATCACCGGCATCTGGCTGATGCCAGCGGCCGAAGCCCACAGCTATCACGGCTATGATGTGACGGACTATTATGCTGTGGAACGGGATTATGGCACATTGGCGGATATGCGGCAGTTGGTGGTAGCGGCTCACGAACGCGGCATCGCTGTCATCGTTGACATGGTGCTGAACCACACATCCAGCCGCCATCCCTGGTTTCTGGGCGCGCGCATCGGCGATCCCACCTGGCGCGACTGGTATATCTGGCAGGCCGACGACCCCGGTTACCTTGGTCCCTGGGGCGCTGTTGCCTGGCATCGCGCGGGTGGTAATTTTTATTATGGCGTCTTTTGGGATGGCATGCCCGACTTGAATTATCGCAATGCCGCCGTCACGCAAGAGATGCAACAGGTAGCGTCATTCTGGCTGCGGGATATCGGCGTCGATGGCTTCCGGCTGGATGCGATCAAACACTTGATCGAAGCGGGTGAACAACAAGAAAACCTGCCCGAAAGCCGCCAGTGGTTGAGCAGCTATGAGACGCACCTGGAAACAATCAAACCGGGCAGCTTCACAGTCGGCGAGATTTTTGGCGGTCCTTCCTTCGTTGTGGCGCGTTATATTAAGGAGCGCGCCATCGACATCGGCTTCGACTTCAAGCTGGCCAGCGAAATGATTGAAGCAGCCTCGCGGGGCAGCAATCGTGATATCATGCGTGCTCACCGAGCGGCCATGCGCGATTATCCCTTTAATCAATTCGCTACCTTCTTGACCAATCACGATCAGAATCGGCTGGCCAATGCCTTGCGGCAAGATGTCGGGCGCAACAAAGTCGCCGCCTCGCTGCTGCTGACGGGTCCTGGCGTGCCTTTCTTGTATTATGGCGAAGAAATTGGCATGATCGGCAGCAAGCCCGATGAACGCATTCGCACGCCGATGCAATGGGATGCTTCGCCCTCGGCCGGTTTTACTGATGCGGCGCGCCCTTGGCAGCCCCTGCAAGCTGCCGAGCATGTCGCCAGCGCCAATGTCGCGCAGCAGGCGAACGCGGCCAATTCGCTGTTGAGCCACTATCGCGACCTGGTGCATTTGCGCAATAGCCAGGCTGCGCTGCGGCGGGGCGATTGGACGCATGTAGAAAGTTCCCATCGCGGCATTTATGCCTTTCTGCGCAGCCACGAGCAGGAGCGGCTCTTGGTCATCATCAATCTGGATGATGAACCCATCGAAGGCTTCACACTCAGCCTGGCCGAAAGCGAGCGGGAATTGTCTGCGCCGACCTTGTTGTTTGGCAGTGGCGAACCCAGCGCGCCGATTCTGAACGTTGCGGGCGGCTTCGCTGCCTATGCGCCCTTGCTCGCCCTGCCCGCGCACAGCACGATCGTCCTGGCTTTTTAGGTGGCGGCGGGACGAGCTGCAGGCAAGAGGCCGGGCGCTCGACTGCTTCGTATGAAAGTAGGCGCTTGTTGGAAAACTTCTTCGGCGAATTGATGGCGCTGGGCGCGGCGCTCAGTTTTAGCCTGGCATCGACCACCTATACGCTGGCCGGGCGCAAGTTTGGGGCGAGCGTCTCCATGGCGCTGAGCCTGGTGTTTTCGCTAATATTCTTGCTGCCGTTGCACCAGGTCCTGTATGGCGAGCTGTTTCCGATGACCGCTTCTGGGCAGCGCTGGCTGGTGCTGGGCGCATCGAGCTTGGCTGGTTTTGTGATGTCCGCGCTGTTTTTGCTGCGGGCTTTTCAAGCGATCGGTCCGCGTTTGACCATGTTGATCGGCGCGACTTCGCCGATTTTCGCGGCGGTCCTGGCTTGGTTGCTGCTGGGGCAAAGCTTGCCGTCATATGCGGTTCTGGGCATCGCGCTCGTGCTGGGTGGGGTAATCACAGTGGTCTCGAGCGATGTACGGCACAGCCTTCACAGCCGACACACAGATTATCGCAAGGGCTTGTTGATGGCTTTGGCGGCCGCGGTCTTGCAGGGGGCATCGTTTGTGCTGATGTCCGAGGGCGTGGCCGATGATTTCCCCGTTTTGAGCGCCAGCATCATGCGCACAGTCTTTGCTTTGGGGGTCTTGTGGGGATTGATCGCACTGCGTGGCAAGCTGCGGCACAACCTGCGGCTCATCGTAGACCAGCCGCGCGCTTTGTCGCTGATTGCGCTGGCCGCATTCACGGGTCCCGTGCTCGGCGCAACCCTGGTGCTGGCATCGCTGCAATTCACCAGTGTTGGCATTTCGTCCACACTGACCGGCACGACTCCGATTTTGATGATACCCATCGGTTTTGTCGTCTTTGGCGAACAAATCACCAGGCGCGCGATTGGCGGCACTTGTGTGGCGGTGGCGGGTGTGGCGCTGCTCTTCGTGGCCTAGCGCGGGACTTGCATTGGCGGCGCTGCCGGCTTGCTCAGCGCTTTTTTCGCCGTCTACGCGCGGCTGCGCTATAATTGCTTGGTAGGCGACTGGAAACGCAGAGGTCTCTTTTTTATGTCCAACATGACGATACGCCCTTTGGAACGTGCCGACCGCGAATGGGTCGCCCACTTTCTGGACGACCGCTGGGGCACGACAACCATCGTTTCGCGCGGCAAAATGCGTTATGGACATTTGCTCGAGGGGCTGATTGCGGTTCGCGAAGCAGCGGACGCCGCCAACGCTGATAAAAACGCTGCGCCGCCCGAGCGCATCGGTTTGCTGACCATCGAATACGATGCGAAAGAGTGCGAGATCCTCACATTGGACAGCCTGGTCGAAGGCATGGGCATTGGCTCGGCTTTGCTGGATGCGCTGGAAGAACGGGCGCGCGAAGCTGGATTGACGCGCTTGTGGCTGGTCACCACCAACGACAACCTGGCGTCTCTGCGATTTTGGCAAAAGCGCGGTTACGAACTGGTGGCGGTGCATCGCAATGCCATCGCCGCCGCCCGTCGCATCAAGCCGCAGATCCCCATCACGGGCCGGCACGGCATCCCCATTCGCGATGAGATCGAGCTGGAAAAACGTCTCTAAAGCCGCCGCGAGCGCCAGACATTTTCAGCGATGAGCAGCAGCACACCCAGGACAATGGCGTGGTCAGCCAGGTTGGACACATTGGATATCACATCGGGAATCTGGTAATGAATGAAGTCGATGACATGTCCGTGCTGCAGGCGATCCAGCAAATTGCCGATTGCGCCGCCGATGACCAAACCAGTGGCAAAGGGCGCGAGTCGCGCATCGGCCGCTGTCGCGCGCATACTCGCCAGCAAGCCTGCGATAATCAGCAGCGCCACCACCAGGAAGACATCGCCAGCCATGGGCAAGATGCCAAAAGCCGCGCCCGTGTTGCTAACCAACGTGAGCTGGAAGAGTGGCGCCAGCGCCGGGCTGGGCTGCATGGTTTCGTAGAATTGCAAGTTGCCCAGCGCCCACGCTTTGGCGGCTTGGTCAATTGTGGCTGCCAGACACAACGCCGTCAGCAGAATCAACCATTTTCGCATCGTCGCTCCTCCTGCAGTGGGCGCATCAGCCCATAGCCATTGTAGCAGACGAGACGCGCATGACAGCCTACAGCGAATGGACACTGGCGCAGCAGAAGGCGCTTTGGCAGCAGTTGGCGGCCGAAGCCTTGACAAGTTGGGATTTGGCTGCGCGGGCGATCAACTGGCTGGGCTATGGCAGCAACGCCGTCTTCAAAGTGACAACTGACGCGGGCGACTATGTGCTGCGGCTGCAACCGGCCTGGCGCGCCAAAACTGCGCAGGTGCACAGCGAATTGGCCTGGCTGCGCGCGATCCGCCAGGCGAGCAATTTGCGGGCGCCCTGTCCGGTTGCGGTGCATGCCAGGCAGGGCGATGCACTGCTTGTCGAAGTCGCTCATCCCCAGTTGCCGCCGCCACACACCGCTTTGGCTTGCCTCTTCGAATTTATCCACGGCGAAAGCAAATCTGCCACAGACCTGGGATTTGCAGAAGTCCGCGCAATCGGACGTTACCTGGCACAGCTGCACACGCTAGCGCAGATCGACCCGAGCGCCGACTTTGACCGCCCGCGTCTGGATGCCCAGGGGCTTTTTGGCGAAGGCTCGCCCTACGCCGCGCAACACGAAGACCAACTGCTGACGACCGCGCAGCGCGAAGTGTGCCAGGCGGTCGCGCAGGCAGTGGAAAATGCCCTAACGCAACTGCATCGGCATGATGCCGCCTTCGGATTGATCCATGCCGACCTGTTGGCGAAGAATATCCTGTTCACCGAGGCTGGCGTTGCCGCGCTGGACTTTGAATTTTGCGCGTGGGGCTGCTTTCTGTACGACCTCGCGCCGCTGCTCTGGCAGTTCAAAGGCGAACGACCCCAGGAGGTTGCGCAGCTGGAGGCAAATTTGTGGGCTGGTTATGCCGAAGCGCTGGGCTGCGATCCGCCGCCGCGCGACTACCTGGAGACCTTCATCGCCGCCCGTCAGTTGGCATCGTGCCGCTGGCTGCTGAATAACCGCGAGCATCCCCAGATCCGCGAGTTGGCACCGGCGCTGCTGCAGGGGCGCATTGCAGAGCTGCGCGCTTTTTTGGAATGCGGCAAGCTGCAGCGACGCACAGCAACCTTGTGATTCAGTCGCTCGTCTCGTCTCGCAAGGCAGCTGCCTACCCGCTATATCTGTTTATGGTGGCCGTGCAGGCTTTCGCGTTGACCATGGTCTTCACTGTCAACCTGGTGTATCAGGTGCAGCAGGTGGGCTTGAATCCGCTGCAGTTGGTGTTGGTGGGCACGACCTTGGAATTGACCGCCTTTCTGTTTGAGATCCCGACAGGCTTGGTCGCGGATGTGCACAGCCGGCGGCTTTCTGTCATCATCGGTTTTGCCTTGCTGGGCTTGGGCTTCCTGGTCGAGGGCAGCTTGCCGCTCTTTGAGGCGCTGCTGGTCGCCCAGGTGATCATGGGTTTGGGTTATACCTTTCTTAGTGGGGCGACATCGGCCTGGATTGTCGATGAGATCGGGGCAGAGCGCGCGCCAAATGCTTTCATGCGCGGCTCGCAGGTTTCGCAAGTCGTCAGCTTCGGCAGCATATTCGTCAGCGTCGCAATCGCCAGCTACAGCTTGCAAGCAGCCATCATCGCCGGCGGCATCGTGCTGCTGTGCTTGTCGCTGCTGCTGATGATTGTGATGCCAGAAGCCGGGTTTGCGCGGCGTCCGGCTGGGCAGCGGGAGAGCTGGCGCGCCTTGTTCGATACCTTCCGCGCGGGCATCTCCATGATCCGCGGCAGCCGCTTCTTGCTGCTGATTCTGCTGGCGACCCTCTTCCACGGCGCATTTTCTGAAGGCTTCGATCGCTTGTGGACGGCGCATCTGCTCGATAGCTTCCAGTTTCCGCCGCTGGGAGAACTGGACCAGATCGTCTGGTTCGGCATCATCAGCGCAGTTTCCATGCCGCTGTGTCTGGCGGCCACTGAATTGTTGCGGCGGCGGCTCGACTTTGCAAATGGTCGGCAAGTGGCGGCTGCCTTGATCGCGGTTTATGTGACCATGATCGGCAGTGTATTGTTATTCGTTTATGGCAGCAGCTTTGCCTGGGCGCTGTTTGGGCTTTGGCTGGTGCAAGCGACGCGCGGCATCCGCAACCCGTTGCTGGAAGCCTGGATCAACCAGCACACTGCCTCTGAAGTGCGCGCGACGGTGCTGTCTGTGCAGAGCCAAGCCGATGCGCTCGGGCAGATCGCTGGCGGACCGCTGGTGGGCGCAGTCGGGTTGCTGTCGAGTGTGCGGCTGGCGATATCCCTGTCGGCGCTGATGCTGCTGCCGGTTCTGCCTGTATTCCGCCGTTCGATTCGCTATACTAGCGCCAGCGAATCATAAAGAGGGCAATTGCGGCGATGGACCGAAATGCGATGCTGGAAGAGCTTAAGAACTTCGATACGCCATCGATCACCAATGTGGTGGCGACCTATCCCGATTCACCGCTGTGCCTGGGGCTCTACAATCCCTGGAGCGAGAATTGGTATACCGACCAGCGCATTCGCTGCATGTATCCGCAGCTGGGGCGGCGAGTCGGCTATGCGGTAACTGCTGTGTATAGCCTGCCCGACCCCAACTTCAATCGACTCAGCTTTCTGGATGTTCTGGATGCGCTGGAAGCCTCGCTACAGCCGACTGTGCTGGTCATCCAGCAGAGGTTCCCGCGGCGCTTGCAAGGCAAAGTTGGCTTGGCTGGCGGCAACATGGTCTCAGCCATGCGCGCGCTGGGCTGCCAGGGATTGATTTCCAACGGTCCCTCGCGTGATTTGGATGAAGTGCGCGAAATGGACTTTCAATACATGCTCAGTGGCGTCACGCCTGGGCATGGCGCGATGGCGGTTCAGGCGGTCAATGTGCCCGTTTCTGTCGGTGGCATGGATGTCGCGCCGGGCGAATTGATCCACATGGACGAGAACGGTGCCTGCAAATTCCCGGCCGACAAGCTGGCCGCTGTCCTGGAGAATGCTCGCGCCTTGCAGCAAGAAGAAGCCGCCCGCATGACCGCCCTGCAAAATGCCAAGTCCGCCGCCGAGCTGCGCGCCATCTTCTCCGGGCACAGCTATGGCGACGAAGCCGAAGCGTGAGGGCGCTGTTGCCCGTCAGCCTGCTGCATCGCCAACAACCAGCCGACCTGCCCGTATGGGTAGTATAAAGCTCGCTGGAACTGCTGTATGCTGGCGCGCAACGGTCAATTCAGGAGCTTAGGGCATGCAAGGAAAACGGGTACTTATCACCGGCGCGACCGACGGCATCGGCAAGCAAGCCGCCCTGGAAATCGCGGGCAAAGGCGCGGCTGTCACGCTGGTCGGGCGCAACGAATCCAAGACGCGCGCTGTCTGCGCTGAATTGCAATCCCAAACTGGCAATGAACAAATCGACTGGCTGCTGGGCGATTTGTCTTCGCTGGCGGAAGTGCGGCGCATCGCAGACGAATTTCGGGTTCGGCGCGAGCGGCTGGATGTGCTGCTGAACAATGCCGGCGCGGCCTTCTCGGAGTATCGGCAGTCGGCAGACGGCTTCGAGATGACCTTCGCGCTCAACCACCTGAGCTATTACCTGTTGACCAACCTGCTGCTGGACATGCTGGGCGAAACGGCACAGGCGGTGGGAGAAGCGCGCATCATCAATGTGTCTTCCAGCTCGCACCGCAATGCAACTCTGCGCCTGGACAATTTGCGCGACGCCAGCGGCTTCAGCATGATGAATAGCTATGGCGCAAGCAAGTTGATGAATGTGCTCTTCACTTACGAGCTGGCGCGGCGTTTGGAAGATACCGCCATCACCGTGAATACTTTGCATCCCGGCTTGATTCGCTCCCGCTTCGGACATAATACATCGGGCTTCTGGTCGCGACTGTTCAAAGTCGTGCAGGTCTTTGCGCGCTCGACACAGCAAGGCGCCGAGACCCCGGTTTATCTGGCGACTTCCCCCGAGGTAGCGGGCATCAGCGGGAAGTATTGGAATCTCAAGCAGCAGAAGCAGTCCAGCGACAATTCCTATGACCGCGAGCAGCAGCGCGCCTTGTGGCAGTACAGCGCAGAGGTCACCGGCATCGGCTAGCGGGCATCGTCCTGGCGAATACGATCCCTCACGGAGACGCGACCATGCAAGGCAAACGAGTGCTCATCACCGGCGCGACCAGCGGCATCGGCAAGCAAGCCGCTTGGGATATAGCGGGCAAAGGCGCGGCTGTCACGCTGGTCGGGCGCAACGAATCCAAGACGCGCGCTGTCTGCAGCGAGATCCAAGAGCAGACCGGCAGCGACCAAATCGACTGGCTGCTGGGCGATCTATCTTCGCTGGCGGAAGTGCGACGCATCGCAGACGACTTTCGGGCTCGGCACGAGCGGCTGGATGTGCTGCTGAACAATGCCGGCGCGTCTTTTTCGTCTTATACCCAGTCTGTCGATGGCATCGAGATGACCTTCGCGCTCAATCACTTCAGCTACTACCTGCTCACCAACCTGCTGTTGGATGTCTTGAAAGCGACGGCTGCTGAACAGGGCGAGGCTCGCGTGGTCAATGTGTCATCCAGCGCCCACAGCGCAGGCGGTTCTGCGGGTTTGCAGCTGGATACGTTGAACGATCCCGGCCAGTTCAAGCCTTTTCGCGCTTATGGCGGCAGCAAGCTGGCCAACTTGCTCTTCACCTACGAGCTGGATCGCCGCCTGGCCGGCGCTGGTGTCAATGTCAATGCCGTGCATCCGGGCTTGGTCAATACCAGCATCGGCGACAATATGTCCGGGTGGATGCGCTATTTCTTCAAGCTGATGAAAATCGTCATCGGGCGCACGCCACAAAAAGGCGCGGAGACCTTGGTCTACCTCGCCACATCGCCCCAAGTCGCTGGCATCACAGGCAAATACTGGGCGGACAAAAAGCAGTTGGCCTCGAGCGCGGCCTCGTATGACCGCGAGCAGCAGCGGCAATTGTGGGCATATAGCGCGCAGATAGCTGGCATCGGCTAAACGACTGCAAAGCCGTCCCGATTCTCGCGCAGGCTCGCCACAGCCACCACCGCATCCAGATTGAGTTCTCCATAGATATGCGGGAACCTGTCTGTTTCGTCAAACTCGCCGGCCTGGCCGGGGTCGGGGTGCGCCGGCGCTTCCCACTTCAGCGGCGCGTGCAAGCGGCTCTCGTCAATGCGCAACAGCAGCAAGTCGCCTCGTCCGCGATAGAAAAGGTTGGCAACCGCCAGAACTTGCTGCCAGGTCGAACAGTGAATGAAGCCCTCGCTGTCCAGTGAGGCCGCTCGAAAACTGCCCGCTGGTTGTGCCGCCGCCCATTCGTCGCGCGTGGTGATGTGAACGATCATGCCAGCGCTTGCTGCAAATCGGCGATCAAATCGGCGGGATGCTCCAGGCCTATGGCGATGCGCAGCAGGTTGGCGGGCGTGTCGCTGTCTTCTTCGATTGACTCGCGATGTTCGATCAAGCTGTGTGTGCCGCCGAAGCTGGTGGCGCTGGTGAAAAGCCGCAGCTTGTTGACCAGGTCGATGGCATTTTGTCGCCCGCCCGCGACCAGGATGGACATCAAGCCGCTGCCCATGCGCATTTGCCGGCGCGCCAGGTCGTACTGCGGATGGCTGGGATGATGTGGATACAGCACCTGGGCGATTTTTTCATGCTCAGCCAAAAAGTCCGCCACTTGCCGGGCATTTTCGCTGATGCCGCGCACACGATACGCCATGCTCTGCAAGCCGCGCAAGGCCAGCCAGCTGTTCAGGGGCGAAAGGACCGCGCCGCCAATGCGTACCAGCCTGTTCACCCGTTGGGCAAAGACATCTTCTGCGGCGAAGATGATGACCCCGCCCAGCACATCATGATGCCCGGCGATGTATTTGGTCAGCGCCATGACGACGATATCCGCGCCCAGCTCGAGCGGATTCTGCGCGACCGGCGTGGCGACCGTGTTGTCCACCAGCAGTTGCGCGCCAGCTGCATGGGCGATTTTGGCGATCGCGGCGATATCGGCCAGCCGAATCAGCGGATTGGTCGGCGACTCCAGGATGACCAGTTTCGTCTGCGCTCGGATTGCAGCGCGCACGGCATCCAAGTCGCTCATATCGACATAACTGGCGCGCAAGCCCCAAGGTGCAAAGAATTCGTTGAGTTGGACGCGGATACCGAAATACATGTCGTCGCTGGCTACAATGTGGTCGCCAGGACGCAGCGCCTGGAACAGTGTCAGCATGGCTACCGAGCCGCTGGCCACTGCATGCGCCACTGCGCCGCCTTCCAGCTGCGCCAGGGTCGCCTCGAGCGCGGCGCGGTTGGGATTTTGATAGCGCGTATAAATCAGTTCGTCAGGCTCGTGCTCGCGCCCGGTCGTTTCGTATTGGAAGGTGGTGCTCAGCACAATGGGTGGCACGATTGCGCCACTGCCGGCATCGACAGGTGAATTGTGCACGGCGGCGGTTTCTGGTCGGAGCTTCACGCTGGTTCCCCCTTGCGGATTGCGCAATTTGTCTTGTTCTGCGTGGATTGTAGCATAGCGCTTCTGTGCACTCGCTTCTGACAGGCAGACAGAAAACAGCGCCATTTATGCGAGTCCACCCAGCGCGCCGCAAGTAAAATGGATTTGCCTTGGACAGCTCGGATAAGGAAGCGCGCCATGCCCGACATGCTGGTAAAACTCTATGACCTGCCGCCTTTGGGACCGGCTTTGCATCGACAACAGGAGCGGGGCATCAATATCCGTCGGGGCCTGCCACCAGAAAAAGCGCTGACCTTGGCTTGGATCCGCGAGCGATTCAGCGAATACTGGGTCAGCGAGGCCGATGTCGCATTTTCTCGCCAGCCACCCACAATCATGCTCGCGCAACGGGGCGAGCAGCTGCTGGGTTTCGCTTGTTATGACAGCACACACAAGAATTTCTTTGGTCCGACCGGCGTAGAAGAAGCCGAGCGCGGACTGGGCATTGGCACGGCGCTGCTGCTGGCGGCATTGCACGATATGCACAGCGCTGGTTATATGTATGGCATCATTGGCTGGGCGGGACCGACTTCATATTATGAGAAAGTTGTGGGCGCGGCCATCATCCCCGAAAGCGAGCCGCCCGGCAGTTACCGCGGTATGCTGGGCACGCATGCGATCTTTCACGAAGGTGCACCTGGCGCTTCATTGTTGGATCACGAACTATAGTCGCTGCCGCGCGTGATAGACAACGGCGTGTATCAGCTCGGTCAGCCCGCGGCCCTTGCCCATGGAGATGTCGCGCCCAAAAAACAAAAACACGACATCGCCGCTGATGTTCGCCACCTGCTCCAGCGGCGCGCCAGAACAAGCCTCGTCCAAGATGGCGCTCATGGCCATGGCAGAGAGGCCCTGCGGGTTCAGCACATCAAAATAATAATCCAACGTGCCATCGGGACGGTCGACCGCCCAAACGAAAGCCTCGGACTCGCAGCCGATGACGCGATGCGCCTCGTCATAGGGCTTGGTGGCTACCGCAGGCGGCACCGGCTGGAAGCTGTCGGCGATATCAATGAGGAAGTCGGCACGCTCTTCACGCGTTGTGATGAAACCGAAGTCGTCCAGGTATTCTTGCAGTTTCGGCGGGAGTGTTGCCACGCTACCTCGCAGGCAGGACAATTTGGCTTGGTTGCAGGGGCAAGGTTCGTCTCGCCCTGGTATACAGAATGAGCCTGGTTTGGGCGATACAAGCATCGCCCCTACAGCGAATCGCCCATACAACGTAGATTGAGGTAGGCTATTTTTCGATCGGCAAGCCCACGCTGTTGCCCCATTCTGTCCACGAGCCGTCATAATTGCGCACATCGCCAAAGCCCAGCAGGTTTGTCAACACAAACCAGGTGTGGCTGCTGCGCTCGCCGATGCGGCAATAGGCGACGGTCGGCTCTTCGGGATTCAAGCCGAGTTCGTCCAGGTAGATGGCGCGCAACTCGGTGGCATTCTTGAAAGTGCCATCATCGTTGGCTGCGCGCGACCAGGGGCAGCTGCTTGCGCCAGGGATATGCCCGCCACGCACCGCGCCTTCTTGTGGATACCCTGGCATGTGCAATGTTTCGCCACTGAATTCGCCCGGGCTGCGCACATCGACCAGTTGACCGCCCGCCTGGATATGCGCCAGCACGCCATCGCGGAAAGCGCGGATCTGGCTGTCATCGCGTGCGGGCGCATCGTAGTTGCTCGGCGTGATAGCTGGCTTCTCGCGGGTGAACTCGCGGCCCTCTTCCGCCCACTTCAGCCGTCCGCCATCCATGATCTTGGCATTGGTGTGCCCGAATAGCTCGAAAACCCAAAGCGCATAGGTCGCCCACCAGTTGCTCTTGTCGCCATAAAAGATGACGGTCGTTGCGGGGCTGATGCCGATGCGGCTGGCCAGCGAGTCGAAGCCCGCTTTGTCCAGGTAGTCGCGGCGCAGCGGGTCGTTGAGGTCTTTCACCCAATCGACCTCGACAGCGCCAGGGATGTGTCCGCTGGGGTAGAGCAGGGGGTCTTCGTTCGATTCGATGATGCGCACATGGTCATCGTTCAGGTGCGCGGCGACCCAGTCTGTGCTAACCAGTTTGTCGGCATTGGCATAGCCGCGGCTCTTGATGTCACTCATGGTCTTTGCTCCTTGGCACTATTGTCTGATTGATCGACTTTCGCTCTTTGGATGTTGCCTGCACAAAAAAAGCCAACCGCCCTGGGTTGACTCTGTGCTGCTCGACCAGCGTATACACGCTTAAACGCGCACACCCGCCTAGCAGCCGGCGCTCCAACAACAGCAGTTGCTTTCTGTTTGACTGTCAAATGATCTGCGCATGAGGCAAGGATAGCACAGCAGCAGACGCTGTTCAAGACCAGCTGGCGAGTCTATGGCGATTCATACAGATCGGGCGGGAACTCGATGTCCCCGTTCAAGTCGTCCAGGTGCAGTCGACAATTCTCCAAGCGCAGGGACAGGTGGATGCCCCGCGGCAGCAACACATCGAATCTGCCGCGCCCGATGCTGCCGACGATGGCTTTGCGCCGCGCGATGATGTACACCCCGGCTTCGTCTTGGTCCGTGGCGACTTGCCAGGCAAAGCTGCCGCGCAGTTCGATGCTTGTCACGATGCGCGCTTCGTCATGCGGTCTTAGATGGATATCGGCGTGCTCGGCGTTCAGGAAGAAGGTGTTGAGCGGCGCGACCTGCCATTGATAGCGACGTTTTTCTACCGCCAGGTCTCGCGCCGAGCCAATTAGTTTCAGCGCGCGCCACAGCCTGTCCAACTGCGCCATCAGAGCTCTTCCAGATGCGCAGCCACCCAGCGTTGATAGGCTTCGCGCAGTTGCCGGGTTTTCTGGCCGGGCTCGCCAGCGCCGACTTTGCTGCCATCAATCTCCACGACGGGGATAATGCCGCGGCTGCTGCTGCTCAAAAAGGCTTCGTCAAAACGGGGCAGTTCGCGCAGGGTGGGCGCAATTTGCTGCATGGGCACGATGCCAGCGCAGACCGCAATCACGATGCGCCGCGCGATACCGGCCAACACGCCACTGCCAGCCGTGCGCAATTCGCCGCCAATGATGGCATAGAAATTGCTGCCCAGCCCTTCCAGGATGGCACCTTCCGCATCCAGCAGGAAGGTCTCGTACAGGCTGGCTGGCCTGGCGGTCTCCAAACTCCGCCGCCGGTGCATCCAATCGCTGGACTTCGCGGCTGGATTGTGGCGCGCCAGCAGGGACGATGTGTTGCAGCGCACGCCACGTTGGATGAGCAGCTCGGCTGGCGGCGCATGTGGTTCAATAGACAAGGTCAATTCCTGGGGCTGGGCGGCCCGCACCGAGATGCGAAAACGCACATCGCCGAAGCCAGACTCGATGATCATCTGGCGCAGCGCCAGGCGCAGTTGCTGGCGTTCAAACTGCAGGGGAATGCCCTCGCGCCTCGCCGAGTCGGCCAAGCGCTCCAGATGGGCATCGAAGAGCAAAGTCTGCGTGCGATTGACCGTGTTGCTGACGGTGTAGACGCCGGCGCGAGATTCAAATTTCGCTGCCGCCGCCAGGCTATCGGCATGGTAGTTGACTTCGCGCAGACCGCTCTGGCCCAGACACTTGATAATGGCGGGCATCGCTCAGCTTCGCTGCCAGGCCTCGCGGAAGGCGCTCCAGTCGGCTTCTGAAAGTCGCCGGTCGGCATAGATTGCCACGCCCGTCAGCAGGGAGCGCGCGTTTTCGCCCAGCCGCTGCAAGCCATGATTGACGCCTTGCAAAGCAGTTGTCATCGTCTCGATTTCTGGATTGTGAGCGGCGCTGGCGCTGGCATAGTGTGGAATGCTGGCGTAGACCTCGGTAGTCGTTTCCAGCAAGTTGACATAGGTTTCGATATGGTAGGCAACCCATTCGACATAATCCTGCGTCTGCTGCCGATAGCTCTGATACAGCATCAGCACGATTTCATCGGCCGAGACCGTGACGCGCTTTTTGAAGTTGTCGGTCCACATGGTGCCGGGCGCAATCGCGGCGATATTCTGTGTGCGCAAGTTGTGTGGCGTCAGATCGGCGGTCACCGCAATGCCGATTGGCTTCACGAGCCCGATTGCCGAACGCACGCGCCTGATCAAACCGATGACATCGCCGTTGTCGCTAAACATCGGCTTGATATCCAGCAGCAAGCCATCAAAGCCCAACTGGTCGACCAAGATCTTGCTGAAGTTGGCGATATTTTCGTGCAATTCTTCGTCATCCAGGCGATAGCCATCCGCCGTATTGTCGTGCGTCCAAATCTCCACCCAGGCATAGACAGCCATAGACTCGTCCGCGCTGCGCACAGCCGCGACAAAGTCCGAAATTTCACTCCGCGAGTCCATGAAGCTGCTGCCATCCAGGCCGCTTTCCCAACGGCCTGCCAAGCCCAAAGTACTGACATAGGCGTATATCTTGCCGATGCCGTTGCCAGCCATTTCTGCAACCGCCGCGTCCAACTGGTCTCCGCCCAGGTTGCCAAATGTCCAGGCGCGGTCCAGCCAGATGGCATTGTTGCGAGGCAGCGCTTCATTTTCGGGCAGCAACAGCCGACCCGCCACAGCGCCAAAAAGCCCAATGCCCAACACGGCAGCGCCTATCGGCAGGGTTCTGCGCAAGGCGGCAAGGGTTCTGGGTCCGCGGCGACCCACATCGGTCCGGGCGGGATCGCTGCGCGGTGCCTTGTCTGAGGGCACGAAAAATTCCTTGATGCGCCGCCATAGCCCAAATCGTGGCTTCGATTGCGCCTGGCTTGGCCTGCTTGTCATCGACATGGGCATACCCGCCAATCCATTCCAGCAACCATAACCGCAGTATAACATGAATGGAGTTTCCGGTTGGCGTTGGCGCGGTCTCTTGATTGGGTGGGCGCTAGGCCAGCCGAACCAGCAGCGGCGGCAACAGAATCAACCCGCCGACCACTGTGGCTATCAGCGCGGCCAGCAGCACAGCGGCAGCAGCCACATCTTTTGCCACGCGAGCCAGGGGATGCAGCTGCGGAGCGCTCAAGTTGACAGCCGCTTCGATGGCGGCATTTGTGAATTCGCCGACCCACACCAGCCCACTCGCCAAAGCCAATATCGCCCAGTCGCGCCGCTCGATTTCCAGCCAGATGCCCACGACCAGGACAGTCGCGCTGGCCAACACCATGATGCGCGTATTCTTCTGATAGCGCAGCATGTACGCGCAACCAGCCAACGCATAAGCCAGGCTGTCGCTGCGTGATTCGCTGGTCATGGGGCTGTGCAGGCGCGGGTCGGTGCTTTGACCGCGCTGCCATGCTTGCCGCAGTCGCCTAGACATCGCCGCCGCCATATTGAGTCGCCAGGCTCGCCTCTAGTTCCAGTTTCCGCAAAGCCCTGGCCTGCGCCGCCCACATGATTTCCCGCTCAGTCGCGGTGTCGTGCATGTATCCGAGCAAGTGCAATGTCGCATGCACCACCAGCAGACAAAGTGTAGCGCCGAGGTCTGTGCCGTTGGCCGCTGCCTGCGCCGTCACATAATCCAGGGCGATCACGATATCGCCCAGATAGGGTTTTTCGCCGGCGATTTCTTTGGGCAGGCTGGCCGCGGGAAAAGCCAGCACATCGGTTGGCGAATGGCTGCCGCGATGCTGTCGATTGAGCGCCGCCACCGCCGCGCTATCCTGGATGACGATGCCCAGACAACCGGCCTGCGCATGCAGCTCCAGAACAGTCCTGGCTGCCCGTATCAGGCGAGCTTTGTCGATGGCAACTTGTTGATCGGCTTGCAGTGAAACGCAATCACTCACGTTTGGGCATCTGCTTCTTCGGACTTCGGCGACAACTTGGTCTGGCTATTGGACTTGCTGCCATTGCGTTTTGGCAGGGGCGGCACTTCAAAGATCGGCTCGTTGTCATCCAGCGCGCGATCAGCATTTGCGTTGCTGTCGGCATTGGCTGGCGCTTCTGCCGGGCTGGCATCTTCGTTGACCTGGACCGTTCGATTGCTTCTATCGCTGGCTGGGGCAAGGCTGCTGGCGGTTTGACGATTACCGTCTGCAGTCTTTGCTGGCCGGGGCGGGTCAGATCGCCTGGTCGCGGCTGGCTCGTTGCGCGGGCTGCTGTTGGGGCGAACGGCGCGAGCATAATCAATGCGCGGGTGGAACAAGCCTCGGAAAATATCGATGAAGGTGTCTTCGATTTTCTTTAAGTCGTTCAGGGTCAGGTTGCTGGCATCCAGCTGGCCACCATTGCGTTTGCCCTCGATGATGTTGTGAACGACTTCCGCGATTTTTTTGTTGCTCTCGGGCTGGACGGCGCGGATAGCCGATTCGCAACTGTCCGCCATCATCACGATAGCCGTTTCGCGGCTTTGGGGGATGGGTCCGGGATAGGTGAAATCGGCGGGATCGACGGCCTGCTCGTCGCCAGCATTCGCCAGCGCTTGCTGATGAAAGACGAAGACCTGCGTCGTGCCATGATGCTCGCGGATAAAGTCGCGGATGCGGTTGGGCAGGTTATACATTTTGGCGATTTGGTCGCCTTCGGTCGCATGATTAATGATGATGGCGGCGCTGCGATAGGGATCGTTCAGCGTGTCGTGCGGGTTGTGAATGTGCTGTTGATTTTCAGTGAAAAAGAAGGGGTCTTTCATCTTGCCGATGTCATGATACAGCGATGCGACATGGGTGAGCTGTGTATCCGCGCCGATCGCGTCGGCCGCCTGTTCAGCCAAATTCGCCACTTGCAGCGAATGCTGATACGTGCCGGGCGCTTCTCGCAGCAGCCGCTGCAGCAGGGGTTTGCTGGGCTGGCTCAATTCCATGAGTTTGAAGGGCGTGGCCAGATTCAGCGAAATCGTCAAGGCGTACATGACCGCGAAGGCGGTGGTCGGCACCAGCGCCAGACCACTGAGAAAGGCTTGCCCGATATTGGTGATGTCCGCCGCTTCTACGCCCACCTGCAGCGCGAATATCGCCACGACGAAGGTATTTGCCAAGCCAACAACCGCGCCGGCGATGAAGTAATTGTTCAGCCGGCCGGCATTGCGCAAGGTCAATATCGCCCCGATGCCGCCAGCCGCAATCAAACTGACGATCTCCAGCGAAGGGCTGCGGCTCAGCAATCCGCACAGGAAGGCGAAACCCACGGTCGCGATAATCGCCAGGTTGGGCGTGCTGACAGCCACATACACGATGCCCAGCGCCGCCGCCGGCATCAGGTAGATGTTGTTGATGCCAAAGGCGCGCATCAATGCCAGAGCCAGCAAAAATAGCGCGCCTATCAAGAGCAGGTCGCGGGCGCTGCGCAAGATCTGCGGCTCGAAGCGCAGCATATACAAGCCCAGCAGCAGGGTCACCAGCAGGCTGGCCAACAAGGCGCGCAGGATGCGGATGTTGCGGTTGCTGGGTTGGGTCAGTAGACCAAGCTCGTTCAACGCCTCGAATGACAGCGCGTCGATGGGCTGGTTGGCTGGCGCGACCGTCTGCCCGGCGATAAACTGCCGCTGCTGGTTTTCCACGTTATCCAGCGCGGCCGCCAGGTCAATCGCCGATTGTTCTGGGTTTACAAAGGTGTTGGCGCGCAGCACATCGGCGGTGATGGCGGTTACGATCTGGCTCTCCTGCGGCGTCATGTGCAAGCTGACTTGCGCCGGTAGTTGGTCGCGTTCGCGCTCCAGGCCGCCTTCGCGAATTTCTTTGCGCATCACCCGCTCGAGCACGGAGATAATGTCGTTGCGCACTTGCAGCCAGTTGTCTTCGGGCAGCTGCAATATGGCGTTGATTGTGTCTTCATCTTGGTTGAGCTGCAGCGAGGTGATGGCTTTGATATCGGCGATCTGCTGCTCCAAGGTCGCAAAGCTGTCGCCGCGCACATTGTCGATATATGCCAAAATCTTCACCGCGAGTTCGCGCTGCTGCCGAGCCACATTGGGGTCGGGCGGATAGAAAACGGTGGGCACATGCGCCTCGACTTGCGCGCGCTCCTGCTCGGTCAAGATGGCGCTGACGAACGAGCCTTCTTCGCGGGCGATGATGTCTTCGGTGGGCACAGAGCCCAAGGTCAGGTTGGCGACGCTGTTGAAGCCCGGCACGATTTCGTCAAAGGCTACGATCAATGTGCACAGCAGCGCAAAGACACAGCCAGCCACACACAGAGTCACATAGCTCATCGCCCTGCGGGAGTGCGCCGGCAGGAAATTGAAGCGGTCGCCGAGCCAGTTTGACAGTTGGTAGCCCACGTTTATCCCAGCAGCTCTCTGACAAGTGCGTTGACCGCTCGGCCATCTGCGCGGCCCTGTACGCGCGGCATGACGACACGCATGACTTCGCCCATCTGCTTCATAGAGGTCGCGCCGGTCTCTGCCACTGCCTTCGCTACGATGGGCAAGAGCTCTTCGGCGGTCAATTGCTGCGGCAAAAATGACTCGATCAAGCCCAATTCATAACGCGCTTCTGCAGCATCATCAGCGCGCCCGGCCGCTTCGAGCTCGCTGATGGTTTCGCGACGTTGTTTCGCCTCGCGCCGCAATATCTTCAGTTCCGCTTCTTCATCCAGCGCCGACCGCGTGTCGATCTCGACTTGTTTAAGGGCGCTTTGTAGCAAGCGGATGGTATTGCGGCGCTGCTTGTCGCGCGCGCGCATGGCAGCTTTAAGTTCGTCATTCAATCTCGCCGTTATCGATGGCATCAGCCCACGCTCACAGTCTGACCAGTGCAGAGATCATTGACGACTGCTACCACTGTACCATGAATTATGCCGCCGCTGAACTTTCTCGGTTCAAAGCGCGTAATCACATTGGACAAGTCGCGCGGATGTGTCGTGCGCACGCGCAGGTAGTTGTCTGTATAGCCCGTCTGCACAAAACCGTCTGGCGTCGCGCCGATAACTTGTTCCCACAATACCTCTTGCGGGCTGCCCAGCAGGGTTGTCGCAAAGTTGCGCTGCGCAGTCTGCGAGAGTTCCAGCAAGCGGGCGCTGCGTCGCTTCTTCAGCGCGCTGCCGACTTGGTCGCGCATACGGCTGGCGGGTGTGCCGGGCCGGCTGCTGTAGCGGAAGACATGCAATCCGCCGAAGTTCATCTCGCGGACGAAACGTTCGGATTCTGCAAATTCTTCTGCGGTCTCGCCTGGGAAGCCGACGATGACATCGGTGGTGATGCGCAATTTGGGAATGGCAGCGCGGGCAGCCTGCACGAGCGCGCGGAAACGTTGCTGGTCGGTGTTGCGCCGCATGCGTCGAAGTGTGGCATCGCAGCCGCTTTGCAAAGGCAGATGCAGGTGGCGGCACAAACGGCGATCTTCCCACAACGCGAAAAAGTCCGGCGACAAATCCCACGGCTCCAGCGACGACAGACGGATGCGCGGCATCGCTGTCTGTTGCAAGAGCACCTTCACCAGCCCGACCAGCCCATTGGGGTCGCCCAGGTCATGCCCATAGCTGCCCAGATGAACGCCGGTCAACACCGCTTCTTGGCAGCCGCTGCTGTGCAGGGCATTCACCTCGCGCACGATATCAGCCAGGGATCGGCTGCGCCCCGCGCCTCGCGCAATGGTGGTGACGCAGAAGGTGCAGGCATTGTCGCAGCCATCCTGCACTTTGACGAAGGCGCGCGTCCGTCCCAGCCCGCCCGGCGTCAAGCCGCGCTCAAATGGCTCGCTGTCATAGATTTCCAAAGGCTGCCCGGTGATCTGGGCTACCAGCTGGTCTTTGTCGCGGTTGCCGATGATGCTGCGCACGCCGGGCAGAGACACCATCTCTTGCGGCGCGATCTGCGCATAACAGCCGGTCACCGTCGTTTCGCCGCCTGGGTTGGCGCGGTGAAAGTCGCGGATCAGCTTGCGGCTGGTCTTGGTAGCTTCTTGCGTGACCGCGCAGCTATTCAGCACGAAGTGGTCGGCTTCTTCTGGCTTTTCGACCACTTCGTGCCCCAGTTGCTGGAATTGCCGCGCAATCGTTTCGATCTCGCTCTGGTTGAGCCGACAGCCAACCATGCGCAAATGCACTTTCATAACCTGACATCCTCGCTGCGTTCGCCCGGCGCATAGACGAGCACATGATCGAATCGCGCGATCACGCCGCCACCGCCGCTGGCTGTCGATTGGACGACCACGCCCAGCCCCCCCGAGGCAAGCGAATCGTCCACGAACACCTCGCTCATCGTGCCGCCCACGCAATCGCCGGCATAATAGGTGCTCTGCCCCTCGGCGTCATCGGGCAGGCAGAGCGACACCGGCGCGCCATTGATGGCGAAGCGAAATGCCGAGCCAGCGCCGATTACGCGGATGGCATTCTCCACATCAAGCCCTTGCCGAATGTGCGGCGAAGCGATCCAGGCGCTGCGCAACCGCGTGCTGCCGGCTTCTGCCTGCCAAAGCGAATAGAAGCCATCGCTGCTGATCAAAAAGGCATAATAGCGGTCGGAGCGGGCATCGCCCAAGGTCTGTCGCAGCGCGGCGCCCGCCAATGGCCACAGCGCTTCTAGCCCGCAAAGGACGATTGCAGGCAGGTCGCAGGCGTCGGCGCGATTGTCGTTGAGGCGAAACAGAATACCAAAGCCGTTGTCGACCGGACCAGCGATTGCGCGTGCCGTTACTTGCATATCAAAGTCGCCAAAATTGAGCTGCGCCTTCGACCAGGTTGCTGTTTGCGCCGCATTGACAGCCAGCTCTAGCTCGCCCTCCACAATCGCCGCGCGCTGCCGTCCGTCATAGACCGTCCAGTCGTCCAGGAAGCCATCGAATGCGGCGACAAAGAGCACATCGCCGGGCGCGCCAGCCACGGGCTTTTCTTGCCGAGCGAGCAACGCATATAGTAGGTTTGTGCCGACCAATGCGCACAGCAGCGCGAGACAAAGCAGAGGCATTCTGCGCCCAACAACTGCGCTTTTTGATGTTCCAGAAGGGATCGCCGCCGCCACTGTATAATTCCTGCGACTTGCTGATGGAAAGCGTGATTGTAGCACACGGTCTCTGCGCGGACAGGGCGGCCGGTCAAAGGCTCGGCCTGGGTTGCCTCGCATTTTGTCCTTGACTCTGTGCGCAAATGGCGATAAGCTGGCTGGGAATAGCAGGACGGCGAGCGGAAGCATGTTCAACGCGACATCCGGCACAACTGGCACGATGACTATGACTATGATGCGCATAGACGCGCAGCATGGAGGTTTCCGCTTGTTGTAGTCCGAAGCAGACGAAGCAGCAAAAGGGCGTGTGGAAAACCTCCAGACGCCCTTTTTTTGTTTTATGGGGAAGGTGAGGGAAGAACCATGGCGAGACTGACCTTGAAATTTGGCGGCACATCGGTGGGATCGCCAGAAGCGATCGCCCAGGTGTGCCAGATTATCAGCGACCAACGCCGCCAGGGACACCTGCTGGCTGTGGTGGTCTCGGCCATGTCGGGCGTCACCGACCAGCTTTTTGATGCTGCGGCTGCGGCTGCGGCGGGCGACCAGCAAACCTATAAAAGCATCAACGCGGAACTGCTATCCCGGCACGAAGCTGTCATCAATCAGCTTGTCGGTTCGTCCGCGGCGCGTGATGAAGCGCAGACAGCCCTGCGCGACCTGTTGCGGCAGCAGCTGGAATTGTGCGATGCTGTGCGCATTTTGGGCGAAGCCAGCCCGCGCATCACCGACGCCATTGTGTCCTTTGGCGAGCGACTCAGCAGCCGGGTGATTGCGATTGTGCTGCGCGAACGAGGCGTCGACGTGCTGCAAGTCGATTCTCATACCTGTATCGTGACAGACAACATGTTCCAGGGTGCCGAGCCGCTGTGGGAAGAGACAGAAGCGCGCATCCGCCGCAAGCTGCTGCCAGCCTATGCAGCCGGCAGCGCGCTCGTCATCACCGGCTTTATCGGCGCGACTCCCGATGGCACAATAACAACCTTGGGGCGCGGCGGCAGCGACTTTAGCGCTTCCATCTTTGCCGCCTGCCTCGATTGTGAGGAGCTGCACATCTATACCGATGTCGAAGGCGTGATGACCACCGACCCGCGCCTCGACCCGCGCGCTCGTGTGCTCCCCTATGTATCCTATCGAGAAATCGGCGAATTGGCTTTCTATGGCGCAAAAGTGCTGCATCCCAAGACAGTGCAGCCGATTGTCAATCGCGGCATTCCTCTGCGCGTCCGCAATACATTTTCTCCTGCACATGCAGGCACCTTAGTCGGCGAGCGCACCCGACCCAGCGCCACCGTCATCAAAGCCGTAACCAGCATTCGCGATGTATCGATGCTGACAGTCAGCGGACGCGGCATGCTGGGCGTGCCGGGAATCGCCGGGCGGACATTTTTGGCGACCGCCCAAGCCGGCGCCAGCATCTTGATGATCTCGCAATCTTCATCCGAGCAGAGCTTCTGCTTCACTGTCGTCGATGCGCTGGCGGCAAATGTAAAGGCAGCTGTCGAGGCCGAGCTGCGGCAAGAGATCCAGCACAAAGCCATCGACAGCGTCGATACCCTGCCGGACATCGTCATCATCACGGTGGTCGGCAGTGGCATGCGCGGGACGCCGGGCGTGGCTGGGCGCGTATTTTCGCTGTTGGGCGAGCGCGAAATCAATGTGCTGGCGATCGCTCAAGGCTCATCCGAATGCAGCATTTCTTTTGTGGTATCAGAAGCCGACCTGGAACGAGCAGTTGTCGAACTGCACTCGCTGGCTTTGGAAACAGCCGAGATTGATCGGGCAAATGGGCAGGGCAGCCACTACTAGGCGGGCGCAATCAACTGGCGCAAGATGGCCTCCCAGTGCGTGAACAAGACGAGATGCCCGGCATGGGCTTGCAAATGCAGCTTGGCATTGGGGACCAGCTGCGCCATGCGTTTGCCCACGATGGGCGCAGAATACACATCCGCTTCGCCCCACCAGATATCCACAGGCACACGCAGCGCCTGCAAATGAAAGCCCCACGAGCGCGTCAATGCCGCAAGCTCATCGACCAGGGCATCGCTGCCCAGTTGGCGAACCTCGTCCCAGATATCGCGCCGCAGGTTAAAAAGCGCCATCTGGCTCAGCGCGTGACGGTCGACCTGCGCCAGCAAGCTGCCATAATCGCGGATGAATTGGTCGGGGCTGCGTTGCGAATCGTACAATAGATATCCGCGCAGCAGCAGACGAAACAGCAGGTCATTGCCGCGCGCCAGCTGCATCAAGCGCCCATAAACGGGATGTATGACGCCGAAACTCTGCGCTTGGTCCAGCGGCGGCAGGCTGGCCACCACTGCGCAGCGACTGACATGCTGGGGATAGCGATGGGCAAAGGCAAGCGCGTAGGGCGCTCCAGCCGAATAGCCCAGCACGGCGCAGCGCTCCAGCTGCATCGCGCGGAAGAGCGCATCTATGTCGCCAGCGCCATCGAGGATTGTGCGACCAGCTTTGCGCGCAGACAGCCCATAACCGGGCCGGTCGATGCCGATGAGCCGGATGCCCAGTCGTTTGAGAATGCTGTCATCGGGATGGCGCAGGCTGCGGCTGCCAAACAGATCGTGGCACATGAAAACCGGCGCCCCGTCTGGCTCGCCATGTTCAACGAATCCCAACTGCCGTCCATCGCTGAGCTTGGCGGTGCGTGCTGTCGCTACCTGCGCCAAATGCGGCATGTCATGTCC
>JAJDZQ010000114.1 GCA_022824565.1 Anaerolineae bacterium | reverse complement strand
AGCCACCGCCAACTACCTGACGCGGCTCGTGCAAGGGCAGCTGGGCATCGCGGCGGGGCAAGGCAAACGTTACAGCTGGGGTTATCCCGCCTGTCCAGAATTGGGCGACCACGAGATCGTGCTGCGCCTGCTGCCACAGTTAGAAACAGAGCTGGGCATGGGCTTGACCGAGAGCTGGCAATGGCTGCCCGAGCAGAGCACCGCCGCCCTCTTCACGCATCACCCCGCCGCCAAATATTACAGCGTCGGCAACCTGGACCGCGCCGCGCAGATTCTCCAATCATAACTTCTCTACGAATGATCATACCAATTCTACGAGCAACATAGAAAGTATGTGCTACCTTTTTTGTGATATTTCATAATTGACTATCGAATTACACTATGATAGTGTGTATGGAGTGTAGAGATCTTAGTAGGAGATTGAGAAATGGCTGACTTCCCTTACGCCGCTGTGCCAAACAAGTTATCGAAGTTGCTCAAGAAGATCCAAAAAGTTGGTATGCCAACAAAGGCTGATACTAGTTGGCTAAAGACCCATGGCTTCAGGTCGTCCAACGATCCGTCGGCTCTGCGAGTACTTGAGTTTATCGGATTCATTGATTCGACGAAGCAGCCCACCGACAAGTGGAAGAATTATCGGCACAAAGCCAAATCCAACAGTGTGCTTGGCGCTGCTATCAAGCAGGGTTATTCTGTGTTGTACGAAGATTTTCCTGACGCGCATCAGTCCAGCGACGACGACCTCAAGGATTTTTTCCGAGTCCACTCTACAGCGGGCGAGCAGGCAATCTCGCGTACCGTGAAGACGTTTCAGACGTTGTGTTCAATGGCAGATTTCACCGCTTTGTCAGCTAATGGTGCAGGTATTGGTGATAGCGGAAACGGGATATCTTCGGGTGCTGTCGCCCCACTGGTTACTCAACCACAAAATGTGGAATCACCTACTCCGACACTGCACATCGATTTTCAAGTGCACATTGCGGCCGATGCGCCACCTGAGCAGATCGATCAGATATTCGAAAGTATGGCGAAGCATCTGTACGGCAAAACGGCCGAATAAGTCGCATGAGACAGTTCGCGCGAAATGCTCTCGACGCGCTAAAACAGCTTCAGAAGAGTGCGGAAGAGTCAACGCAACCTCCTCTGGAAGGATCAAAGCCAAGAACAGCGCGGGTCATTGATCCTGCACTCGTAGCTGGCACAAGGGGATACTTGGAGAAAGTAGCGGTTCAAATCAACGGAACATACGAACATGGATGGTATGATGCTTGCGCGGTGATGTTAAGGCGGTTCGTAGAAACGCTAATCATTGAGACATACATTGAGAAGGCAAGAGTAAGCGAAATCAAGAAGACCAATGGAGACTTCTATTCTTTGAAGCGCCTCATAGACGTAGCTTGCAGTGACAATGACCTAAACCTAAGCCGGGACACGAAAGACATACTCCGCAAATTGAAAAAACTTGGAGATCGTTCCGCTCATAATCGTAGATTTATTGCGAAACGCAGCTACTTCGACGAGTTATTCGAGAATCTTCACCTTGATATGCAGACCTTGATTCAAGACTTCATTCATGAAGCTGGATTCAAATAAGTGACTTAGATTTACAGATTGGAAAAACTCATGACCCACACCATCACGCGCATCGGCTTCGCATCGACAGTCAAAATTGCCGCAGTCGTCTCGGCATTGGCGGCGGCGCTGCCGGTGGGGCTGCTGTTGCTGCTCAACAACTTGTTCCAGTTTTGGGATGTGTATGTGCCGCCCGATGTGCTGGCGCCTTTGCTGGCGCAGATGTCCTTGTTGGGCGCGTTGGCTGGCGGCCTGTCCACCGCTTTGACCGTGATGATCTACAACTTGTGCGCGCCTATCTTCGGTGGCGTTGCGCTGCACCTGAAGCCCCAGCAGCCGCCGCGCAAACAGAAGGCTGATGTCGATAGCGTCTGATGCGCCGCAATCGCTTGACATTTGCCGGCGGATTGCTACAAACTATGCGCCAAAGCGACCCGCAAAAAGTGAGGCAGATCATGAGCACCGCCCTGCGCCAGGAATACGATGAACGCGGCTATGTAATCGTCCGCAACGCCATTGATGCCGGTCTCGCGCAAGAAACTGCCGAGCATGTGCACTGGCTCGCCAAGCGCCATCCCGACATCCGCCCGGAGAAGTTTGGGCATGACATGCTGGTGAGCGACCCATTCATGCACCGGCTCGTCAGCGATGACCGACTGGTGGATATCGTCGAGCAATTTTTGGGTCCCAATATCGCCATGTGGGCGGCGCACTATATCGCCAAACCGCCGCGACACGGGCAACGGGTACTGTGGCATCAAGATGGCAGCTATTGGCCCCTGGAGCCCATGGAGGTCACCACCATCTGGCTGGCCGCCACCGAGTCCACACGCGAAAATGGCTGCCTGCGCGTCTTGCCGGGCACGCAAAACAACCGCTTGCTATCGCGCCGTGAGATGGTCGATGTGCCCGATGGCAAAAATGTGCTCGCGTCTGGCATTCACCCTTCGCAAATCGACGACTCGCATGTGGTCGACCTGGAGCTGGCGCCGGGCGATGTCTCCCTGCACAACCCGCGCATCATCCACTGCTCAGAGCCCAACGAGTCGGAAAAATGGCGCATCGGCTTGACCTTGCGTTACATCCCCACCTCGACGCGCGTCCTGCGTGGAAGCGACCGGGCTATCTTGGTGCGAGGCGCGCCCGACAGCGGCAACGACAATCAATATGCCGACAGCCCGACCTTCGACGCGGCAACGCACATGCCCTTCCAAGGCAAAGAAGGCTGGCTGCCCGCCTAGCCAGACGAGAGCGCCATGCCGCGACCAAACATCCTCTATATCCATTCGCACGATACGGGGCGTTACATCAGCCCCTATGGCCACGCTGTGCCCACGCCGAACCTGCAGCGACTCGCTCGGCAAGGCGCGCTCTTCCGCCGGGCTTATTGTGCCGCGCCCACCTGCTCGCCCAGCCGGGCTGCCTTGCTCACCGGGCAGTCACCGCACAGCGCTGGCATGTTGGGCTTGGCCAATCGCGGCTTTCAACTGGGAGACTTCCGCCAACACATCATCCATACCTTGCAAGGCGCGGGTTATACATCGGCGCTGGCCGGCATCCAGCATGTCAATCCCGCTGCCCGTCCCAAGGCCGCTGCCGAAGTCGGCTATGACCAGGTGCTGACGGACAAGCATGCCGAAGCGCACACCGCCGCCGTGGACTTCTTGCGCGGTGCGCCAGAAACGCCTTTTTGGCTCAGCGTCGGTTTCTTCGAGACGCACCGCGAGTTTCCGCTGGAACATGATGTCGATCCGGCTTATGTGCTGCCGCCGACGCCATTGCCCGATACGCCGGCCGGACGCCAGGACATGGCCAACTTCATCGCCATGGCGCAGATCCTCGATGACAAGATCGGGCAGGTGCTGCGCGAGCTGGACGAAAGTGGCCTGCGCGACAATACCCTGGTCATTTACACGACCGATCATGGCTTGGCCTTCCCGGGCATGAAATGCAACTTGACAGACCACGGCATCGGCGTTTCGCTGATTATGCAAGGCGCGGGTCTTTTTGCCGGCGGACGGGTCATCGACGCCATCGTCAGCCATATCGACATCTTCCCCACCATCTGTGACCTGCTGGATATCCCGCCGCCCGACTGGTTGCAAGGAACATCCATGCTGCCGCTGTTGCGTGGCGAAGCCGATTCAATCCGCGCTGAGCTCTTTGCCGAAGTTAGCTTTCACGCCGCTTATGAACCCAAACGCGCCGTGCGCAGCGACCGTTACAAATACATCCGCCGCTATGACCAGCGCCAGACGCCCGTGCTGAGCAATATCGATGATGGCTTCGCCAAATCTGAGCTGCTTGCCGCAGGTTTTGGCGAGCGAGCGCCCGCGCCCGAACAGCTTTATGACACATGGCTGGATCCGGTCGAGCGCAATAATCTCATTGATGACGCGGCGTACGCGCCGGTGCTGGCAGACATGCGCGCGAGGCTTGACCGCTGGATGCGCGATACAGACGACCCGCTGCTGCAGGGCAATGTGCCCGCGCCACCAGGCACGCAACTCAACGACCCGGACGGGCAGTCTCCACGAGATCCCCTACGGACGATGCAGTAAATCATCAATCCCCGACACGACGGGGGAACTGAGGAGGGTTATGACCACGCGCTTGCAGCAGCAGATCGAATATTATCGGGCTCGCGCGCCAGAATATGACGAATGGTTCTATCGCAGCGGGCGTTACGATCACGGGCCTGCGCACACGAAGCAATGGCAGCGAGAAGTCGAGATCGTGCAGCGCCAGTTGCACAGCGGGACGCGCTGCCAGCACATCCTGGAGCTTGCGCCGGGCACAGGCATCTGGACGCAGGAGTTGGCGCAGTTGGGCGAGCGAGTCACGGCGCTGGACGCATCGCCAGAGATGATCGCCATCAATCGCGCCAAACTGGCCGCCAAGCATGTCGAATATGTGCTGTGCGATTTGTTTCAGTGGCGACCACAGCAGCAAGTCGATATGGTCTTCTTTGGCTTCTGGCTGTCGCATGTGCCGGCCGACAAGCTGTCGAGCTTCTTGCAAGCAGTGCGGACGGCGCTTCGACCCGGTGGCCGCTTGTTCATCGTGGATTCCCGCGAGCCAGATTCGTCCAATCCGCACACGGGCACACAATCGCTGAGCGCAGACCGGCAGCAGCGCGAACTCAAAGACGGGCGACGCTACGAAATCGTCAAAATCTATTATGATCCACAAACCTTGTCGGCGATCTTGCGCGAGCACGGCTTCGACATCCAGGTTCAAGCCACCGACAACTTCTTTCTGTATGCCGATGGCGTTCGCTCAGCCTAGCGCTGCCTGATACAGCTTGCTTACCTGCTCGGCAACGGCCTGCCATGTTTGCGTCTGGGCATATTTTTTGCCAGCCGCGCCCATTTCAGCCGCCCGCGCCGGGTCCCCCAGCAGCTGCAAAAGCGCCTGTGGCAGCTCGCGCGCAAGCTGTTTCTGCGAGACGATCAAGCCGGTTTCGCCGTCTATGATGGCATCAGCCACGCCGCAGTTGTCCGTGCCGACGACGGCTGTGCCCGCCGCGCCAGCTTCTAGCAGCACCAGCCCAAAGCCTTCAAAGAACAAGCCATCGTTCATCGCTGGCAGCGCCACCACATCGGCCGCAGCCAACCAACCGCGCATGATCGCCTCGTCCACAAAGCCCAGGATGCGCACCTGGTCGCCCAGTTTCAGTTCATCGATGCGCCGCTGTAGGCGAGCCGTGTAGTCGCTGCCCGCGCCGGGATCGCCCAGTATCACGCATTGTGCCGCCGGCAGCGCTTCTCGCACCGTTGCCATCGCCTCGACCAGTTGCAAAGTGCCTTTGCGCGGTTTGATGCCGCCAGCAGCCAGCACTGTGGGCGCCCGCTTGTCGATTTTAGGCGCAGACCTGGCAAATCGCGCGGCAGCCACGCCGTTGTTGATGACGACTGTGCTGACGCCGGGCAACAATTCTGCCGCAACTTTGGCGGTATGACGGCTGACGCAAAGCAATTGCGCTCGTTGCAAGGCGCGCCGATAAAGCGCTCCCACAGGAAATCGGCGCAGACGTGGCAGATTGATATAGCTGCCATGCGCGGTGATGAAGAGGGGACGTTCCCCCGCCAGCGCGGCCGCCAAAATCGCGTAGGGTTCGGCGGTCGCGTGGATGATGTCGCAGTCGCGGAAGATCGTCCGCAGGCGCGGCAGCAAGCGCAAGGAACGGACCAGGCTGTGGCTGTCTGGTGGAGTCAGGGTCGGCAGCAGGGGCCGCGTTTCAATTTGGGTCGGCGGGCTATTTCTGGCGCTGACGATGACTGTCTGGATACCCAGCGCTTGCAAGCCCTCGACCAAATTGGAGCTGTAAGTTGCCCAGCCGTTTGCGCGGTTCAGCTCGGCGGTCAACAGCCCGATGCGCATTGGCGGAGATCAGGCGTCGCTGGCTTCGGCGGAGCTGTGGTTGCTTTGGGCGCGCGCTCGCCAAGCCAGCACAGCGGGAGAATCGGTCGCCGCGATTTCGCCTGCATGCTCTTCGCGCGTGCCGATGCGCATGACCGCCAGCAGCAGCAGGATATTCAGCGCGATAATCACTGCCATCACCGCGATTGCCATAGTTGCGCTCCTGTCCTTGCGATCATTGATGATGGCATTATGGTCGCTATCAGTCTCGATTGCCAGTCTGTTTTCGCATATTGATGCCAGCCAGCTCCCGTGCAAACTGCCAGCTTGCGCTCTGCTTGCAATTTGTGATACTGTGCTGCGATTACGCGCTCTGGGTCTTCATCATGCCTCTCAATCCTGCTCGTCCTCACCCAGTCATCCGAGATCTTATGACGGTGCCATTTAAGCCCGCAGCCGATGCCCGCGGTCGCTTCATGGAAACCTTCCGCAGCGAGTGGTTCCCGCAGGTCAGCTGGGCGCGCCTGCAGAGCAACCGCAGCGACAGCCAAGCCGGCGTCTTGCGCGGATTGCATTATCACTTCAAACAAATCGATTACTGGTGCCTAACCAGCGGGCGCATCCGCGTCGGACTCTTCGATTTGCGGCGCAGCTCGCCGAGCTACCGGCAGTCCGCGACGATTGACATAGACGGCGCTGACCCCGTTGGCGTCTTCATTCCCGAAGGCGTCGCGCACGGATTCGCCGCTCACACCGACTGCACACTGCTCTATATCGTCAACAACTATTATGATGGCGCGGACGAATTTGGTGTCGCCTGGGACGATCCACAAGCCAATATCGACTGGGGTTTGACCAGCCCGCAACTTTCGGCGCGCGATAAGGCGAATCTGCGCCTGGCTGATATCCCGTCCGCGCAACTGCCCATGTAACCCCCCTCCAATCCCCCCGAAAGCCGCGTAGTGGGGAGGCTGAACCCCCCTCAATCCCCCCGACGAGTCAGGGGGAGGCTGACCCCCCTCGGTCCCCCCGACAGGGCTGGGGGAGGGGTTGACTCCCCTCCCTGACTCGTCGGGGAGGGGCTGGGGGAGGGGTTAAATGGGCGAGTCACCGCCTCGCCCCTACACTGTCTCTTCAAGGAGGGGCTGGGCGAGGGGTTAAATGGGCGAGGGGTTGTAGAACCCGTGCCGCGCGACTGTCAGCTCGCGCATGCGGTCGAAGACATCGACCCCCAGCTGTGAATAGACATCCAGCAGGTCGACCAGCACCCAGTTTTCGCGGATGCGCCCATTCTCCATGCGCCAGAAGTCGAGACTGCGCATGGTGATCGCCTGTCCCGATGCCGCGATTCCCAGCCAGCCATCGCCGCTGATGGTCATTTGCATGCCGGGGAATGCCGTGAAGCCGACATAAGCGTTGTCTGCGAAGAAGACGCTGCGCCTGTCGGTGAAGGCGTCGCGATCGGGCATGGCTTTCAAGAAAGGAATCTGGTGCCAGTTGCGGAAGCCGCTGATGCGCCGCATAGAGCCGATGCCGGCCGGTCCATACCACATCATCTGCGGATGCCAGAACTTGTCCAGCTGCATGGCTTCGACGCTTTCTTCATTGCGCTTCAAACCGATGAGCATGTCCAGCACCCATTGCAGGCTGGCGGCGGATTCCACTTCGTCGTGCGCGGCGCTGATGATGCCGTCATTGCTGGCAGGACCCGGCACGACCCATTCCACCGCCAGGCTTGGCGACATCGCCCAGGCACCCGCTTGCATCATCACTTGCGGGATATCCCACAGCGCTTGCATCTCGACAATCTGTCCGTCTTCCAGGCGGAAGAATTCGTGATAACGCATCGCCATCAGGTGCTGTGTCGGTGGGATGCCCAGCCAGGCGCGTTCAAAGACGCCCATATAGTGCCCACAGCAGCCGACCCAGTTTTGCCCGTTGCTTTCGCCCGCCATGACGATGAAGTCGCGCCGTTCCAAATCGGGCACAGCCTGCAACAAGGGCGCGTAAGCCGCTTCGTACAATTGAGCGGGACCCGTCATTTTTTCCAGCGGATTCGCCAAATGCACAGCGCAATCGGCCGCAAAGAACTCCGCCAGCCGTCCGCGCAAAGCCGTCGCGTCGATGTCATAGAGAACAGCGCGCAAATCGCCGATTCGCCGTTTGTTTGCGTTATGCACCGATTCGCTCACGCCGTCTCCTCTGTCGCTCAGTCGCCGACCAGCCATTCGCCTGCCGACACCGCGCCATGCTGTCGGAATTGATGCCGCATGCGCCCGAACACATCCACGCCCATCTGCAGCAGGATATGCGGCACATCAATCGGCACCCAATTCTCGACGATGGTTTCGTCATCGCAACGATAAAAGTCCATGACGCGCATTTTGATCCGTTTGCCCGTGGCTGGCAGGCCAAAGAGGCCGCCGCCAGTGTGCGTCGCCCGCAGATAGCCCCAGCCACCCGTGACCGCAAAATAGCCATCGCCGATGCGAATGAAGTGACCCTGCTCGCTGCCCGCGCGGTCGGGGAAAGCCACCAAAAAGGGAATCTGATGATAATCTTCAAAGCCTTTCAAGCCGCGCGTCGTGCCGATGCCAGCTGGTCCGTACCACATGAAGTTGCGATGCCAATGCTCTGCCTGTTCCATTTCATCCAGGACCGACCGAGTCGGCGGTTGACCGTTGTAATCGCCCAGCGCCGCGTGCATGCGCAAGATCGTTTCGATTGTCTTCTGCGAGCGCTCTTCGTCTTGCGGCGACAAGACCACGCCATCCAATGTGCGCGGTGGCAGCCAGGCCATCTCTTTGCCCAGGCTGGGCGCGATAGGGAAGTAACCAGCCTGCCGCATCAAGTCCAGCGCATCCAGGAAGATATAGCTGGTGGCGATCTTGCCATCGCGCAGCTTGTGCGCCTCGCAGAAGCGCAACTGGACGACGCCGCGCGTGGCCGGGATGTCCTGCCAGTCATTGACGAATGTGCCGACATATTCGCCCATGCAAGCCACCATATCGGCATCGCGGTAGCGCCCGCCCGCCACAAAGAACTCGCGCCGTTCTACATCGGGCAGCGCCTTTCGCAATGGCAGCCACAACGCCGACAGTCCGGCTGCAGCGCCGCTCAGTTCATTGATGGGGTGCGTGACATGCAGCGCGACATCGGCGGCATATACTTCTCGCGCGAGCTCGGGCAGGCTGTCAATTGGCTGCTCGGTCAGCGCCTGTTGGATGGCGACAACCCGTCGCTTGTTGGCGATGTTGCGCGCCTGGTCGATCGGGCTGTATCGAAACGAAGCGGTGAAATACTTGTCGTCGGTCTGCTTCAAACTCGGTCGTCTTTCTGCGGCATCGGCGCTAGGCATGGATTTGCATCAACAGGGCGAATTCATCAAAAACCGTCCACTCGTTGGCGATCAGCCCATCCTTGATTACATGATGGGTGATGCCCAGCAAGCGCACCGGTTTGCCGGTTGGTTCGCCGTAGCGGCCAAAGCCCGTATGCGTGCCGCGCAGAGTCCAGCGCGTCGCGACCCGCCAGCCCGCCTCGGCATCGCCCACAAAACAAAAATGATCTGTGCTGATGGCAAGATCTGGGAAGGGCGAAAGCAGCGACAACACATAGTTGTGAAAATCGTTGATACCCAGGAAGGAGCGCCCAGCGGGACCCTCGAAGGCGAAGTTCTCGTGATAAAACTCGCTCGCCTTGTTCAGCAAGCGCCAATTCCAGATTTCGTGAAACATTTGCCCGATGAAATCTTCGGGGTCGAATGCTTCGCCCGGGCGAGAAACCCACTCGGCAGGTGGCAGCTGGCCGATGCCGCGCTCAATATCGCCAGCGATGCGCGCCGAAAATGCGGCATCATCACGCCCACGCGACGCCATCTCTTTGGCTGTGGCGACTGGGTCCAAGCCCAGCTGCAGCACCTTGCTGAGTTCGTCGCGCACGACCCACTCCTCGACGACCATGTTGCGCTTGCACAAACAATCGGCGATAGCGAGATAGCAGACGCGCTTGCCAGTGGGCGGACCATAATTCGACCAGCCGCGGTTTGTGCCTTCGTGCATCAATCGATGCGAGGAATACAGCCCCACCTGGTCATCGCCGCCCCAGATCACCTCGTGGCCATACAGGCGCCGGTCGGGGTAGGCGGCCAGGGCTTCGATTGTGCTGGCAAAGACGGCTTCGCGACCATACATCGTGCCGCTGGCCGTGTGAAAATGTATCGTGTTGGCATAATAATCGTAGAGCTTGCCGATGCCTTTTTCTTCCCAGATTTCGTGGGTGATGCCGATGATATAGTCCACGAAGTCGCGATAGCGCGGATTGAAGCCCGCCATCGACATGGCGCGGTCACCAGCTTCGGGCATAAATTGAATATCAATCTTGTCCGCCAATGTGATAGATGCCGGGCTATTTGCGGTTCTTGCCGCTGGCTGCATGTCCTGCGCCTGTTTGGTATTTTCTGCCATTTCCTATCCTTGCTGCTGTTGTGAGCCTTGTCCAGCGATTCTACCTGCCCCGTTTGACAAATTCAAACACATCAAGCCAGCGCCCAGTCCAGCGCCGCCAGAGCATGCAACTCGGTGCTGTCGAAGGTGGGCAGGGCCGAGTCCTGCGGCTTGATTAAGAGGCTGATCTCGGTGCAGCCCAGGATGACCGCCTGCGCGCCAGCCGCCCGCAACTGCTCGATTACGCGCTGGTATTCGCGCCGCGACTCATCGCGGACCTCGCCACGCACCAGCTCTGCGTAGATGATGCCATGCACGGCTGCGCAGCCAGCTTCGTCTGGGATGAGCACTTTCAAGCCATGCCGCTCGCACAGTCGTCCGCGATAAAAATCCTGCTGCATGGTGAAGCGCGTGCCCAGCAGGCCGACCGTGTGCAACCCCGCCTGCAAAATGGGCTGGGCTGTGGCATCGGCGATGTGAATGAGTGGCAATCCGACCGCTGCCTGCACAGCGTCAGCCATCCGGTGCATGGTGTTGCTGCAGATAACGATGCAGCCCGCCCCCGCCCGCTCCAGTTGCTGCGCTGCCGAGACCATCCGTTGGCTTGCCGCCGCCCAGTCGCCCGCCACCTGCAGGGCTTCGATCTCGGCGAAGTCAAAGGACAGCAGCAGGCAGTCGGCAGAATGCAAACCGCCCAGTCTCCGCTGCGCTGCCTGGTTGATGATGCGGTAGTATTCGGCGCTCGATTCCCAACTCAAGCCGCCGATCAAGCCGATTCGTCGCATGGCAGGTTGCTCCCGCGCCAGTATAGCAGATGCGGCCTGCTGCCGTGCTACACTATAGCCATGGCCTATTATCGCAGGATCGACCGCGACAGAAAGCGGCTTTTTTTCAATCAGCGGCGTGGCTTGTCGGGGGTGCCGCTTGCGCTCTTCGCCGGGACGATTTTGGGCATCTGCATTACTTTGCTGGCGCTCACATTTTTTTATTACGACGAGATGCAGGGCGCGGCGCTGTCTTTTTTGGGCTGGGCGCCGACGCCGACCCTCTTCCCCAGCCAGCATGCCGAGCAGGGCATCGCGCTTTATAACGAGGGCGATATTGAACTGGCGTTGGCAGATTTTGAGTTGGCGATCGCACAGCGACCCAACGATGTCGCCTATCTCTATGAATATGGGCGCGTGCTGATTGAAGCCGACCAGTATGCATTGGCGCGAGAACTGGGCGACCGGGCGATTGCCGTGGCGCCAGACGACCCGCGTGGCTATGCCTTGAAGGCGCGTTCATTGATCTGGTCAGACCCCGGCAGCGCCATCCCGGTGGCTGTCTCGGGCTTGGAGCGCGATGCCAACTTTGCGCCTTTGCATGCCGCGCTGGCCGTTGCCTACACCAATATCGGCCGCTATGCAGAAGGCTATCAACGCGGTTTGCAGGCCACCCAGCTCGACCCGCTCGACCCGTTCGCTCATCGCGCGTTTTCTATCCCGCTCATCTACACCGGGCGCAGCAGCGAAGCAATCGCCGCGCTGGAACAGGCTGTGGCTATCAATCCCAACCACACCGCGCCCTACTTTGAGCTGGCAGGCCAGTATCGCCAGCAGAATTATCAGGAGATGGCGGTGGGCATCTATCGGCGCATCCTGGAGCTGGAGCCAGACAACGCCAAAGCCTACCTGCGCATCTGCCAAACCTATGCCGAAGTTGGCGAATTTCTGGAAGGCAGCCGCTATTGCGAAACCGCCACCGAAATTGACGCGACCTATGCGCCAGCCTGGCAGTATCTGGGGCAACTGCAATACAACCGCCGCAACTATGAAAGCGCGCTGGACTCGCTGGAGCGCTGCGTCGCACTGGGATCGATCGCAGTGGAATGCTATTACATTCGGGGCCTGGCCTATTACTTTCTCGATCAATGCGATACAGCCTGGCAGGTGCTGCAAGAGGCGCTGCAACTGACGAGCCAACCCAGCATCATCGCCATCATCAACGAGGGTTTGGGTGGCATCCGCGCCAATTGCCCGGGCTATGAAAATGTGCTCTTGCCCACAGCCATCCCGCCGACGGCTATCCCGCCCACGCCCATTGGAGGCATCTAGGGCATGCAGATCAAGCGTGATTATACGCAGCCCTTCTTCCGACAGCCCAAACGCCGCCGCATCCGCAATCTGCTATTTGTCGTTGGACTGCTGGCGCTGTTGATGCTGGCGCTGGCCTGGCAGTGGGATCGGCTGGCCGCCACCGTCACCAGCCTGGGCGCGCCGCCGCCCACGCCCACGCCACGACCCAGCCAACGCGCCGCTTATGCCGCGCAGTTGATCATCGACAACGAGTTGCTGGCCGCCGAAGCCGAATTGGCCAGGGCAGTCGCCGAGCGGCCGCGCAGCATCGCCTATCTCTATGCGCATGGCAGCCTGCTAATTGAGCTGGAGCGCTATGCCGAAGCGCTGGAACTGGGCGCGTCCATCACCGAGCTGGATGCTCGCGATGAGCGAGGCTTCGCTTTGCAAGCCGCCGCATTGACCTGGCAGGGACAGGCTGCTTTGGCTATCCCCATCGCTTTGTCGGGCTTGGAGCTCAACCCGCGCTTTACGCCGCTGTATGCCGCGCTGACCCGCGCCTATGTCGATACCGATCGTTGGACAGAAGCGCTGGAAACGGGCGAACGCGGCCTGTCGGTCAATCCTGACGATGCCGACCTCATCCGCGCCTATGCCTATGCCTTGCAGTCGGTGGGCTCGTACAACGATGCCATAAACCATTTGCAGCGCGCCATCGAACTGCGGCCAACCTATCTGCCCACCCATTTGGAGCTGGCTGGCTTGTACCTGGCCCGCGATGAAAACAGCAGCGCCATCGACCTCTACAACCGTGTCTTGTCTATCGACCCGCGCAACGCCCGCGGCTTGCTGAGGCTGTGCCTGGCATATCGCAAAGTGGGCGAATTCGCTCGCGCCCTGGGCTTCTGCCAAGATTCGGTGGACAACAACCCCGCAGACGCAGCCGCTCAATTCCAGCTGGGACTGCTGCATTATCGCGACCGGCAATTCAACGAGTCGCTGGCGGCCTTCCAAGCCTGCCTGGCGCACGATGACGGCGTCTACGATTTGTCCTGCCGCTATCGACTGGGCTTGTCGCATTATTACACCGGCGATTGCACGCGTGGCTGGTCGCTGCTGCGCGAGTCGCTGGCGCTGGCGCAGGCCAATGGCGACGAAGCGACCACGCGCAATGTGCTGCAGGGGCTGGCGGCTATCGAAAGCGACCCCAACTGCGTTGACGATGCAGCCGCGCCGGTCGATCTGGACGGGTGAGCGGCTCGCACCAGCATTCCCTGTGGCATAATACGCCGCAGCCACCGAGCGAAACGAGAGCGCAGACAAACGCATGAGCGCCATCCGCGAGTATCTGGGCGAGGTTCAAGACAAATTCCGCACCGATGTGGCCGGCGAGCACGCCTATCGCCCGGCTTTGCAACAATTGCTGGAAAGCGCCGACGCGCGCCTCAACGCCGTTAATGACCCCGCGCGCACAGCCATCGGCATGCCCGATTTCGTCGTCTTGCGACAGCCGGGCAATGTGCCCATCGGCATCGTCGAAGCCAAAGACACCGGCAACCAGTTGAGCCGCACGGAAAAAACAGAACAAATCAAGCGCTACCTGGCGCACGGCAACCTGATTTTGACCGACTACCTCGAATTCCGTTGGTATGTGAATGGCGAGAAGATCGACACCGTCCGCATAGCCAGCGTGAAGAACGGCAAGATAACCCGCATCTCCAAAGCCTATGACGACTTGACCAACCTGCTGGGGCGCTTCGCCCGGCAAACGACCCAATCGGTGAACAGCGCCCAAGACCTGGCCGATCGGCTCGCCCGCAGCGCCCACTTCATCGCGCACTTCATCGAAAAAGATCTCAAGAGCGGCGCGCCCAGCCCAAACCTGCGAAATCAATTGGCCGCCTTCCAGAAGACCCTGCTGCCCGACCTCGACATCCCCGCTTTCGCCGATATGTACGCCCAAACGCTGGCTTATGGGCTGTTCGCCTCGCGCGTGAATTATCCTGGCGATCCCGCGAAATTCAGCCTGCGCGGCGCCGCCCAAGACATCCCCCGCACCAACCCGTTCTTGCGCGACCTCTTCTATCACAGCAGTTTTGATTTGGGCGCGCGCCTGGCCTGGCTGACGGAGAGCCTGGTCGAGATCTTGCGACACACCGATATGGACAGCATCCTCGCCCACTTCGGTCAGCGCACGGGGCAAAGCGACCCGGTCGTGCATTTCTACGAGAGCTTCCTCAGCGCCTACAACCCAAGCCTGCGCGAAACCCGCGGCGTCTATTACACGCCCGAGCCAGTCGTGAAATACATCGTGCGCAGCGTCGACCACATCTTGAAAAGCCGCTTCGACCGTCCGCGCGGATTAGCCGACGAAAACGCGCTCATCCTCGACCCCGCCGCCGGCACCGGCACTTTCCTGTATTTTGTCATCGAGCGGATTAAAGAGGCCTTCGCCGGGCAGCAGGGCTTGTGGAAGAGCTATGTCGAAAAGCACCTGCTGCCGCGCATCTTCGGTTTCGAGCTGCTGATGGCGCCCTACACCGTCGCCCACATGAACCTGAGCCTGCAGCTGAAAGAAGCCGGTTACGAGTTCAAGGACCGCGAGCGGCTGGGCATCTATCTGACGAACTCGCTGGAAGAAGCGGTCGAAGCGCCCGAGCTGCCTTTCGCCGAGTTCATCTCGCATGAAGTCAACCAGGCCGCCGAAATCAAGCGCGAAAAACCGATTATGGTTGTGCTGGGCAATCCGCCTTATAGCGGACACAGCGCCAACAAAGGCGAATGGATTGGCAAGCTGGTGCGCGACTATTATTTTGTCGATGGCGAGCCAATCGGCGAACGCAATTCCAAGTGGCTGCAAGATGATTATGTCAAGTTCATCCGCTTCGGGCAGTGGCGTATTGAGCAGACGGGCGAGGGTGTGCTGGCGTTCATTACGAATAATAGCTATTTGGACGCGCCGACCTTTCGTGGCATGCGACAGAATCTGATGAGCACGTTTGACTCAATCTATATCGTCAATTTGCACGGTAGTGTATTAAAGCGCGAAACTACACCTGACGGAAACAAGGATGAAAATGTCTTTGATATTCAACAAGGTGTCGCGATAAGCATATTTGTAAAAGAATCAAACCCCAATATCGAAGTCAAGAAAATACAATACATGGATCTGTGGGGAACCAGAACAACGAAGTACTTAGAATTAGACAATATATTTCATGGCACGAATGCATGGCAGGAGATTAACGTTGGTCACCCGTATTGGCTGTTTGTACCAATTGGTTCAGACAATAATGTCGAATATGAAAAGTTTCCATCGATAAAGAAAATATTCCAAGCTTCATCTATGGGTATAGTTACCGCCCGCGATTCACTGACAATTCATGAGACGTCCGAGTCCATATGGAATACAGTTACGAAATTCGTTGAGTTGGATACTGAATCGGCGCGAGAATTATACAATCTAGGAAGAGATGTTAGAGACTGGAAAGTACACTTGGCGCAAGCGGATATAAGAGAAAGTGGACCCGATCAGAAGCATATTTTGCCTATAGCTTATCGACCCTTTGATATCCGGTACACATATTTCACTGGCAAATCAAAAGGATTTATCTGCATGCCACGCAGAGAAATCATGCGTAACGTCATCAACAGAGATAACCTTTGCTTTTTGACAACTCGCCAGCAAGTTAAAGCAGGATTCCAACATGTGTTCTGCGTCGCGTCACCAGCCGAATTCTGTGTAATCTCAAACCGAAGCCGCGAAGGAAACCAAGTGTTTCCTCTCTATCTATACCCCACCAAACAGAAAGAACTGACAGATCCAGACGAGTTCCCCCTAAGCCACAAGGGCCGCCGACCCAACCTCTCGAAAGCTTTCGTCGCCGAACTGGAAGCCAAGCTGGGCTTGCCTTTCCAAACCGAGGGGGGCGCTTTTCTAACCCCACCCCCAGCCCCTCCCGTAGGTCAGTGTCTATGCGACCCAAGCATTGGAGAGGGGAGCGCCGCCATTGGCGAGGCAAGTTCAAGTTATGATCTTCCCCCCAACGCTTTGGGGGGACCGAGGGGGGTTAGCGATGAAGGCAGCGCCTTCGCTGGCCCCCACCCCCAAACCCCCTCCCCCAGAGCGAGGGAGGGGGCTTCTGGTCACGATTCTGCGGTGAGTCTGGAAGGGGATCCGTCGTCTCCAGCAAGCTCGCTAAGCGCGACGAAAGTCCCTCCCTCAGTTTGGGGGAGGGATTTAGGGTGGGGGCAATCGGGGGCATCCTGGTTCGGTCCCGAAGACATCTTCTATTACGTCTACGCCATCTTCCACAGCCCGAGCTACCGCCAGCGCTATGCCGAATTCTTGAAGATCGACTTTCCGCGCCTGCCCCTGACAGCCGATGTCGGCTTGTTCGGGGAGCTCGTCCGCTATGGCGCGCAGTTGGTGAGCCTGCACCTGCTGAAATCGCCCAAGCTGTCGGACTTCATCACCACATTCGATATCGAAGGCGACAACGAAGTGGCTCGCGGCTATCCCAAATATGTCGAGAGCGGCGGGCGCGTGTATATCAACAAGACGCAATATGTCGGCGGCGTCCCGCGGGAGATCTGGGACTTCCACATCGGCGGCTATCAAGTGCCGCATAAGTGGCTGAAAGACCGGCGCGGGCGCAACTTGTCCTACGCAGACCTGACGCACTATCAGCAAATCATCGTCGCGCTGGCAGAGACGCGGCGCATCATGGCGGCGATTGACGCGGCGATTCCAGGCTTTCCACTGCCCTAGCCGCCCGCAAGCTCCGCCAAGCCTCGCCGATGCGCAGGAAGCCGGCTTCGATCAATGCTGGCGGATGCAAGCCAAAGTTCAGCCGCAGCGCCTGTTTGTGGCGGCCGCGCGTCGAGAATTGATCGCCCGGCGCAAATGCCGCTCCCTGCTCCAGCGCCGCATGCAGTGTGTCCGCCGCGCTGGGACCGTCCGCCGGCAGCTCCACCCACAGATACAAGCCACCCCGCGGCGAAAACCAGTTGGCGTCCGCTGGAAAATGCCGCCGAGCCGCCGCCAAGGCCGCGCCACGCCGTCGCCGCAACTCCAGCCGATTGCGCTCCAGCTGCTTGCCCAGCACGCCTCGCTCCAGCAGCAGGTGGATCGCCCGCTGGTTCAAGCCCGATGTCGAGATATCGGCCGCTTGTTTGACACGCACCAGCCGCTCGTGCCAGGCGCCATCCGCCACCAGATAACCGATGCGCACGCCTGGCAACAGCACCTTGGTGAAGGCGTTGGTGTGGATGACCACGCCGCTTTCATCCAGCGCTTTTAAGGGGGGCAGCGCCTCGCCATCAAAGCGGAATTCTCGGTAGACCTCGTCTTCCAGGATGGGGATGCGCAGGTCAGCCGCGAGTCGCGCCAGTTGTCGGCGGCGGTGCAAGGGCATCAGGTGGCCCGTCGGGTTTTGATAGCTGGGCATGACATAGATGAGGCGGGGCTGCAAGTCGCGGCAAGCCTGCTCCAGCGCGTCGATGCGGATGCCCTGGTCGTCGACTGGCGAGCCATGGATGCGCACGCGCCGCGCCTGAGCGATATCGATGATGCCCAGGTAGGTCGGGTCGGCAGTAAGCAGTGTTTCGCCAGGCTTCATCAACGATTGCACGACCAGGTCGATGGCTTGCTGCGCGCCGCCGGTGATTAGCACATCCTGGTGGCGGCAGCGAATGCCGATCGCCCGCACATAATCGCGCACAGCGATGCGCAGCGGTTGATAGCCTTCCGCCACTTCGTAGGACAAAGCATCCGCGCCATCCCGATCGATGACCTGGTTGATGGCGTCTTGCAGATAGCGCACCGGAAAGAACTCGGTGGGTGGCGTGCCGCCGCTGAAGTCGATGATGCCCTCGCGGCGGTCGGTCCGCAGCATGTGGCGCAGGGCGGGGGCGCGCTGGCTTGGTTCGGGCGGCTGTGCGCGAGGCATGGCGCTGGCGGTCTGCTGGCGCGCGACAAAAGTGCCTTTGCCTGTTTGGCTGCTGAGCAATCCCGCGTCGCGCAATTCCCGATAGGCATTGACGACGCTGATGCGGCTGATGCCCTGCTGGCGGGCGAGCGAACGGCTGGCTGGCAGACGAGCGCCGGCCGGCAGGTCGCCACTTTCGACCAGGCTGCGGATCTGCGCGATCAACTGGCGATAAATCGGCGTCGCGCTTTCGCGGTCCACTGCGATGTTGAGCGTGGGGTCAGACATCATGCGCAAGCGACCCTGTATCCCAAAGATTTGACATGGATTATAGAACGCGATTATCATGCAATAAATGCGAGTGAAGGAAATCGCCATGCAGATTGTGAGAAACCTAACCAACCGGGCGTTTTTGACCAAGGGCTTGCGAGCCTGGCTGGTGCTGGGGCTGGCGTTGATTGCAGCGGGCGCGCAAGGCCAATCCATTTATGATTGCGCGCAACTTGATGACTTCACCAGGCAAAATGTCTTTCTCTATCCAGATGAGCGCGTGTGGTACGGACAGAACTGTGTGGAAGAAGAGGATGTTTCAGCCTGGCCGCCGACCCCGACGCCGACCCCCAAACCGCCTGTTGATACTTGCGCGAATTTGCCAGCAGACATCGTCGTCAGCGGCTTCCGCGCTTTCGAGACTCAATGTCGATCGGTGGGCAGCGCTGGCGTGGGCAATGCCGGGTTGATCGCCCAGGGCGTCCTCGGCGCTGTTGATGTTTGGGGCAATGCCAATGCCGAGATTCGAGTCTGTTTTCGACAGCAGGGAAGGCTGAAGTTTTTGGACGCAGCCACCGCGCCGCGCGCAGTCTCCGATCTGGCTGCGGAACAGGTCGATGGCATGACCTGCGGTTGGATTACCCGGGCGGGTACGGTGGCGCTTTTGCCAGGCAGTCAACCAGCCATGCAAACAATCGCCGAGACGAGCGACAGTCCGCCGCCCCCCGCGGAAACAGGTCCTGCCTCGACAACCGCCTGCGAAGTGGAAACCAGCGGTTTCTTGAGCCTGCGCTCTGGACCCAGCCTGTATTACTCTCGCTTGCTGTCGATGCCGCGCGGTGTCAGGCTGGTCGCCAGAGCAAGAACAGACGACTGGTTCATGGTCAATTACGAAGGCCAGTTGGGTTGGGCGCACGCGGAATACCTGGCAGTCAGCCCGGGCTGCGCTTCCCTCGGCGAGGCGGGCGCAATCGTCCTGCCGCCCATGATCGAGACTCCAACGCCAGCAGCGGAAACGACGCAGACGGGCCCAGAAGCGACCCGGTCGGAAGCGGATTCAGCCGAGACGGTGGTCTCAGCCGGGCAAGCGCTGTCTGACTGTCGGCTGACAGCTGGCGACATCCTCAATCTGCGCGCTGGGCCTGGGCTCGACTATGACATCTACGCCGAGATCCCCAACGAGTCGAGCTTGAACGCGACAGCCATAGCCCAGGCTTGGTTCCTGGTCGAATATGCGGGCCAAGGCGGCTGGGTCAACCGGGATTATGTGTTTCGATCGGGAAATTGCGATGCCCCCATGGCAGCGAATGCAGCGCCCGAAGTGACAGCCATAGCGGTGCCGGATGCCAGCCCGCTGACTGACTGTAGTCTGCGCACTGTTGACATTATCAACCTGCGTCAGGGACCGGGCCTCGCTTATCCTGTCATCGCGGAAATCCCATTTCAGACCAACATGAGCGCAACGGGACTGTCGGGCGATTGGTTTATGGTCGACTTTGCGGGCCTGGCCGGCTGGGTGAATCATGCTTATGTCTTTCGCACTGGCGCTTGCGGTTGAGCGCAGTGGCGATACAAAGCGATACAGCGGGCGCAGAGCAGAGCTACCTGCAAGACATGCTGGCAGAAGATGTCGGCTGTGTTTTGGAGATTGGCTGCGGCGACGGGCGGCTGACGCGCAAGTATGCTGAACGTGCCAAGAATGTGCTGGGCATCGACCTGCCAGACGCTTTGGATGCGGCTGGCTATGATGAGTTGCCTCGCGCCAAGTGCCTGGCTGCCAGCGCCATGCATTTGCCGTTCCGCGATGCTTGTTTTGATGGGGCGATCTTCGCGCTCTCATTCTGATGAATCGACATTGCGGGCATGGTCCATGCCCTGTCAGAAGTGCGGCGGGCGCTCAAAATTGGCGGCTGGCTGATTGACCTGCGCCCCACCAAAAAGAACCGGCGCATCGAATTGGACCTGCCCGGCGGCTGCTGGACCATTGGCGAGGTCGATGCCAGCGCCACCAGCCCCGAAAGAGACGCGGCCGACGCGGCGTTGCAGGCTGCCGTTGCTGCGAATCAATTGCGCGCCCGCCACAGCGCTCTTTTCGAGATCGTCGTCGACTGCGACAACATCGCCGACCTGCGCGAATATGCGAAAGGCTTCCGCCGCAGCCGCATGCCCGCTTTTATCCTGCCGCGCATCGAAGCATTGACCGCCGATGCCGAAGACTTCCTCATCCGCATCCACCGCGAAATGACCATCGCGCTGTATCGGCGGCTCTAGATGGCGGGCTGGTTCGCAAGGCTGGTCTTCGGGCACGAGCTGTTTGCATTGTCAGGCATTTGCGTTACACTTGGAGTTGGCAAATCCCGTCCATATTCATTCCCGTGGAGGAAGATACAATGCGCAAGATTCCCTTGTTCATGCTGGCAGTCGCTGTCGTATTGGCATTGGTTGCGCCGGCCGTGGCGCAGAGCGACCTCGTAGTCGGCGTCGTATTGGTTGGTCCCAACGACGACCGTGGCTGGAGCACCTCGCATCACGAAGCTGGCGAGTATGTCGCGGCGAAGACGGGCGCGACTATCCTGGAGTTTGAAAGCCTCAACCCCGCCGACTCGCCCGAAACCACTCTCATGGATGTCGTGGAATTCATGGTTGACGATGGCGCTTCCGTCATCTTCACCACATCCGACAGCTTTGAAGAAGACACCAATGTCGTTGCTGCGGCCTTCCCCGATGTCACCTTCATCAATATCACTGGCAGCAACGCCATTCGGTCCAACAGCATTGTCGAAGGCGAGCACGCCATGATGCACGAGCTGCCCGAGCTGCCGTCCGCCAATGTTGGCAACTTCAATACCTATATGGAGCTGCCGCGTATGATCGCTGGATGTGCCGCGGCGCTCACCAGCGAGTCGGGGCATATCGGTTATCTGGGCGCGCTAATCAACCCCGAAACGCGTCGCCTGGCGGCCAGCAGCTATCTGGGCGCGCGTTATTGCGCCGACAACTACCGCGACGACATGTCTGCCGACGACATCGCCTTTGAGGTCGTTTGGATCGGGTTCTGGTTCAATATTCCGGGCGTGACGCTTGATCCGACCGAGGTGGCGCAGGGCTTCCTCGATGGCGGCGCCGATGTGATTATCTCGGGCATCGACACCACCGAAGCCATCACAGTCTCTGGGCAATACATGGCAGAAGGCGATGCCAGCTATGGCGTGCCCTATGGCAATGTCAATGGCTGTTCAGAAGCGCCAGATGCCTGCCTGGGCGCAGCCTATTACAACTGGGGTCCCGCCTATCTGGATGTCGTCCAGCGCGTCGTGGACGGCACTTGGTCGCAAGAATGGACCTGGTGGGAGCCGAAGTGGGACGAGATCGGCGATGATGGCTTCTACACCGATACCGATTACAGCGTTGGCGGCTATGTCTTTGGCGATGCGCTGAGCATGGAAACGCGCGAGACGCTCAAAGCCTTCGCCCAAGAGATTCACGACTTCCAGACCGACCCCATGAACGCCGGGCAGATGTTTGGATGGAGCGGGCCACTGAGCCTGCAAGATGGCACGCCGCTGGCTGGCGATATGGAATACGTCAGCTTGCTGGATATTTGGTTCTTGCCCCAGTTGCTGGATGGCATGACTGGCGCAAGCGAATAGATAGCCAAGCATGTATAAGGGCGATCCGCATCTGGATCGCCCACTATTATCCAAGTCCAATTGCTTTGATTCCGAGCTGCATTCTGTTAGAATATCGACATCGTGTGCGATTCAAATTAGGCAAATTGAATTGTAATATCTCAGTGGTATAATGAATGCAAGTTAGTCGAGGTCTGGATATGAACTCCACTACAGCATTGAGCGAGTCGGTTGATGCGAAGGGGATTGGCCCTAAGTTCATCTTGTTTACTTCAATTCTCGCGATATTTTTTGCAGTCTTGTGCGCGCAGAATGGGCATTCCACACGGGACATCCTCGCATATTTGACATTTGTATTTATCGTGGTGTATACAGTGCGACGCGCGTAAATGCGCTTTACCCCTTACCAGTTCATCATTCTTATCGCAGTTATCTGCGGATTTCTGTTGATGTATTCAGGCAGCGCCGGTATAGACGTATTGCTGTTCTTATGTGGCGTGGCTCTACTTCTTGCAGCGGGTGTTTCAAATCGTGGAGTAGTCTTAAGAATTGCTGTCCGCGGCTTCAAATTCGGCATGAATTTGCTGCCTTCTCGTTCAAGCAACTCTCTCGCCAACCACAATCAAGATGGGTCATTGGATGACTCGCATAAGCGCTTGCCCAATTGTAAGCAATAAAAGACTTTGCAATGTTTGTACGCTGTCGTTTTCTACTTGATCTCTATTGCATAGCCCGCTCTCCACTTGGCCCGAAATAGCATAATAGCCCTCTTCAAATCAGCAGATAGAGTTCAGGAAGTAGACAAGAGGTTGCAACGCCGTATAGTTGTTGAGGTGAATTCACAATTGAAGATCAGATTGGTGCGATCATTGCTGGCCATGCTGGCACAGTTGTACGCCCTGCTGCTGGCGCTGCCTGTCCAGGCGCAGGATTCCCTCCCTCTTTACTTCTTCAACACCGAGATCGGCAGCCAGCCAGATTTGTTCGGCGGCGAGAGTCTGGTGGCGCGCGGCGAATTATTCAATCACGGCGCAGAAGCCTACACCCATATCACCCTTAGCCTGAGCGCCTATGATGCTGCCGATAGCCTGATTGGCGAGGGATTTGGCTACCTGGTCGATGCTTGCGGCACAGCGCTGCTCGATCACGCCCTGCCGCCCGGTGCCTATCAGAATTACAGCGCGCCTTTTGAACTCTTTGCCGAAAGCGACATCGCGCGTATCAAGCTGGAAGTGGCCGCCGATGCAGTCGCGCCACCGCCCATCGCGCCGACCCTGCCCGGGGTTCGGCAAATCAGCGACAAAGAGGTCGTTTTGCTGGAGTGGCAGGACGACTCGGCTTTGATCTTTGGGGCTGGCTGTGATGGCGCGCTCTTCACCGGGCTGGACTGGCAACGGTACAGCCTGGCGGACAACGCGCTTGCGGATATTGAGCACCCCGATGCGCAAAAGATTACGCCCGAACTAATCGCCAACAGCGGCGCAGCCATCATCACGCAAAGCGGCGAGCCCAATCCGGCGCTCTTTGGCGGCTCACAGATGACTTTCCCGCCCCATGCGCGGCGTGTGGTCTACCAGAACGATCTGCACACGCTCTTTTCGGCAGAGCCCGATGGCAGCTTTCCGCGCTTGATACACGATGGCTTGCATCAATACAGCCTGCGTGGTTTTCAGTGGGCGCGGCAGCCCGGCGTCTTCCTGGCCGTCTATTTCGGCGGCTATGGCGAGCCGGTGCGCTACTTTGCAGCCAGCACCTCTGGACAGCTGTTGAGCCAGCGGCTGACCGACATGCCGGCTTCGCTCACCGTGCCCGTGCCCACAGCCGATGGTCTGGCGGCGCTGGTCGGGCGCGTCCGAGCTGGCATCAGCGGTTATTATTGGCAGAATGCGTATGGTGGCAGCGAACTGCTCTTCCAAGCCAGGCTGCCCGGCAACAATTATCCTGCGCCTATTCTGGATGGCGAGCGCGTATATGTCTTTGCCGAGGGAGATGCTGCGCCACAGCTGCAATGTTATCGGCGGGATGCGGGCGAGCTGCGCACTTTGACTGTGTTGCCCTTGCGTTTGACGCGCTCGACGCGGGCTTGGGCTTGGCTGTCGCCGGACGGCGGACACATCGCGCTGGCGGCCAACGGCGCGGATGGCGGGCTATGGCTGGTGGATGTGGCGGGGACTTGCAGGTAAAAGCGGCTTAGTATTGGCTGGCTACACGCCGGATCTCACTGTCCGGAATGTCGACCGTTCGCGACTTCGCCCATATAAGCAGCAGGAGAATGACTGTCCCATCCTTAACGCGGTATACGACTCTATAGCCGCCGCGCGTACCGACCCTGGCAGAAGTGTTGGGCAAGCGCGCCTTGTAGACCTCCATGCCGCCCATATTCTGCAATCTTGTGTCTTGGGGACGGACACCCTCTTCCAATACACTCAATAGCGCGAGGTCTCTGTCAATTTGACGGTAAGTCTTTCGGAGCTGCTTGACCTGCGCCTCAAACTCTGGCGTCTGGATTAGCTGCATGTTCTTCCGCTTCCCGCTCCTGGCGCAATTCCCGCAAGAATTCGTGAAAAGGTCGGGTCTCGCCACGCGCGGCCTGCTGGAAACTGCGATGCAATGCCGCGACAAGTTCGCGCTGCTCGGCTGTCAATGCTGGCGTGTCGGGGGCAATTGAGGCAACCGCATCGCCGTCCGGCTCGATTCCTGCGCTCATTCTCGCATCCGCCGCTGTCCTGTCCATGCGCCCACTCGCTCTTGTTGTTGTCTTCACTTACAGATAACATAACATACCGCTAGCGTGCTGTCAAAATAGGCCGCGATGCCGCTGCAAGCCCAAGCACACAAGGAAACCCCGCCAATGGTCGAGCTCATCTGGGATGGCAAATACGACAAAGACGGGCAGCGAGCCAAGCCCTTGAATGTCCCGCTGCCATTCCAGACAGTCGAAACAGTCAACGAATCTGCCCAGCAACGTCAGCGCACGCTCGAGCTCTTCGCCAGTGGACGCGACAGCGACTGGCGCAACCGCCTCATCTGGGGCGACAAAAAATATGTGCTGCCCTCGCTGCTGCCCGAATTCGCCGGCAAGGTCGACCTGAT
>JAJDZQ010000125.1 GCA_022824565.1 Anaerolineae bacterium | reverse complement strand
AATACTTCCGCCAGCGCATCGACAAATGCCGCATTCATTTCTCGCGTACCCAGGCTGACGCGCATGCAATAGGGCAGCCCGATTCGCGTTTGCGGGCGCAGCAAAAAGCCGCGCTCCAGCAGCTTTTGGTTGAGGTTGTCGGCGGGCATTGTTGTCTCGAACAAGACAAAGTTGGCGGCCGGCTGCCAATAGCGGATGTCCAGATGATCGAGCTGCTCGCACAGCCAGCGCGCTTCGCCATGCAAGAACTCCACCGCGCGCAACAGATGTGCCTGGTCTTGACAAGCTGCGATGCCAGCTGCCAGCGCGAGCTTGTTCTGATGAAAACCTCGTTGCAAGCCGGCGATATAGTTGGCGATTGCTGGCTTGGCAATGCCATAACCCAGACGCAGGCCGGCCAGGGCATACGCTTTGGAGAAGCTGTGCACGATGACCAGATTCGCTTTGTCGAGCACATAGCGCAGCGAGTCGGGATAAGCCGCGTCAGTTACAAAATGATGATAGACCTCGTCGGCGACCACCAGGACATGTTCTGGCAAGCCCCGCATCAATTCGTCCATGGCTTCGGCTGTGATGACCGTGCCGGTCGGGTTGTTGGGATTGCAGACCATGATCAGGCGCGTCTTGTCTGTCACAGCAGCCCGCACCGCCTCTGGGCGATAGCGAAAAGTTTCGGCTTCCAGCGGCACATCAACCACGCGCGCGCCCAGGGGCAGGGCAACTTTCTGGTATGCGCCGCTGAAGGTGGGCGAGGACAAGATCAACTCATCGCCAGAGCGCAGAAATGCCCGGGCGATCAACTCCAGCGCTTCAAAGCCGCTGCAGCCCGTGTAGACATGCTTCGCCGTTAGCCCGCGTCCCAAACTTTCGACGATGGCGCGCCGCAACCCGATATCCGACCAGTCAGGATAGGCATTCAGCTCGGGCGCGGCCTGGGCGATCGCTTCGATCACGCGCGGCGAAGGACCCAGCGGATTTTCATTGTTGGCCATGTTGTAGACGCGCTCCACGCCATACTGCTGGCGGATATCGGGGCTGGCGTCGCGTTCGCCCGTGCGCGTGAATGGTTGGATATGCGGGTTGGAGGATAGCGTGTCTGGGCGCAAAGAGGCTGTCTCCTATTGGTCGCGGCTGGCTCGTGCCGGGCGCATCAGCGGCGGTTGTCGCGCAGCATCGCGGCGCATTCTTTTTGACTGAAGCCAAATCTGTCATAGAAGGGGACGAGATCAATATCACAATCAAGCATGACTTGCTCAATGTGTTCCAGCCGTTTCAGCAAAGTGTCCAGCATATGCGAAGCGATGCCGCGTCCGCGATAGTCGCCGTCCACCACCACATCGTCAATCAGCGCGCGGTAGCGATCGTCGGTGATGACGCGCGCGAAGGCAATCAGCCGCTCTTCGTCCCAGACGCCCAGGGTCAGTTGACTGTGGTCGAGCAGGTACTGAATATCGAGCGGGTCGCGCGCTTGCGCCCAATCGGTCTGTTGCAGCAGCCGATGCAAGTCTTCGGGGTTGATCGGCTCGCCAAACGAGTAGATATAGCGTGCCGGCATGTCTCGCTCCTTTTGCATTTTCCAAAGCCGATACCCAGTTATCATAACGCAAGCGGGCGGCTCTCGCGCAGGCTGGCGGCGGTATTTTCGCCATTGCCAGGCAGATGCTACAATGCCCATGAGCAATATGCGGCGAGAAGGCGTTGTGGCTGCTTATCGTTGGAAATCATTCATCCAATTCTTGTGCGAAGTCTATCAGACTCCCGCGCCAAACCGGCAGGCGCTGGCGGATGAGTTGCTGGCGAGCCCGGGCGGCTTCCCGTGGGTCGAGCGCAACAAAGCTACATTCGTCTTCGACTCGCCCAGCGCCCAAAATGTCGCGCTGAATATCGACATCGTCAATCGCGACCCGCCCTTTGAAAAGATGATCCGCCTCGACGACACCAACCTGTGGTACTTCCAACGTCACTTTGAGCGGGATGCGCTGGTCGATTATATGTTCGCGGTCGATGATCCCGGCACGCCACTCGCGCAAGAGCTCGACCTGATGCAGCGCGTTGGCCGGCATTGGCAAGCCGACCCGCTGAATGCGCAGTCCATCCAGGCGCAGTCGGTCGACACATCAATCTTGCAGATGCCCCGCGCGCGGCCTGTCCCCAACTGGCGGTCGATGCCCGGCGTGCCGCGAGGGCGCATTTATCGCTACCGATTTAGCTCGACCCAGCTCAACTTCAGCCAGCGCAGCCTGTGGGTCTACACGCCGCCCGACTATGACGCAGCCGAAGCCAAGAGCTATCGCCTGTTAATCCTGCTGGATGGGGCCTGGGCGATCAACGTGTTAGAAGCGCCGTATATCGCCGATGCGCTCATCAAGCATGGGCGCATGCAGCCCATCATCATGGCGATGCTGGCCAGCGGTTCACACTCCGAGCGCCTGGACGAATATACCGGCAACGAAAAGCACTATGCCATGCTGGCGGCGGAGTTGCTGCCATTCTTGCAAGCCGAACACCGCATTCAGCCGCTCAACCTGGGCTTGGGCGGGGTTGGCGAAGGCGCGGTGGCTGCGGCGCACGCGGCTTTGAAGAACCCGGCCATCTTCGAGCATCTCATCATGGTTTCGCCGCCGCTGGGCAGCCGCATCGCTGTGCATCTGTTACAAGAAGTTGCCGAGCGCTTTCGCGACCTGCCCATTTTGCCCAACCGCATCTTTCACTCGGTCGGACGTTACGAGCATGATATGCGCTATGTGCAGCCGGCGCTGGCGCTGCGTGGCATCCTGGAGCGGCGCATGCTGCACGACCCCGACCTGGCCTATCGCTTCGTAGAGCTGGGCAGCGGGCACAGCCTGGCCGCCTTCAAGAGCGTCATGCCCGAGGCGCTGGCGCACGCATTCCCGCCAGAAAGCTGAACATGGGCACCCTGTATATCGTGCCGACGCCGATCGGCAACCTCGAAGACATGACCCTGCGCGGGCTGCGGATCCTGCGCGAGGTTGTTTTGATCGCCGCCGAAGACACGCGCACTTCGCGTGTATTGCTGCGCCACTTCGAGATAACCACGCCGATCACCAGCTATCACGAACACAACAAGCTGTCCAAGCTGTCCAAACTATTTGCGGCGCTGGATGCTGGCGATGTCGCGCTGATATCCGATGCTGGCACACCGGGAATTTCCGACCCCGGCCTGGAGTTGATCCAAAAGGCGATAGCGCGCGATTACCTGGTTGTGCCTTTGCCGGGCGCCTGCGCCTTGACGACAGCGCTGGTCGGGGCGGGGCTGGCGACCGACCGCTTCTTGTATGTGGGTTTCTTGCCGCGCAAACCGGCTGCGCTGCGCGACTTGCTGCACAGTGTGAAAGAGCGGCGAGAAACCTTGGTCGCCTATGAAAGCCCGTATCGGCTGGGCGCGGCGCTGCATGCGATTGCCGATATCCTGGGCGCGGAACGGCGCGTCTGTGTGGCGCGTGAAATGAGTAAGAAGTTCGAGCGATTCTACCGCGGCACAGCCAGCGAACTCCACCAGCGATTTGCGCAGGAATCGCCCCGTGGCGAAGTGACCCTGGTGATCGCCGGCGCAAAAGCGAGCCAAAGCAACTGGACACAGCCACAGGTGGAGGCGGCGCTGCTGGAGCGACTGACGGCCGGAGAGTCTTTGTCCAGGGCGGCGCGCGATGTCGCCCGGCTGGCTGGCTGGAAGAAAGGCGCTGTCTATCAACTGGGCATCAAGCAGGCGAGCGACTAAGCCGGCCCGCGTTCCAGGCGCGAGGCATCCACATCAATATCGTCTTCGTCGAGCCGCGCTTGCAACTGCTGCCACTGGTCGGCGCGCACAACGCAGGCCATCGCCCCCAGTCGCGCGCCCAGATAGCGGCGATAAGCGGGAAACGCGAAGATCTTGTCCAGTTCTTCTTGCGATGTCGTGCGCAGAACGATGTGCGTCTCCAGGCTCACGCGGGTTCTGGCGCCCGTCCCCCAATCGCGCAGCAGCTTGATGATGGGCAGCGGCAGCGGGCTTCCTGACAATTGCTTGGCGATGAATGTGTGGATTTGTTGGCGGCTGATGCCTTGCGCCTCCGCTCGCTCTATGCTCTCGCCATCGATCATGTAGATGTAGGGATCGGCGGCCAGCACACAATGGGCGAAGCGCGCCAGCTGAAAGCGCTCGAAGCGATTCACCCGCCGCGATACCAGCAGCGCGCCATCGTCGCGGGCGTTGAATGGTGTGGGCTGCTCGGTCATGGGGGGCCAATCCCTGTTGCCGAGGAAAGCGCGACCATAAGCCGTCAGACGCAGCAGATCATCGCCGATATCCACCAGCCCCAGCCAGTGCATGGGTCCAGCCACCAGGTATTCGATCAAAGCGCCTTCCACCGCATCCCAACTTTCAAATCCCCGCAGGAACTCGCCTTCGTCGTTGCGGATATACCAGCTGTCATAATCGCCATCGGGCCTCTGAAAGTCTGGTTGGGTGCTTTTGATCAGCTCAATCAGCTCGCTGAGAGAGACCCAGCCACTGGCAGGCAGCAGCTCGGCCAACAAGCGCATGATGGCATTGCGCGCCGCCGCGGCATCATAGGCCCAACCCGAGTCGTCGGGCAGCAGACCGTCAATATGCCACATGTCTCGCCAGCTTTGGCTTTTGCGCCAGGCGTCTGCCAACGTCCGCACTTGCGATGCGCGCGTGGCCGAAAGCCAGTCGCGCGCTGCCTGACGGCGGGGCAGGGCTTTGCCGTCTTCGATGGCGAGCAGCTTCGCGCTGCTGCCGATCCCCAGCAGAAAGGGCAAACGGCTGGTGGCGTCGCTCAGCAAGACAGGTCGGATATTTGCCAGGCTGTCGGCATGAAAATGGTCGCCCTGCAATGTCACTGCACCGGCTTGCAAGATCGCCAGCAGACTGGTCATGTCATCGACGATGGTGGTATCTGCCCGCTGAAAGGCATCGGCCGGCAGCGAGTCGATGACTTCCAGCGCCAGCGAGGCGGCGGCATGCGCGGGGTCGGCCGCGTCCAGGCTGCCATAACTGGTCTTTTGCAGCGGCAGGCGCGCCACCAGGTCGCCGGGCACATAGACGAAGCTCACGATGTTGCCAGCGGCTTTGTCGTGCGCCTCGCCAATTAGCCCGCGGTAATACAAGGTCTCGGCGATGTTCTCGGATTCAATATGCGGACGCAGCCGGGCGATTTGCGCTCTGCCCAGTTTGCGGATTTTGCCGTTGCCCGTGTGGGCGAACAAGCTGCTGGTCATTCTGCCCTGCGCGCTGCCGGCCAAGGTGCGCAATGCGCCCTGCGAGCTCTCCTCCAGCTTGTCCCAGACTGCCTGGACCGCTGCTTCATCTTGCATGTGCCTGTGCAGCGCTTCTATCAGCTCGTCATCGTTGAACCGTTTGGCATCTAGGCTCCAGACATCTGCCAAAGCTGGCAGCATGCCCGGGTCATAGTCGTGCAGTGTCGCCAGCAGATTCTTCATCGGCGGGCTTTCCCCTCGCCAACCAGCGCGGCATACAGGTCGAAGTGACAAGTAGAGCCGCCGCTGTCGGTCATGCTGTAGACGATGCGCGTTGTCGCCTGACAGCTCGGGCAGTGGAAGTCGAGGCAGTTGCGCGCTTCCAGCTGTGGTGTCAGGTCATCGAGGATTCGCCGCAGCTTGCGCTTGAACGGGCTGCTGCCAGCCGCTTGATAGAAGCTGCGCCAGCGAAAACGGATGCGATGCCCACAGCGCGGACAGCCATAAATGCAACTGCCGCCGACGCGATTCGCAAATTCCGCGCCTTGCAGCAAGCCACGAAAGACCGAGCGCGCCTCAAAATGTTCGATGACGCCACGCCGCATTTTCATGGGCGTGAGTGTACCATATCCCGCGCTGGCTGGCGGCGACAGCAAGGGCAAACGCAGCACAAAAACTTTACACAGAGGACACAGAGAGCACAGAGGACACAAAATCTTTACATAGAGGGCACAGAGGGCACAGAGGGCACAGAGGGAATGTTGGCAAGGCAACTTGGCTGATGCCAAGGCCTGGAAATGATTAATGATGCGTTTCACCCAAGCCAGATGCGGCAAATAAACTGCGGATTGGCAGCTTTATCCCCATTGAAGTCACTCTCTGTGTCCTCTGTGTCCTCTGTGCTCTCTGTGTAAATCCAGTTACAATAGCAATCAAATTCACCGAATTGCGGACAGACAAGGGGGAGGCGATGCAGCCAGGCGTGCTGGACAAACTGCGACAATACGACACCGCCACGATTTGCAATGTCATCGAGCTTTTTGAAGTGCGGCCGCGCAATCGCGGTTTCATGCAGCCAGCTGTCAAGGCGGGCTTCCCGCAACTGCCGCCCATGGTTGGCTTTGCATCGACCGTCACCTGCCGCACGTTCACGAGGCCGCCCGACCGTCAGTTGCCGATCGTGCCCGACTTGATCAGCCGCTGGGACGAGTTGGCAGGACCGGCGGTCGTTGTCATGCAAAACCTGGATACGCAGGGCGCGGCGGCTATTTTTGGCGATGTGCTCTGCAATTCCTTTGCGGCATTTGGCGCGGCCGGGCTGGTCACCGATGGGCAGGGCAGAGACTTGGCCGGCATTGCGCCACTGAACTTCCCGGTCTTCTGTGATGGCATTGTCTGCGCGCACGGCTACATGCACCTGCTGACCCTTCACGAGCTTGTGCAGGTGGGCGGCATCCTTGTGCAGCCCAACATGTTGCTGCATGGCGATGCCAATGGCGTCACCACCATCCCCAATAACATCGCGTCTGCTGTGGCCGATGCCTGCGCGGAATATGCCCAGGCCGAAGCGGTGGTCATTGCTACGGCGCAATCTGGCACAGCCAGCCCTGCAGACCTGCGCGCGGCTTATGCAGAAATGGCGGAGCGCATCGCCAGGCTCAATGCGCGCTTGCGGAAAAAATGAGGTGCGATATGAAATTGTATGTAACTGGCGGCACAGGCCTGGTCGGCAGCAATGTGATTCGCCTGGCGCGGCGACGCGGTTTTGAGGTCGTCGCTTCACAATTTGGTCCCGAGCCAGAATGGCCGGTTGACTATACGTTGGATGCGCTGGACTTGTCCGACCACGAGGCGATCCGCCGGTCGATATTGCAGCACGAGCCCGATGCGGTGATCCATGCCGCGGCCATCCTCGATCACCGTTTGATGTATGACCGCCGCGACATGTGCTGGTCGATGATGGTCGATGGCACCCGCGTGATGGGCGAGGCTTGCCGAGAAGTTGGCGCGCGCATGGTGTTTGTGTCGTCCGACTGGGTCTTTGATGGCCGAGCCGGGCTGGTGGACGAATGCTCTCCGCCCAATCCCGTCAATTTTTATGGCGTGATGAAAGTTGTGGCCGAGCGCGACCTGTTGGCGATGGACGGGCTGGACGCTGCCGTGGCCAGGCTGGCCGGCATCTATGGGCTGAATTATGCGGCGCAGTCGCTGCAGCGCAAAGACAACGGGCTGGGCTTCGACTTCTCGGTTTATGTCATGTATCGGCTGGCGGCGGGTCTGCCGGCTGCGGTCTGGACAGGTCCCAAAGTCAATGACGAAGCCAACCCGACCCTGGCGTCCGACTGCGCGGACCTGTTGCTGAGGCTGGCAGCGCATGACGGGCAGGGCATCTTTCATTGCTTCGGTAGCGAATGGATCGGACGCATGGAGCTGGCCTATCGCATCGCCGATGTCTTTGACGCCGACCGCTCGCTCATCTATCCCATGCTCACGCCCGAAGCCGTGCTGGACGAGGCGCTGCATATCGGCATCCCCTATCGCACGCGCGCCAAAACCGAGCGCACCGCCGCGGCCCTGGGCAGACGCGCCTGCAATGTGGACGAAGGGCTGGCTGCCTTCCGTCAGGAATGGGACGCCTTTTGGGGCTAGGCAACCGCATGGCGCGCAGCATGACCAAACCCAATGTCGTTTTTCTGCTGACCGACCAGTGGCGCTTGCAGGCTTTGGGCTATGCCGGCAACACACAGGTGCAGACGCCCAATATCGACCGGCTGGCGGGCGAGAGCCTCAACTTTCCCAATGCCATCTCCGGTTATTCCGTTTGCTGTCCCTGGCGAGCCAGTTTTCTGACCGGGCAATATCCCTTGACGCATGGCGTGATCGTCAATGATGTGCCGATTAGCAGCGAGCCAGTTGGTTTGGGCGATGCCTTCAAGCGTGCAGGCTACAGCACCGCTTACATCGGCAAGTGGCATGTGGATGGGCGCGGCCGCAGCAGCTACATCCCGCCCGAGCGCCGACTGGGTTTTGAATATTTCAAGGCGCTGGAATGCAGCCATGACTACAATCGGTCGGCCTATTACGCCGGCGATGATGGCACATTGCGCTATTGGGATGGCTACGATGTCTTCGCGCAGACAGCCGATGCGCGCAGCTATATCGAGACGCGGGCGGGCGAGGGGCCTTTCATGCTCGTGCTGAGCTGGGGACCGCCGCACAACCCCTATGAAACAGCGCCCAAGCGCTTCCGCGACCGGTACGATGCCGACTCAATCGCCTTGCGACCCAATGTGCCGGCGGAACTGGCAGAAACTGCGCGCGAATGGCTGGCTGGCTATTACGCGCATGGCAGCGCCATCGACCAGAGCGTCGGCGAGATCCTGCGCACGCTGGACGATTGCGGGCTGGCGGACGACACCGTGCTGGTGTTCGCCTCGGACCATGGCGATATGTTGGGCTCGCAAGGCACAGAACGCAAGCAAAAGCCCTATGAAGAGTCGATTCGTGTGCCCTTTTTGTTGCGTTATCCGGCCAAATACGGTCGTCAGCCGCGCCAAGCCAGCACTTTTTTGAACGCCCACGACATCATGCCGACCCTGCTGGGCATCTGCGGTCTGCCCATCCCAGCCACAGTCGAAGGCGCGGATGTTTCGCCGACGCTTTCGGGCGCATCAACACCAAGCGACTGCGCTCTGTTGGCTTGTTTTCACCCTTTTGGCGAATGGACGCGGGCTATCGGTGGTCGTGAATACCGCGGCATCCGCACGGAACGATATACCTACTGCCGCACGTTGGCGGGTCCTTGGCTGCTCTTCGACAACGAGGCCGATCCGTATCAGTTGCAGAACCTGGTCGACCGCTCCGACTGCGCCGAGTTGCAAGCCGGGCTAGACAGGCTGCTGCAGCGCGAACTGGCTGCGCTGGGCGACGAATTCCTGGACGGCATGCGCTACATCAATCGCTGGGGATACCCGCTGGACAATACGGGCACTGTGCCGTTCCGCGGCTGATGCGCCGAGCGCTTATAGCCCCTCCCTCACTTTTTTAGGGAGGGATTTTGGGGGATCCCTCAGCCACTCAGATAGGGCTTGCTGCGATGGTAGATCAACGGAGTTTGCCGTTCATCGTCCAGCACAGCGCCGATCGGGTAGCTGTCGACTTGTTCCTGCGACAAGATGTTGCGTTGGCCGTTGAAGACGCTGCCATCGGGCATGTAGGCGCAGGTCATGGCGCGGCGCGCATGGGGCGTCATATTGGCGGCAGCGCCATGTGCCACGAGGCCATTATGAAATGAGCAGCTGCCGGCTTTCATCTCGACAGCCACAGCGCGCTGCTCAGCCCACTGCGGATAGGCTTTGAACAGGTCGCCGATATTGCTGCCGATGCCGACATTATCATAAGTCGCGGTTTTGTGCGTGCCGGGCAAGAAGTAGAGGCAGCCGTTGTCGCGCGTCACATCATCCAGCGCCACCCAGATGCTGATGGCAGCGCGCGAATAGAACGACCAATAGGGATTGTCGAGGTGCCAGGCGGTGGGATTGCCCCAGGCTGGTTTGACAAGCGCCTGGTCGTGCCAGATGCGCAGGCCATCAACATCAGCCAAAGTAGCCGCCATTTTGCCCAGCCGCGCGTCCAGCATCAGCTCGCGCATGCCGGCGTGGTCGGTCCACAGGTTGATGCGCTGGGCAAACACGCGCGAGTAATAATCGTCCTCCTCCAGCATGCTGCCGTCCGCCAGTTTGCGCGCCCCGCGGTTTTCCACTGCCTCGCCGACAAACATCCGCCAGGTTTCCAGCTCGTCGGCATGCAAAAAGTCCTCGATGACCACGAAGCCGTTGTTTTGGTAATAGTCCACCTGCCCGTCACTGATTTCACAATTCATGTCGTCCTCCTCACCAATTAGCCACGATATGTTCGGTTGTCCGCCAGGCCAGCGCCATGATTGTCTCAACCGGGTTGAATCCGCCGTTGGTTACATGCGGCGATGCATCGGCGACAAAGAGATTGCTTTGGCTGTGCACGCGGCAGAAATTGTCGACAACCGAATGCGCGGGGTCTTCATCCATGCGACAGGTGCCAGCCTGATGCTGCCCGCCCGACAGGTATTGCTGCGGCTGCCGACCCCACACTTTTATAGCGCCCGATGCTCGCAGCCACTCGATCGCCCGCTCGCGCATGAATGAGGCGGTGCGCACGGTCTCGGGGTGGCTCGTCCCCGACAGATGCGCCACCGGAATGCCATAGCGGTCGCGCACAGCCGGATTGACCTGCACGCGCGCGTCTGGATTGGGGATCTCTTGCACTGGTCCCTTGATGTCGTTGATGCGGCGGAAGTTATTGCGCATGAATTGCTTGGCAGCCAGGCCCCAGCGCGGCACATCGGGCGGATAATCGCGCTTCCAGAAGGTGATCGGCGTCACGATGTCTTCGTCCGTCAGCATGCCACCGCCGATGAGACCCGCATTGCCATGATTGAATTCGCAAGTCGCCAGCGAACAGCCCGGACCGACGCCATCGTACAGCTGTTCCGGGAAAAGGCCCACTGCGCCAGGATAATAATGCCCTTGCAAGTGTCGGCCCACCTGGTCGCTGCCATTGCCGATGCCGCCAGGCTCTTGCGCTGTAGCCGAGTTTAGCAACAGGCGCGCCGTCTCCACTGCGCCACAGCTGAGCACAACGACATCGGCGCTGATGCTTTCTCGCAGGCCATCAGCCGTGATGAGCTGGACGCCAGCAACCGCTCCGCCGGCGCTGCACATCAGCCGCTCGACCATGACCTCAGTGCGCAGGCTGCAGTTGCCGCTCTGCAAGGCACGGGGGATGGTGGTGTTGTGGCTGCCGTTCTTGGCGTCCACCGGGCAAGCATAACCTACGCAGTGCTGACAGTTGATGCAAGCGGGCCGGCCGTTGTAGGGCAGGGAATTGATGAGCCGCGGCACGCGCAAACCCTGCCAGCCCAGCGCATCCAGGCCGCGTCGGTGCACGTTGGATTTGTGCGGCAGGGGCAAAGCCGGCATGGGATATGGCCTGGCATAGGCGGGCAGATGAGTCATGCTGCGGTGGTCGCCACACACGCCAATCTCCCATTCAACGCGCTCGTAATAGGGCAGCAGGTCGGCATAGCTGATGGGCCAGTCGGCCAAGGAGCTGCCTGCTGGAACGCCATATTCGCTTGCCATGCGGAAGTCTTGTGGCATAAAGCGCCAGGCTTGCCCGGCATACACGCGCGTGCCGCTGCCAACACAGGCGGCATTGTTCTGGTAACCCGGCTCGTGCGGGCGCAAGATGCGCTGTTCGCCCTGCCGCTCGCCCACGGGCATGGGGAAAGACGCAGGATCGAGCGTGCGGGGATTGCCCTCGATATCGGGTCCCGCATTGTGCCCATAAATCGCCAGTCGCTGGTTGCGCAGATGATCGCGCCCAACTTGCTCGAAGCTTAGCGCCCGTCCGCGCTCCAGCAGCAGCACCGATTTGCCCGCCTGGGCCAGCACAGCCGCAGCCACGCCACCACCAGCGCCCGAGCCCACCACAATCGCGTCATAGTCGCTCATCCGCGCACCTCGAAGCCGACCATCTGCCAGGCGATGCCCTCGCGATTGCCGCCATTGCCCGGGTCGCTATAAAAGCCCTCGCCGCAATGTTCGATCACTTGCGCAAAGAACTCGCCCGGCTCAATCGTCCAGCTTGCCGTCACCTGCTGTTTTTCGATTCTGTGCAGCAAGTCGCTGCGCGCATCGGCAGACAGGTCGGCAAAATCTCGCTTGTGCAGGCAGCGCGCTTCGGCATCCAGGCAGCGCAGGAAGTCGCGATAGCTGGTCTGCAGATTTGCCAGATCGCCCTGTAATTGGCGCAGCAGATAATCGCCAACGCCGGCTTGCCATGCGCCGGGGAAGTCGTCAGGCGGGATCAACGTATCCAGCAAGGCTGCCAGGCAGCGCAACTGGCTCTCGTCAAAAAGCGCGCTCATGCTTGCATTCGTTTCTTGTCCGTCATGTTGCAGAATTGTAACCGCTAAACCCGCCACAAGTGCACCTTTTCGCCACGGCAAATTGCAGCGGGCTAGCTAATCGCGCATGACGACTCGCCACATCTTCACAATCGCAAGCTCGCGCAATAGCAAGAACAAGCCGCAGACCAGCCACAGGCGCGGCATATTCAGCAGGACTGCGCCGGCCATCGCCAAGGCATACGAAAGCGCTTGTAACAGGACGAACAAGGCAAAGGCGGCGCTCGTCCGGTCCAGCGCGCCTGGCGAAAATGTCCCGGCTGCGCTGCCCAGGAGACAGGCCAGCACGCCAGATTGCGCCCCTTCCAGCGGGATGACCAAGGTCAATAGCAGCACATCCAGCAAGAGCCAACTCAAATCGCGCCAGTCGATCTGCTGCAAACTGGCCAACGCGATACCCATCCCCACAAGCATCAGCAGCAGCGCCAAGCCCGCAAGCCAGCGCCGCAGCATGCGCAGCCACCAAGCCGCATCCCCCTCGCTCAGGACGACCTGGCAAGCAATTGTCAAAATGAAGGAGCGGCCAGCCGGTATCAAGCTCAGTTCATCGAGCCTGCCCGCTCGCGACTGCCGGGATAGCAGCGCCACGATCCTCGCCATCCAGATAGCACAGGGGCAGGCGCTCAGCAGCATCAGCCACAGCGGCAGCGACCAGACTAGGTTCGAGCTGAGGATCGTGTAGCTGTGCGCGGCGGCAGCGAAAACCAACAGAGCGCAGAACAGGCTGGCTGGCAGCACAGGCACCAGTCTGGAACTGCGGTTGTGGCGCGAAAGCTGCCCGACGACAGGATGATGCGGGTGCTTGCCCAGCGATTCGTAAAGCGCTGCGCTCGTTGTGAATCGCTGCGCCAGCCGGGAGCGGGGTCGGCTGTTTGCGTTCTGCGCGCGCGTGAGATCAACCCAGCGCAGGCGTTGCAACTTTCTGGCTCGTGGGCGCGCCATCGTCTTCATAGAGGAAGCACTTCACGCTGCGCCCCTGATGCTGCACATTGGGCGGGATGTTGTCGTGGCAGATGTCCATGACGGCCGGACAGCGCCCCGCGAACTTGCAGCCGGTGCGCGTATATTCGTCCGTTTCGATGACGGCCAGGTCGATCTTCTCATTCCAGGCATCGCTCGAGCGGATGCTGGGGATGGAGGTTTTCAGGTTCTGCGTATAGGGATGCAGCGGATTGCCCAGCACTTGTTCTGTCGGTCCCATTTCGACGATCCAGCCGCGCAGCATGACAGCGATGCGATCGCCGGCATAAAATGCGGTCGCCAGGTCGTGCGTGATGTAGATGACGCTGACTTCGCTGTGGTCTTTCAGATTGCGAAACATATTGACGATCGACATGCGCAACGAAGCATCCAGCATCGACACCGGCTCGTCGGCGACGATGAGCGACGGCTTGGTGAGGAGAGCGCGGGCGATGGCGACGCGCTGTGCTTGCCCGCCAGATAGCTCGTTAGGATAGCGCCCGGCGATCTCTGCCAGCGTCAAACCGACTTCGCTGAGCACTTCGTTGATATAGCGAGGCGCTTCTTTTTTGTTCGCCATTTTGTAATTGGCGGCTGTTTCAAAGAGATAGCCATCGATGCGCTTGAGCGGGCTGAAGGCGGCGAAAGGATCTTGGAATACCGGCTGCACTTCGCGGTAGAACCAGGTCTTCATCTCCTTGCTGCTGATATCGTTGATGACGCGATTTTTGTAGCGCAAGATGCCTTCAGAAGCCGCCTCCATGCCCAGCACCATTTTTGCCAGGGTGGTTTTGCCGCTGCCACTTTCGCCAACGACCGCGAAGATCTCTGGTTTGTCCGAGTCGATGACGATGGAGGCCTTGTCCACCGCGTGGAATTCTTGCGACGAAAAGCCTTGCCGGATGTGAAATACCTTGCTCAGGTTTTCGATTTGCAAAAGAACCCCCCTCGGTCCCCCCGACGAGTCAGGGAGAGGCAATCTTTGGCTACCCTCTCCGTCTTGACGGGCAGGGGCTGGGGGAGGGGTTTTAGGACCATCAGACTGCTGAGGCATGGCTCAATTCCTCTTCGACGACATGACAGGCGGTGAAGTGCTTGGGCGCGATTTCGATTAGCGCGGGCTCAATCGTCTTGCAAATATCTTTTGCCAGCGGGCAGCGCTCGTGGAATCGGCAGCCACTGGGCGGTCGGTCCAGCGCTGGCGGGCGACCAGGGATGCTCAGGCGCTCTTCACGTGAATCCAGGCTGGGCAGCGATTCGATTAAAAAGCGGGTGTAGGGATGGCGCGGGCTCTCCAAGATTGTTTGGGTGGCGGCTTCTTCGACCAGTTTGCCGGCATACAGGATGGCAATGCGGTCGGCCAGGTTGGCGTGCACGCCGATATCGTGCGTGATTAAAACGAGCGTGCTGCCTTCGTTTTGCTGCACATCCTTGAGCATCTGGATGACGCCGCGCTGCACGACTACATCCAAGGCGGTGGTCGGCTCATCGGCGAAGATCAGCTTGGGCCACAAGATCGTCGCCAACGCAATCGTGACTCGCTGGCGCATGCCACCAGAAAGCTGATGCGGATACGAAGCCAACACTTTTTCTGGCAAGCCCAGGTCGCGCAGATAATTCGCCGTCAGCGCAAAGGACTCGGCTTTGCTCACATCGCGGTGAGCGCTGATGAAGTCGTGAAAGGAATCGCGGATGCGCCGCACCGGGTTCAGCACATGCATGGAGCCCTGCGGAATATAGGAAATCGTCCGCCAGCGCAGATCGCGTTGCTGCTCTTCGGTCATATCGGCGGCGTTGACGCGTTCGCCATCCAGGTGGTAGACGACCTCGCCACCAACGACGGTGAGCGGCGGATCGTAGGCATTCAACAGCACGCGCAGCAGAGTCGACTTGCCGCAGCCGCTTTCGCCGGCGATGCCATAAACCTCGCCTTCCTGGATGCGCAGCGTGATATCATCGACCGCTTTGACTGTGCGCTCGACCCCGTAAGCATTCGTGATGTAATAGGCGCGCAGGTTGTTCGTCTCGATTATCGTGCCCATGCCTATTCCTTCTCTTTGCGGGGATCGGCGGCCTGTTCGGCTGCTGCGTCGGCCTGCGCATGCGTCTGCAAGCGGACGAGCCGTTTGCGCGGGTCGAGGTATTCGCTGATGCCGATCGAGACCAGATAAAAGCCAGCCGCTACCACGATCACCGAGACCACCGGCGCGATCATCACCCAGGGCTTGCCGGCGTATATCGAGCTCCATTCGTTCGCCCAATAGATCTGCGTCCCCAGGCTCAGGCTGTTGAGATCGTTCAAGCCCAGATAGGAAAGCGTTACCTCGATGCCGATGGAAAAAACGAAGCCGCTGACCATATCCGCCAGCAGGAACGGGATGATAAATGGCAGGTGCTCTTGAATGACGATCTTGCGCGTGCTCATGCCGCTGAATATCGCCGTATGCGTGAAATCTCGCTCGCGCAAGCTGAGCACCTGGGCTCGATAGCGTTTGGATGGATACGCCCAATCCAAGAGCCCGATCAAGATCCCCAGCGAAACGAAAGTCAAGCCGCCTTTTAATATCACGGCAATGAGAATGAGCAACGGTAATCGCGGGATGACGATGACGCTCTCGACAATGGACTGAATGACACGGTCGGTCATCCCGCCCAGATAGCCGGAAATCATGCCCAGCATGACGCCGATGCCGCGACCAATCACGACCGCGATGCTGGCGATGATCAACGTGTTGCGGATGCCAGTGACGGTCATCCAAAAGACATCTTGCCCCAGCGCTGTCGTGCCCAGCACATATTGCGCGGACGGCGGATCGCCCCGAAACTTGCGCGGCACAACCCGGCGCTTCTCGGGCGGATCAGCCGCGAAAAACGAAGTCGCGACAGCAACGGCGACCAACAACAGGATGAACGCGCCAAACCGGAAGGACAGGCTGAAGCGCAACAGGTCTCGTAGGGTGGTTAGCATGGCGGCGGTCCTTATCTCAAACGGACGCGCGGATCAAAAACGGGGTAGAGCAGGTCGACGATCAGCGAGCCGGTCGCGATGCCCACAATCGACATGAGCACGATGCCCATGATGATGTTGTAATCGGCATTGCTGATGGCTGTGAACAGCTTCGACCCCAAACCCGGATAGCCGAACATCACTTCGACGATCAAAGCGCCTTCGAACATCGCGCCCAGCGACAGCGCCAGGTCGTTCACATGTGGCAGCATCGTGTTGCGAATCACATAAGAGATGACGATTCTGCGCTTGGGCACCGCCGCCAGCTCGGCATATTGCACATAGTCGCTGGCGACTTCGCTGGTAGAAAGCGCCTTCGCCATGATGAAGCGAAAAGCAAAGCCGCCGATGATGATAGAAAGCGCCGGCAAAAAGCCAAAGCGAAAGATGCTGCTGATGTAATCCCAGGTGAACGCCGGCGTACCCTGCGCGCCGCCTGTCATCGGGAATACAGGCCAATAAAATGCGAAAATAAATATGAGGATCAACGCGATGATGAGGTAGGGCGTGGGATACACCACAATGACCACACGCTCGAGCGCCTGCGCCCAGGGCTTGTGCTGGTTGTAGCCGACCAGCGAACCAACCAGGATGCCCAGCAGCCAGGATATGATCGTCGTCGTGGTCAACAGACCGACCGTCCAGGGCAAGCCGGCCGCGATGAATTCGTTGACTGGCGTTGGAAAATTCTGAAAAGACGGACCCAGGTCGAATTGAATCAAGCGCCGCCAAAATGCCAGGTATTGTTCCAGCAGGCTGCCATCCAGGCCGTAGAGGTCTTCCATCGTCGCGCGCATGGCCACCACCGCTTGTGGATCGATGGTCTGGAACGCCGTCATGCGCCCAATCATCTCGTCGACCGGGTTGACCGGCGAAAAGCGCGGGATCAAAAAGGTGACCGTCACGCCGACGAAGATGACCACCGCCCACTGGACGACGCGCGGCAGGATGTAGCTCTTGAGCAGTTGCATGGCCTAGCCTTTTGCCCCCACCCCATACCCCTCCCCCAAAATGAGGGAGGGGCTCCCCCGCCGATGCGAGCCAGCTTTACGCCAACTCCCCTTCCCTCTTGATGGGGGAAGGGGCCGGGGGATGGGGGAGACTATTTTAACCCGTCGGATGCAGGTTCTGGATGGCGTACTTGCCGCCCTGGAACCAGTACAAAGGCTGATAGTTCGGGTTTTCCGCAGTCGGGAAGCCCGTCCAGTAGGTTTCGTCCCAAGTGACGAACTTCTTGAAGGCGATGGCGGTGATATCGAACATATTCTCGACCCAATTCTGCAAGAACTGGATGCCGAGCTCGACATTTTCCGCTTCTTGCGATACCGGGTTGACCGATTCCATGGCGTCAATCAGTTCATCCATCCGGTCGTCGCGCAGACGCCGGACACTATCGCCACCCAGCGGGCGATAATCTTCGCCGGCCGGCGCGTAATAACGGGAATGACGGCCGCGGAGATTCGGCCACATATCGCCGGAAGCCAGCGCGAAGCTCGTCCAGGGCGTGCTGACCTCATAGCTGCCGACCCAGTGATTCTGATTCCAGGTATTGCGATCGAGCGTGCTGAAGTCGACCTCGATGCCGAAATCGGTCCACATGTCGAAAGCCGCCTGGCCCATGCGATAGGCGTCGTTCTCGCTGGGGTCGGACTGCAGATCCAGCACCCAGGGCTCGCCATCGGGCGTCAGCCACATGCCATCGCCGCCGCGGCTCAAGCCGGCATTCGTCAGCAGCTTCTCAGCCGCCTCGGTGTCGTACTTCCACCAGCCACTGCCGAAGACTTCGTGCGGCTCGCCCGGCACAGTGAAGCCCTGCTCTTCCGCCCAAGCCGCGATCTGATCGGGGATGGTCGGGTCATAGGGGTTGTACATTTCGCCGTCGCCCAGGTCGATCTGCAAGTTGGTCAGCCATTCGGTCATGGGACCATGATACAGGTTATAGAGCTTGGCGGTGGGCGGGACGGGGAAGGGTGTGACTTTGGCGACGCCGCCGACATATTCGGTCTGCAGCTCGACGATATCGATGGCCAGCGCCAGCGCCCAGCGAACTTCCTTGTGCGCCAACAGCGGATCACCTTCCATATTCATCGCCAACTGCCGCGAACTGACTTCGTTGGGATATGCCCAGGGGAAGGCTGTATACCAACTGCGGGCGTTGGGCGCGTTGTCCAAGGTGAACTCGAAGGATTCGATATCCACATCAAAATAGACATCCAGCTCGTTGCGCGACATGGCGATGGCTTTGCGGATGTTCTCGTTGCCATAGAAGATGCTCAAGGCGTAGGGAGGTCCAGAACCGCCGGTGATGATGCCGGCCAGCGAATTTTCTGGATCGTCGCGGCGCTTGAACAATTCCCAATAGCCGTTCGGGTCGGCTTCGACAGGCAGGTAGTTGCCGAGTACGACGACATCTTCCGCAGCCCATTCCCATGCGCCCATGTTCTCTGTGCCCATCTCGTCTGCCACGGCCGATACGACATGCGAGGGCATCATGTAAATGCCATTCCAGCGCGATTCAAACAGGGTATGGAAGCGTGGGTTGGATCGGTTCAGCGAGAAGCTCACGCTGAAGTCGCCGGTCTTTTCGACAGCGACATCAAAGTCGGCCAATTGCGCATGCCAACCGCCTTGACCCAGCTCGGGCACAGCTTTGATGGTCTCGATTGTGAAGACGACATCATCGGCGTTGAACTCTTCGCCATCGCTCCACATCACGCCTTCGCGCAAGTTGACCGACATCTGGGTGAAGTCATCGTTGTAGACCGGATCGCCATTCGCCAGCGCGTGAATGAACTCGCCGGTTTCTTGATCGCGATTCCAAAAAGTCTCGAGCATTAGGGCGTGGTGGAAAGGCGTCGATCCACCGATGCGCCAGACATTGTAATTGCCGACCGTGCCCCAGCGGAAAATCTGGTCGAATACCCAGAGATCTTCGCGCGGGAGGTCCACCGGCAGACCGTCGGGCTCCTGAGCGACGCCAATGAGCGTTGGCAGCACGAGCAGCGCCAACAACAATAGAAATACGAACTTTCTGAACATCGGTACTCTCCTTGCCATGCGGATAGATTGTTAGCGAGCGCCAGTGCAGCGCCCGGTCTTGCCAAAGCAATCGCGCCAGCTTATGGTAGCGCATCGTTGACGGCAGTCAATAACAACTGCGCAGAGAGAATGACAGGTTTGCCGCGCCTTGTCAAAGAAATTGCAGAAAATTGGCCTATTCAATGTGTAGCGCGCGCCACAACCCAGTGTTAGACTGCCGCCCAGTCCAAAGTGAGGAGCAGCCCATGCCACGACAGCCCAACATATTGCTCATTGCGATCGACTCGATCCGCGCCGACCACATGTCTTGTTATGGATACCAACGCCAGACCACGCCGCACATCGACCGCTTTGCCCGGTCTGGCGCGCTTTTTGAAAAAACCTTCAGCCCGCACATCCCCACCACGCCCGCCTATGCCTCGATGCTGACCGGGCGCGACTGCTTCGGCACGCAAGTTGTCGCGCTGCGCCACCAAGGACCGCTGCGCGCAGAAGCGCCCACGGCCGCCGAGATCTTGCGCGAGCATGGCTACAACAGCACTTGCGTCGGCTTCACAGGCAACCCCAGCGCTCGCGGCTTCGACAACTACATCGACTATGCCGGCTGGGGCAGTTGGAAGCAGGGCAGAAGCCCCAAAGCCGAGAATCTCAATCAAGTCGCCATCCCAGAATTGGAGCGGCTGTGCGCGGAAGACAAACCCTGGTTCGTCATGCTGCGCCACATGGACCCACACGCGCCCTACCTGCCGCCCGCCCCCTATGAGCGCATGTTTTATCATGGCGATGAAACCGACCCCGACAACCGCAGCATGGACCCTGTGCTGGCCTTCAAGCCCTTTGCCGATTTCTTCAAATCGTGGATGCCGCCGGGCATCAGCGACAAAGATTATGTCATCGCCCAATACGACGGCGCGATCGCCTATATGGACGCTTGCATCCAGAGCCTTTTCGAAGCGCTGGATTCGCTGGGCGTGGCCGACGACACCATCATCGCGCTGAATGGCGATCATGGCGAAACGCTCTATGATCACGAATGCTGGTTCGACCATCACGGCATCTATGACAATGTGCTGCATGTGCCGCTGATCATTCGCTATCCGGGCCAGGTGCCAGCCGGTGTGCGCATCGGCGGTTACAACCAGCACAAAGACCTGCTGCCCACCCTGCTGGAACTGGCCGGGCTTAGCCCCCACCCTAAATCCCTCCCCCATGCAGAGGGAGGGACTTCAAAGGCCGCTGGCTCCCCGTCCCTCGATATGGGGGAAGGGGCTGGAGGATGGGGGTTTGATGGCACTTCGCTGCTGCCGATGATGCGCGGCGAAGTCGCATCGCACGAAAGCGAATTCTTCATCAGCGAATGCACCTGGATGCGCAAACAAGGCTGGCGCACGCCTACCTGGAAGCTGATGATCGCGCTCGAGCCCGATTTTCACTTCAAGCCGGAAGTTGAGCTGTACAACCTGGTGGAAGATCCAAATGAAGATCATAACTTGGCGGAAGCGCATCCCGATGTGGTCGCGGCGTTACGCGGGCGGATGGATGCCTGGATCGCCCAGCGCGAAGCCGAAACGGGCTTGCCCAACCCCATGCATCACCAGGGCGACTGGCATGGCAAGGCGGGCGTCGGCGCGTTCACTTCTGCGCAGCAAGCCTATGACACGTTGTATATTGGCGACCTGGACGAGGCAATCCGCCTGCAAGCAGAATCGCGCAAGTAGGGGGGCGGAGCCATCGGTTCGCTTGCCAATAGACAATAAACAAAGGAGATTCCTTCATGACACTTCGCGTAGCCATCATCGGCATGGGCGGCATCGGTAACAACCACGGCCGCTGTTATACGCAGCATCCGGGCGCGGAAGTCGTCGCTGTCTGCGATATCATCCAGGAGCGCTCTGACAAAGCCGCGGAAACTTTCGGCTGCCAGGGTTTTTATTCTGTCGAGGCGCTGCTGAATAGCGGCCTCGAGTTTGATGCGGCCAGCGTCACCACGGCGGGGGTCGAAAATGGCGGCGACCATTATCTGCCGACCATGCAGTTGCTGCGAGCTGGCTATCCCGTCTTGGGCGAAAAACCGATTTCCAACGATGTGTCCGAAGCCGCAGAAATGGTGGCGCTGGCCAAGCTGCAGAACCTGCGCTATGGCGTCAACCTCAACCATCGCTTCACACCGGCGGCTGAACTGGCAAAAGCATGGGTCGATGCCGGGCGGCTGGGCGAGATAAACATGATCGACATGACCATGTGGATCAACAACCCCAACGAGACTTCCCCGCATTTTCACATGCGCGCGCTGCACCCGCATTCGCTGGATGTCATGCGCTATTTCGCCCGCGGCGAAGTTGTCAAAGTGCAGGCCTTCTTCAAAAAAGGTGCCGGCCGGACGATCTGGTCCAACGCGCAGGTCAATTTGCTCTATGACAACGGCATCATCGGGCATCTGCGCGGCAGCTATGATGGCAACTTCGGCGCGACCAGCCTGGGTGGCGGCAGCTATGGATTGGAGACCCTCGATATCTTCGGCTCAGACGGGCGCATCTTCCTGCGCGACGCCTGCGAAGAACTCACCTTTTATCCTCGTTTTACGGGTTCGCTGGAACGGCACGAGAATGTTGGCGGCATGAGCCACTTCGGCGAGACTTTTTATAGCCGCATTTCGCGCTGGATCGAGCAGAATCTCGAAGCTGTTGCGCCAGAGGATATCGATGCTTCGGGCGCGGATGCCCTGCGCGTCCAGCAGGTGATCGAAGGCGCGATTGAATCGTGGCGGACGGGCGAGGTCATCAGCCTGTGATTACAATCATAGGGCGCGGGCACAGCGGCACCCGGGCGATCTCGCATACGCTTTATGCCTCGGGCGTCTATATGGGGCAGACATTGAACCCATCGGGCGATTTGCTGCCGCCCCAGGCCATGTACGATGCCTGCCGCATCTTCGCCCGCTATGTCGACTGGCAGGGCGGGCTGCGCTGGGACTTCAGCCGCGCGCAGGCTGCCGACATACCCGAGCGTTTCACGCGCTTGCTGGAAAGCTATCTGGAGTCGGTACTCGCGCATACAGGCGCTTTGAAGGGCTGGAAGCTCCCCGAAACCACCTTGCTCTATCCCTGGCTGACGCGGCTATACCCAGAACTGCACTACATATTCTGGATTCGCAACCCGCGCGATTGCATCATCGGCGCGCACAAAACCGATGACCTGCGCGACTTTGGCATTCAATATCCTGCGCCGCCCGAAAAAGCAGCAGACCCGCGCCAGGCACAGACGAACGAAAGACTGCGCCGCGCCATCTCGTGGAAGTATCAGTACGACTTGGTCAAGTCCATGCCGAAGCCGCAGCGCTGGATCGAAGTGCGCTTTGAAGATTTTGTCACGCAGCAAGAAGTCGAGTTGGCGCGGCTGGAAGCTTTCCTCGATATGCGGCTGGCGCGCGTCGTCATGCGGCAAGATACGATAGAACGTTGGAAGAAAGATAGCGGCGTCAACTATTTTGACTTCCTGGAGCCGGCCATGCGCGCCTATGGCTATGCGATTCCCAAAATGCCCCCACCCCAAACCCCTCCCCCATGAAGAAGGAGGGGCTTATATTTACGAATCGCAGGAAGGAGGCGAAATGACATTGCGCACAGCCGTCATTGGCCTGGGACCCATCGGCAATCGCCACGCCAAGCTATATGTCGAAGACGCACTGGCCGAGCTGGTCGGCGTCTGTGACATCGTGCCAGAACGGGCAGCGCGCGCGGCGGATGCACATGACGCGCCCGCCTTCACCGATGCCGAGACCATGCTGCGCGAGCTTGCGCCCGATGTCGTCAGCGTGACCACCGGCGGCTTTGAAAACAGCAGCGACCATTATGAACCGACCATGCAGGCGCTGGCAGCCGGCTGCCATGTGCTGGGCGAAAAACCTATCTCCAACGAGATTCCGCTGGCCGCGGCGATGGTGGCGAAGGCGCGCGAGCTGGGCGTCTGCTATGGCATCAACCTAAACCACCGCTTTACGCCGGCTGCGCGCCTGGCAAAGTCCTGGATAGAAGACGGACGCCTCGGGCATCTGCTCTTTGTCAACATGGCGATGTGGATTATGAACCCCGCCGAGACCTCGCCTTATTATCACATCAAATCGCTGCATCCGCATACAATCGATGTCATGCGCTATTTCTGTGGCGATATCGAAGCGGTGCACTGCTTCGCGACCAAAGCGCCGGGCCGCCAAATCTGGTCGACGGCGCAATTCAGCTTTCGGTTCTGCAATGGCATGGTCGGCGCGCTGACCGGCAGTTATGATATCGAACGCGGCCACCCCATGGAGCGCTGCGAGGTGGCGGGCACGGGCGGGCGCTTCGTGCTGGACGACATGTGGCGCGAGCTGACCTTGTACCCGGCTGGCGACTTGCAGAAAATCGTCTACACAGACCCGCTTTTTGGCGGCTTCCACAATTTTGAAAATACCTTCCGCGAGCGCATCCATACTTTCTTGCAGCAGGTGACCGATGGCGTCGCGCCAGCCGATATCGATGGCAGCGGGGCAGAAGGTTTGGCGGCGCAAAAAGTGCTGGCCGCGGCGATCGAATCGCTGGAGACGGAGACTGTGGTGTATGTTTGATTCACCACAGAGGCACAGAGAAAATGTAGGGGCGAGGCGGCGACTCGCCCGAATCAGAGAGGACAACCAAGACATGAAACTCGGCGCGAACTCACTATTATTCGGCAGTTGGGATATGGAAACGGCTTTCAAATACCTGGCTATGGCGGGCTATGACGGCATCGAAATGTCCGCCATCGACAGCATGAGCCAGCATCTAGTCTTGTCGCGCTGGCAGGAATGCGCGCCGGAAATTGTGCGCCTGTCCAAAGCCTACGACCTGGAACTGCTGGCGATGGAACAATCTTCTCGCGATGCCGACTTGATGGAACGAGCCTTCCAGGCCGCTGTCGAAACGGGCATCCCCATTATCAATTGTGGACCAGGCGGCGTGGCCGACGACGAATCCACCTATCCGCAGGTGCTGGACGAGCTGGGCGCATTGGTCGCCCGCGCCGAGCATTATGGCGTCACCCTGTGCGCCAAGGCGCATGTCGGACAATATGTCTACAATACGCCGACCAGCCTGCGCGTGCTGGAAGACATTCAGTCGCCCAATTTCGGCTTGGACATGGACCCCTCGCATATTCACCGCGCTGGCGAAAACCCGGTCGAAGCGATTGCAGCGGTTGTCGACCGCATCAAGCATGTGCATATCCGCGATTGCAAAGGCAGGCAGCAAGGTCCGGGCGAGCCGCACGAACAAGCCAACGGGCGCGGCGATATCGACCTGGTCGGCTACATCCGCGTCTTGCACGAGCACGGTTATGCCGGTCCGCTAAATCTGGAAGTCATCGGCAGCAAAGCCAAAGCCTATTCGTTGGAACAATGCTGCATCATCGGCGCAGAATCACGCGGGCACATGCAAGCCTGCCTGCAAGCCGCTGGCGCGCGCTAGCTGCGTCTCCCCACCTAAAAAATGCGGGAAGGGGAGCAGACTTTCAGCCAATATGCGGGTAACGCCCCTCCTTCATTTTGGGGGAGGGGTTTGGGGGTGCGAGGAAAAAAGTAAGCCATTCAACAAATTGCGGTGATCCGCCCGCGGAGAAAGGCAATCATGAACTTTCAACTATCTGACGCGCAAATCCAAGCGGCTTATACTTTGGCGGAAGAGCGCTACGCCGCTTTTGGTGTCGATGCAGCTGCCGCGCTGGCTGTCCTTGTCGATGTGCCGATCAGCCTGCATTGCTGGCAGGGCGATGATGTGCTGGGCTTCGAAGACCCCGAACGCGGTCTCAGCGGCGGCATCATGGCCACGGGCAATTATCCCGGCAAGGCAAGCAATATCGACGAGCTGCGCGCCGACCTGGATAAAGCCTACAGCCTAATTCCCGGGCGGCATCGGCTGGCTCTGCACGGCTCTTACCTCGATAGCCCGTCCAGGATACCGCGCGATGAGCTGTTGCCCCAGCACTTCGCCTCTTGGGTCGATTGGGCGAAGGCGCAGGACCACGGGCTGGATTTTAACCAGACGCTCTTCTCGCATGAGCTGGCGGACGATGGCTTTACGCTGGCGCATCAAGACGCGGGCATACGCCAATTTTGGATCGACCATTGCATCGCCTGTCGTGATATCGGCGCCTACTTCGGCGCGGAGCTGGGCGAGGCCTGCATCACCAATTTGTGGATTCCCGATGGCTACAAAGATTCGCCGGCCGACCGCCTGGCGCCCCGCCAACGTCTGCTTGCCGCGCTGGATGCCATCTACGCAAAAGACATCGACCCGGCGCTCAACCGCGATTCGGTCGAATGCAAGCTATTTGGCTTGGGCTCGGAGAGCTATGTCGTCGGCTCGCACGAATTTTATCTGGGCTATGCGGCGACGCGCGGGGTGCTGCTCTGCCTCGATGCGGGGCACTTTCATCCCACCGAAACCATCGCCGACAAGCTCTCGAGCGTGCTGCTCTATGTGCCAGAGGTCTTGCTGCATGTCAGCCGTGGCGTGCGCTGGGATAGCGACCATGTCGTCACGCTGACCGACGATCTGCAAGCCATCATGCAAGAGATCGTGCGCTGCGATGCGCTGGAAAATGTGCATATCGGCCTGGACTTCTTCGACGCCAGCATCAACCGCATCGGCGCATGGACGATAGGCACGCGCAATGCCCTGCGGGGCTTGCTGATGGCGCTGCTAGAGCCGCGTTCGCTGCTGCGACAATATGAAAATGCCGGCGATTTCACGGGGCGTCTCGGCCTCCTGGAAGAGCTGAAGGGGCTGCCTTTTGGCGCAGTCTGGGATTACCATTGCGCGCAGCAAGGCGTGCCGGTGGGCATGGATTTCATGCGCGAAATCCGCGACTACGAGCGGACGACGCTCTCAAAAAGGAATTGACGGATTTCCCCCACCCCAAACCCCTCCCACAATGAGGGAGGGCTAAGGCGCAGCTCGTGCGCTGGAATTGCTGCCCACCCCTCGTTCTGGGGGCAAGGGGCCGGGGGCTTCCGATTGCTTCCTCTCAACCTGTCACAACCGCAACTTTTTTGGAGACGCCATGTTTTTATTCAAACCCGATGACTACCGACATGTCAACTACCGGTGGGACGATGCCCAGGCCGCCGGGCTGGACGCGGTCGAGCGGCTGGTTTATCGCTCCAACCTGCTCGGCGCAGACCAGCGCATCACCAACACGGGCGGCGGCAACACATCCAGCAAAATCACCGAAGCTGACCCATTGACCGGGCGCGCTGTTGAGGTGATGGTTGTCAAAGGTTCGGGCGGGGATTTGCGCACGGCAAAACGAGAGAATTTCGCCTCGCTGGTTATGCACAAGCTGCTGAGCCTGGAAGCGATCTACAATGCCGCCACCGAGACAGGCGTCAAGACACCGATAGAAGACGCCATGGTCGGCATGTATCCGCACTGCGTCTTCAATCTCAACCCGCGCGCCAGCAGCATCGATACGCCGCTGCACGCCTTCATCCCGGCCGCGCATGTCGACCACACCCATCCCAACGCCGTCATCGCCATCGCCGCCAGCAGCAACGGTCGCGAATTGACGCGGCAGATCTATGGCGATGCGGTCGCCTGGGTCGGATGGCAACGGCCCGGCTTCGATCTCGGTTTGGCGCTGCGCGATTGCATTGCGGCGAATCCCGGCATCGTGGGCATCGTGCTGGGCGGGCATGGGCTGATCAACTGGGCGGATGACGACAAAGCCTGCTACGAGCTTTCGCTGACTTTGATAGAAATGGCGGCGCGTTATCTGGACGAGCGCGACCAGGGCGCCCGCTCCTTTGGCGGCGCGCGATTCGGCAGCCTGCCTGCGCAGGAACGAAGCAACTTGCTCGCCGATATCCTGCCCCGGCTGCGCGGACTGGTCTCGCAACAGAATCGATTCATCGCCACTGTGCAGCACGACGCCGATACCCTGGCTTTCGTCAATAGCGTCGATGCGGCGCGCTTGTCAGAGCTGGGCACATCTTGCCCCGATCACTTCTTGCGGACAAAGATCAAACCGCTCTTTGTCGATTGGGATCCACAGGGCGAAGACAGCGCGGCGCTGCAGGAGAAACTGGCAGCGGGCCTAATCCGTTATCGCAGCGACTATGCCGCCTATTATCGCAGCTGCCAACGCCCAGACAGCCCGCCTATTCGCGATGCCAACCCCACCGTGATTCTGATCCCGGGTTTGGGACTGGTCGCTTTTGGCAAGAACAAGAGCGAATCGCGCGTGACTGCCGAGTTCTATACTTGCGCGATCGCGGTGATGCGCGGGGCAGAGGCGGTCGGCGACTATGTTGCGCTGCCGCGGCAAGAAGCCTTCGATATCGAATACTGGGCGCTGGAAGAGGCCAAGCTGCGCCGCATGCCACCCGAAAAGTCGCTGGCGCGCAAAGTGGTCGTGGTGGTGGGCGCTGGCAGCGGCATCGGCGTCGAAACTGCCCAGCGCGTCGCCAGCGAAGGCGCGCATGTCGTTTGCGCCGATGTGAACGCAGAGGCCGCGCTGGCCACAGCCGATTCATTGACAGACCAATATGGCAGCGGCATCGGCGTGGCGGGCAGCGGCATCTCCAGTTGCGGTCCTGCAATTGCGCTGCCCGTGGATGTTACCTGCGCCCAGAGCGTCGCAGACCTGCTGCGGCAGACCAGCATGGCTTATGGTGGGGTTGATGACATCATCGTGACGGCGGGCGTTTTCATCACGCCAGATGCGGATGGCCGCAACACAGCCGAGCAATGGCGCGTGACATTTGATGTCAATGTGCGTGGCGGCTATCTGGTGGCGCAGGCTGCGCGAGAAATCTGGCGGGCGCAGGGATTGCCAGGCGGCCTGGTGCTGACGACCAGTGTCAATGGCGTCGTGCCCAAAGCCGGCAGCCTGGCTTATGACACCAGCAAAGCAGCCGCCAATCATCTGATCCGCGAGCTGGCGTTGGAACTGGCGCCCCTGGTGCGCGTCAATGGCGTGGCGCCGGCGACCGTCGTGGCCGGCAGCAGCATGTTCCCGCGCGAACGGGTGAAAAACTCGCTGCGCAAATACGCGCTTGAATTCCACGATGACGAAGACACCGAGACCCTGCGCAGCCGCCTCGCGCAATTTTATGCCCAGCGCACCTTGACAAAAAGCGCCATCCATCCGACAGACCAGGCTGAAGTCGCCTACCTGCTTATCAGCGATGCCTTCAGCAAGACGACCGGGCAGATCATCAATGTCGATGGCGGTTTGCACGAGGCATTTTTGCGTTAATCGCGTGTGAGCAACCGCCGTGGTCTCGATATAAAGCGAGGGAAGCATTTGCCAGGCGTTGCTTCACGCAGCGAGTTGTCTGGCAGAGACTGCAAGTCCGCTTTCGTTAGCTCGCCTCCCTGATGCTTCGGGGAGGGGCTGGGGGTGGGGTAGAACAAGCAGCGGTTTGCACGAGGCATTTTTGCGTTAATCGGGTGTTTCCAGCGCCCGCAGGAAGTTGACCACATCCCACATCTGTTTGTCGGACAGGCCGCCCGCGCAGGCAGCCAAATCTCGCCAGCCATCGCGCACAGCAACGAAGAGGAACTCGTCCCGCGCCCTGTCCATGCGCCGCAGCAGGGAGTCGAAGTCGTCGTTTACGCGCCAAGCTGGGCAATGCGCGTCAAAATGCGACTCGCCTCGCGCCAAAGACTCGGTATCGGGCAGGACGTTATTGACGACCAGCGGCGGCGGATTCAAGGTGCGCTCATATTCGCGCTGCCGCTGCGCGATCATCAGCGCGCCGCTCACCATGACAGCGACCGATATGACCACTGCGCCCACGGCAAGTAGCGCGCTCGCCCAAGTCAATTGCAGCGCCACGATCAATCTGCGCGCGTGGGGCGCGGCCAGATGCGCCAGCAGCCCGGCGATCCCCAGCAAGAGCAGCGCATGCAACAGGTTGGGCGGACGCGAAACTTCGATTGCGGCTGCCTCGCTGATATTCCAGCCGAAAGCCGCGCGGGTGACAACGTCGTCTGCTGCTGTGATATCAAGCAGCGTCCACCATTCGCCCGCCCGGTCGATTTCGTCGCCAGCCGCCACAAAGAGCCCGGCATCTAGCGCTTCTGCCAACTGCCAGGCGCCACGGCTGTCTCGCGCTGGATCGACCATCTGCAAGTGCACGCGCACATCATCAACAGGCTGGCCGGCGCGTTCGATGACGATATCGGTCGTGTTGACGCCTGGTCCGCCCGGCAAGAGGGTGATGCCGATTCGGTAATCGCCGACCGTCTGGCTGGCTTGCGGCGCTTCAATATCGACGCCCGGTGTGGCTGGTTCGGGCAGCGGAGTCGCGCTCAGCCAAGCCACCGCCACGAGCACAGCCAGCAGAAAGAACGATTCCAGCCGCAGCAGACTCCTGGCCGGCGAGCCCGCTCGCAGCGATCGTCTCTGCCAGCCACCCAGCAGCATAACCGGCGCAACCAAGAGCAGCTTGATGCCCAAGGTCTGCCCATAGCTGGTGACCAGGTCGCTCGGCGCAGTCAGGTAGTTGAGCGCGTTGTATAGGCCACTGACCAGCACCAACAAAACCAGCGGCAAAACCAGACGCGAGAATCGACTCAAGACAGCTCTCAGCGCGATTTGCCGCGCTTCAGCGTCCAGTGGATGCAGCGCCGTGGGCAGGATTAGTGTCAAGCTCAGGATGCCACCCAGCCAAAATGCCGCCGCCAGCGCATGCAGCCAATCGACTGCAATCGCCAGCCATGGCAGCAGGGGCGAACCGGCCGCGTGGCTGGTGACCATGCTCAAGCCGATGAAAAGCGCGCCCAGCCAGGGCAAACCGCGCCAGATGCCAGCCACCAGCCCGGGGAATAACTCGCGATAATAGGCAGCCGCAAAGAGCAGCGCCGCGCAGAAAACCAGCAGCACCATGCGGAATGTCCAGACATCGCCGAAGCGCGAGCCGATCAGCACGACTTGCCAGAGGTTTTGCGCCAGCACTTGTGCCGCGCCGGCATTGAAGAAGACCATCGACTGCTGCACGAGCGCCACGCTGTTGGCCGCGATGACCAGAATCAGCGCTCCCACGACCAGACTCAGCAGGCGGCGCATGACGCGCGGGGGCAGGTTCTCTGGGTAGCGCGCGTTGCCCCAGGCCGGCAGCAGCACCAGCGCAAACAAGCTGGTTGCGCCAAAAAACAGAAAGTTCGCCAGGTTCAGCGCAACCCGCCACAGCGCTTCCAGCGGTATGGCGCGGTCATCTGCGGCTGTCCCACTGATGCCGCCGACCGCCTCGCCCACGAAAAAGACGCGGCTTTCGGCGATGACATGCCCGTCGCTGGCAAATGCCGGCCGCAGCTCGACGATGTAAGCGCCATCGGGCAAGTCGGCTGGCACTGGCATGGTCAACAATGTCGCGTTGCGTTCGTCGACGCCGCCACTGGCGATGATGACACCGGCTTGGTCGCGCAGGTGAATCTCGCTGAAGCGCGCTTCCAGCGACTCGCTAAACCAGTATTGCAAACGGGTCGGCGGACGTTCCA
>JAJDZQ010000165.1 GCA_022824565.1 Anaerolineae bacterium | reverse complement strand
CCAACTGCCGCCAAATGACCATGTATCGCTTGATTTCAAAGACCGCCACGCGCTGGTCTGTCATCGCAATCGTCCTGAGTCTTTGCCTTGTTGAAAACCTGCCGCTTCATTTTAGCACTGCCAGCGCGAATCTGCCCCCATTCCCCCGACGAGTCAGGGGGAGGCTGACCCCCCTCGTTCCCCCCGACGAGTCAGGGGGAGGCTAGTACTGGCTACCCTCCCTGACTCGTCGGGGAGGGGCTGGGGAAGGGGTTGGCTACTCTCCCTGTCTTGACGGGCAAGGGTTTGGGGTGGGGGTATATGCTACAATAGCGTACACAAAATAAAACGAGCACAATTTTCTGCGAGGACTTTCTCATGCAAGTTGTAGGAACAGCCACGCGCGCTTATGAACAAGTGCTTGTCAGCGTCGAGCAGTATAAAGCCTTCCGCCGCGATGGATTTCTGCATGTGCCAGGCCTAATCGCGCAGGCCGAGGTGGCGCAGTTGGCGCGCTTCACCGAAGACATGATGGCAGGACGCTGCAGCCTGCCTGGCATCCCCGCCCCGCCCGCCGACCTGGACGAAGCAGAGCGCCGCCACTTTTATGAGCGCATCCACATGCCGCATCGCAGCTCAGAGCTCGCCGAGCGCTTCCTGCTGCACCCGCGCGTGGTGGATGTGCTGGAAGCGCTGATTGGACCCGATGTGCTGGCGCTGCAAACCATGCTTTTTTTCAAGCAGCCAGGCCAAGCCGGGCAGGGTTTTCATCAAGATTCTTATTACATCCCCACCCAGCCCGACAGCTTGATTGGCGCTTGGATCGCCATTGACGCCGCGACACAAGAAAACGGCTGTCTGTGGATGACGCCCGGCTCCCAATTCGAGCCGATTTATCCCGACTGCGATGGCGCGTCTGAACAAGGCGACACCTTGCTGGACGATATCCCGGCCATCCAGTCGGCCAGCCACCCCGACCCCGAGGTCAACACACTGGCGAATATCGCCCTGCGCTATGGCAACGAAATCCCCGTGCCCGCCCAGCCCGGCGATGTCATTTTCTTCGGCGGCCATATCTTCCATCGCTCGCACCGCAACCAGTCCGCTCGTTCTCGCCGCGCCTTTGTGAGCCACTATTGCAACGCTCGCTCGCGCGTGCCCTGGAATCATGGCATTCCCTACGCGGGCGAAGACGAAGGTGCCGCCGCCAATCATGTGCACATCCTGGCGCGCGGCAGCACCCACCTGCCCTATGCCCAACCGAATTTTGGCACGCCCTGCGCCGCCAATATGCCCCGGCTCTATGGCGAACGATTCGATGACCAGCGCACGCGCTCCATGATGGGCGATGGCAACGGCTTCATGGTGCTGGTGCCGCACGACGAAGTCATCCATGACCACTAGCGAGAGCCAGAGGGTTGACCACGAATAGCTTCCCCCTGACTTGTCGGGGGGACCGAGGGGGGTTAGAAGCGACAAATATGATCTTTGATGCGCCCTATGCCGTTGCCGATGCGCAAGTCGCCGCCTACCAGCGCGATGGCCACATCCTGCTGGATGATGTATTGCCCGCGCAGCATATCGAGCCCTATCACCAAGCCATCGTGCAGACAGTCGCCCGGCGCAACACAGAAACGCGCGCGTTGAAAGACCGCGATACCTATGGCATGGCTTTCTTGCAGACGACGAACTTGTGGGAGCACAGCGCAGTCGTCAGGGAATATGTCATGGCGCGGCGCTTCGCTGGCATCGCGGCGCGGCTGATGAATGTGCGGCGCGTGCGGCTCTATCATGACCAGGCGCTATTCAAAGAAGCCGGCGGCGGCCTGACGCCTTGGCACCAGGACCAGCATTATTGGCCCCTCGCCACCGACAAGACCATCACCATGTGGATGACCTTGGCGGATATCCAGGCCGAGATGGGCACACTGCGCTTTGCAGCGGGCTCGCACGCCGAAGGCTATCTGGGCGATATCCCGATTTCGGACGAATCGGAGTCGCAACTGCGCGCCTTTGTGCAAGAGCGGGGCTTCCGCTTGCAGCAGGCAGAGACCATGCGCGCCGGCAGCGCCACCTTCCACAGCGGCTGGACATTGCATTCCGCGCCGCCGAATGTGTCGGACTCGCTGCGCCCCGCCATGACTGTCATCTATTATGCCGATGGCACGCGGGTGGGCGAACTGGATAACAAAAACCGCGTGGGAGACCGCAACCGCTGGCTGCCCGGCACGCAGCCCGGCGCATTGGCGGCCACGCATTTGAACCCCGTGTTGGGGTGATGCCCATGCCCAACTTCATCGTCGCTCACGACCTCGGCACGACTGGCAACAAAGCCACGCTCTACGACCGCGAAGGCAGGTTGGCCGGCGCGGCCTTCCATGCCTACGACACCGAATACGCTCACACTGGCTGGGCTGAACAGAATCCGAACGACTGGTGGCGCGCAGTCTGCTCTTCGACGCGCCAGTTGCTGGATGAGACGCGGGTGCCGGCGAGCGAAATCGCCTGCATCACTTTCAGCGGGCAGATGATGGGCGCTGTCCCGCTGGATCGCCACGCGCATCCGCTGCGCAATGCCATAATCTGGGCGGATCAACGCGCCCTGGCGCAAGAACGGGCGATTGGCGAACGCGTCAGTTTCGATGACATGTACCAGATTAGCGGGCATCGCCTGAGCGCCGCCTATTCACTGGCGAAGATCCTGTGGCTGCGCGACAAGCAACCCGATATCTATGCCCAAACGCACAAATTTATGCACGCCAAAGATGCCATCGTGGCGCGCTTGACTGGCGAATTCGTCACAGAGCCGTCCGACGCTTCCAGCATGAACCTCTATGATTTGCGGCGCGGCGAATGGTCGGCGCAGATTTTGGATGCTGTGCAGCTGGATGCGGACAAATTGCCCCAACTGCGCCAGTCGATCGATGTAGTTGGCGCGGTGCGGGCGGATGTGGCGGACGATGTCGGCGTATTGGCTGGCACGCCAGTTGTTGTCGGGGGCGGAGATGGGGCTTGCGCGGCCGCCGGCGCCGGCGTCGTCAGCGAAGGCAGCGCCTACAATTATGTCGGCTCATCTTCGTGGATCGCCATCAGCACGCCCGAGCCCATCTATGATCCCGCTCATCGCACCTTCACTTTCGGACATGTCATCCCCAAACTATTCATGCCCACTGGCACCATGCAGGCGGCCGGCGCGAGCTATCAATGGACGCGCGACCACTTGGCCAGCCTGGAAGCAGAAACAGCCGGACGCTTGGGCATCAGTGTGTATGAGCTGATGAACTTGCAGATAGAGCAGACCCTGCCCGGCGCAGACGGTCTTTTCTTCTTGCCCTACTTGCTGGGCGAACGCAGTCCGCGCTGGAATCCACATGCTCGCGGCGCATTCATCGGGCTGACGATCCGCCATACGCGCGCGCATATGCTGCGGGCGGTGCTGGAAGGCGTCTCGATGAATCTGCGCGTGATATTGGATGCCTTCCGCGCGCAGGGCACACAGATCGAGGCCATGCGCCTCATCGGCGGCGGCGCAAGCGGACACATCTGGAATCAGATCATGGCGGATGTCTATGGCATGCCCGTCCAGCGGTTGAGCATCTTGGAAGAAGCCACATCCATGGGCGCGGCGCTGGTGGGTGGCGTGGGCGTGGGCATGTACGCCGGCTTCGAGATGAGCGAGCAGATGAATCAAGTGGCTGCTACCATCTTGCCCGAGCCAGCCAGTCAGGCGCGCTACAAAAAGATGCTGCCCCTCTTTGACCGCCTTTATGAATCGCTTGCGCCGGTCTATGACGAAATTGCGTCGCTTTGAACGCTCGGGTCAAGCGGAATGAATATCGTCCTTACGGTTTCTACGCCATGCACAATCCAGATTTGAGGCGGACGCCAAGCTCCCCCCGACTCGACGGCGCGACCGAGGGGGGTCAATTCCTCTTCATCGGCGTCAGCACGGGCGCTTCGTCTATCCGGCGCATCTTCCCGCGCTGGATGCAGCTGCTGGGCGTGGATGCCGAGCTGGTGGGCGTAGATGTGCCCTTGCGCGCGCCAGCTGCGACTTATCGCGAAATCGCTGCGCGCATCATTGAAGACGGCCGCATCAAAGGCGCGCTGATCACCGCGCACAAGCTCGACATGCTGCGCGCTTGTCATGATCTCTTCGACTGGCTCGATCCCTACGCCGAAATCTGCGCAGAAGTATCGTGCCTGGTCAAACGCGCCGGACGGCTGCTGGGCTATGCCAAAGACCCGCTGTCATCGGCGCTGGCATTGCAGCAATTCGTGCCCGAGCAACACTGGGCGGGCGAGCGCGATGTGCTGTGTTTGGGCGCTGGCGGAGCAGCTGTCGCCATCAGCGTCTGCCTGGCAGAGCGCTCGGCAGAACGGGGCGCGCCACGCCGCTTTGTGCTGACAGATATCTTGCCCGAGCGCCTGGATTCGATCCGCCAGGTGCATGCGCGGCTGGAAACATCTGTGCAATTCTCGTATCAGCTCTGCCACAGCGCAACCGATAATGACGCCCTGCTGCGCGGTCTGCCACCGGGTTCGCTGGTCATCAATGCGACCGGGCTGGGCAAAGATGCGCCCGGCTCGCCCCTGACTGCTAACGCGCGCTTCCCGCAAGGCGGATTGGTATGGGAGCTGAATTATCGCGGCGAGCGAGATTTCATGCGCCAGGCACGGGCACAGGCAGAGCAAAAGCAACTGCATATTGAAGATGGCTGGGCCTATTTCTTGCATGGCTGGACAGAAGTGGTCGCCGAGGTATTTGGCCTGGCGCTGGACGCTGCGCTCTTCGCGCGGTTGGCGGCGGCGGCAACCCCTCCCCGTCAGGATAAGACACCCCCCTCAATCCCCCCGACGAGTCAGGGGGAGGCGAACCCCCACCCCAAACCCCTCCCCCAAAATGAGGGAGGGGCTTTTCACACCCTATCAATCCACCTGTCGGGTCGGGGGCACATACCTTGACTCCCCTCCCTGACTTGTCGGGGAGGGGTTACATGGGCGAGTCACCGCCTCGCCCCTACGCTGTCTCTTTGGGCTGGGGCTGGGGTTGCCTCTGTGCTCTCTGTGTACTCTGTGCACTCTGTGTTACAGTCTCACTTTATCTACTCCTGCTGCGCTTCTGTGGGGACAAGCCATGAAACTGACCCAGCCCTTCGTGACCGAAGTCGACTTTTCCAGCGGGGTCCTGTCGCCGGCGCGCAGCAGCTATCAGCGCCATCTCAGCGATATGCCGGGCTATTATGCCGAGCGAGATGTTGTCGCGCGCATCCTGGCCGACGAAGGCGACCGCTTGATCTATGAAGTGCAGAGCATCACACTGCCGGCTGATGAAGGCCAACTGCCGCATTGCACGACGCGCATTTTGCCTGGGCGCATCGGCGCTGAATTTCACATGACCAAAGGGCACTTTCACGCCCGTCGCGAACAAGGCGAGGTGTATTTCGGCTTGTCCGGGCGGGGCATGCTGCTATTGCAAACTGCAGACGGCGCAACCAGCGTTCAGCCTATGCAAGCGGGAACAGCCGCCTATGTGCCGCCATATTGGGCGCACCGCACGGTCAATATCGGCGCTGAGGACTTCGTCTTCTTTTGCGTGTGGACCGCCGAAGCCGGGCACGACTATGCCACCATTGAACGCGACGGCTTTCGCAAGCTGATTGTGTTGCGCGGTGGGCAGCCGGTCATCATAGACAACCCAAAATCTGCTTGAAGAAAGTGGGGCACGCCCATGGACAAGCCCAATATCATCCTCATCATCACCGACCAGCAACGCTACGACACCATCAACGCGCTGGGTTTCCCCTACATGGACACGCCCAACCTCGACAGGCTGGCACGCGAAGGCGTCAGCTTCGACAATTGCCACATCACTGCGCCATCCTGCGCGCCGGCCCGCGCCAGCTTGTTCACCGGCTATTACCCGCATGTCACCGGCATCATGCGCAATGGCGACCGCTGGCGGCGCTCTTGGGTCGAAGACTTGGCCAGCGCCGGCTATCACTGTGTGAACATCGGCAAAATGCACAGCAATCCTTTTGAAACGCCGCTGGGCTTTCATGAGCGCTATGTCGTGGAAAACAAAGACCGCTACCTGGAAGGGCGCTATTATTTTGATGAATGGGACAAGGCGCTGGCGGCGCAGGGACTGGTCAAACAGCAGCGCGAAAGCTATCGAAAGCGCGCAGATTACCGCGAGCGCATGGGCGCATTCAGCTGGGACTTGCCGCCGCACTTGCAGTCGGACAATTTTGTAGGTGGGCTGGCGCAATGGTGGCTGCGCAATCATCCACAGACACAGCCGCTCTTTTTGCAGATCGGCTTCCCTGGTCCGCATCCGCCTTATGACCCCACGCCCGATGCCGCCATCGAATATATCGACCGCGAGCTGCCCCTGCCCAATGTTACGCAAGCCGAGCTGGATGCGCAGCCGCCGCCTTTTCAGCGACTTCGCCAGCACAATACCGAGATCGACCACGACTCCATCGTCCACCTCGAAAAGCCGACGCGTTTGCAGCTGCAGCGCCTGCGCGCCTATTACGCCGCCAATGTCAGCATGATCGACCAGCAGGTCGGGCAGATCATGGCTGCGCTGGACGAGCAGGGCTACCTGGAAAACAGCCTTGTCATCTTTACCAGCGATCATGGCGATTGTCTGGGCGACCACGGGCATATCCAAAAGTGGACGATGTACGACATCATCACCCGCGTGCCAGCGTTGTTTTGGGCGCCCGGACGTTTTCAGGCTGGCGCGCGCATCGGCGATTTGTGCCAGTGGATGGATATTGGGCCGACCGTGCTGGAGCTGGCGGGACTGCAGCCGCCACCCAACCTGCAGGCGCAGTCGCTGCTGCCGGCGCTGAACAACGAAACATGGTCTGGACGCGAACTGGTCTTCGCCGAGCATCCAGCCGATGGCGTCTATGAAGGTCCTTACATGACGATGGTGCGCAGCCAACGCTACAAACTTGTGCACTTCGCCGGGCAAGCATATGGGCAACTCTTTGACTTGCGAGCCGACCCCTGGGAAGTCGACAATCGCTGGGATGACGAGGCGCTGGCGGGCACAAAGCGCGACTTGCTGGATGCGCTGCTGGACTGGCGCATCGAAAGCGCAGTGCAAACGCGGGATGTTTTCCAGGATTATCGCTAAATGCCCCCATCCCCCGGCCCCTTCCTAATGAGACAGCGTAGGGGCGAGGCGGCGACTCGCCCATGTAACCCCTCCCCCAGCCCCTCCCCGACGAGTCAGGGAGGGGAGTCCAGGTATGTGCCCCCGACCCGACAGGTGGATTGATGGGGTGTGAAAAGCCCCTCCCTCATTTTGGGGGAGGGGTTTGGGGTGGGGGACAGCCTCCCCCTGACTCGTCGGGGGGACCGAGGGGGGTGAACCTGCCGGGGGACCGAGGGGGTTAGCACATTCAGCCGATTCGCGCTACAATCTGGCTATGCAAGCGATTGCACCCTTCTTCATATACACAACACCACAGGAGTAATACCATGCGCAAGTTCACCTTATTCATGTTGCTGGCGCTGCTGGCGGCTGCCTTTGTCGCGCCGCTTAGCGCCCAAGATTTCAGCGGGCAGACGGTCATCGTCGTCACGCAGACCGGCTCGGCGATTGGCGGTCCCGTGCTCGACAAAGGTCCTATCTGGGAAGAAGCCACCGGCGGCAACATCGAGCTGCAGACATTTGCCTTTGGCGAGCTATACGAGAAGATCGTAACGGCGCTGGATACTGGCAGCGGCGATTATGATGTGCTGATCTATGCGGCCGACTGGGCTGGCGACATCATGGCTGGCGGCAAGGTCATGGAGATCCCGCAAGCGACCCTAGACGCCATCGAAGCGGATGATGTCATTCCGCTCTATGCCGACCGCATCACCACCTGGGGCGGCGTGCCCTATGCCTTGCCCTATGATGGCGATGCCCACATGCTCTATTACCGCAAAGACCTGGTCGACAGCGGCATGTACGCGGCAGACTTCGAGGCGCAGTATGGCTATGCCCTGGGCGAGCCGAGCACCTGGTCGCAGTATCATGACATCGCCGAGTTCTTCAATGGCATGGAAGTGGATACAGCTGGCGAGATGGCGCCCATCTATGGCGCGCTGGAAGCCCAACGCCGCAACGCCCAGTCATATTGGGTCTATCTGTCGCGGGCGGCTGGTTATGGCAAGATGCCGGGCAATCCCTGCTTCTTCTTCAGCTGCGATGACATGACGCCACAGGTCAACAACCCCGGCTGGGTGCGCGCGCTGGAAGAATATGTCGGCATCCGCGAAGTGGGCGATCCCGAGATGATCAACTACGATGTCGCCGATACGCGCACATTGATGGCCACCGGCACAGCCGTGCTCAACCTCGACTGGGGCGATGTAGGCACGATTTCGGTTGACGAGAATGTATCCATCGTCAAAGGCGCGGTCGGCTTTGGCGTGCTGCCCGGTGGCGACAGCTACTGGGATTATGAAGCCGGCGCATGGGTCATGGAAGAGAATCCCGCGCCCTTCATCGCTTTCGGCGGTTGGATCATCTCCATCGCTTCGGACAGTGATGTGACCGAAGCCGCGCTGGACTTCGCCGCCTTCTTGGCCAGCAAGGAGATGGTCAACGAGCTGGCGGTGACGGGCGGCACGGGCATCAACCCGTCGCGCTTCAGCCAGTTGGAAGATACAGCGCCTTGGGTCGCGGCTGGCTTTGACGAAGAAAGTGCCGCGGATTATCTGGACGCCATCCAAAACACCATCAACCATCCCAACGCCGTTCTCGACCTGCGCATCACTGGCTCGGCAGAATACCTGTCGTCGCTGGATGCGGAGATCGCCCGCGCGGTAGCTGGCGAGATTAGCGCGCAAGAAGCGCTGGACAATGTCGCTGTGCTGTGGGACGGCATCACCGATCGCCTGGGCCGCGATAGTCAATTGTCGCAGTACAAAGCCGCTGTTGGCTACATGGGCGATATGTAAGATCTACCCCCC
>JAJDZQ010000167.1 GCA_022824565.1 Anaerolineae bacterium | reverse complement strand
GCCGCTTTGCCCCCACATTCCGCGCGTTGGGATAGAACTCTCGCAGCGCGTAGAAGCCTTTGCTAGTCGGACGGATGAAACGCTTTTCGCCTTCTGCCCGCCGTTTGTCATCCGTTGTCATGCGTGATACCAGCGAGTTTGCTGGGTCTTTGCCACGGATAACTGCCCCCCGCAGGATCAGCTCGTCTGCCAGGTCGCGGTAGTGCATTGGCTCGCGCTTTCGTTCGCGTAATACTTGTTCTGCCATGTCCAGCAGTTGCGCGGTTGGAGTGGAGCGACCCGCCGGCGCACTAACACTGCAGCTTTGCTTGCCTGGGCTCTGTGGCTCGGTATCCAGCAGCGCGACTATGTGCCCAAGTCGCTTCTCTTTGGCGCGGTAGGCAATTTCTCGTTCCGCGATTTCGTTGCGAAGCGACTCAATTTCACGCTGCAACTTGTCTCGCTCGCTGCGCAAAGTATGTTCAAACGAGCCGTTCTTGTCACGATTGTCGTCGGTTGTCTGCATGATGTGTCTCCGCTGTATAACCGGACTAATTTACAGCTTACACGGTCTGCTTATAATTGTCAATAACGAATTGTGTAGACATGCTATAGCCGTGTTATCAAGTTTAGTAGAGTGTATACAGAGCTAGATCACCAGATGAGCGTCTATGCGCGCGGCATGATGCGCTCGTGGCGAAACAGACTCGCCCCGAGAATCACCTCCAGACTTGTCTTGCACTGACGGGCATGCTGTGCTAGGCTTTGCGCAACTTGTTCCAAAAAGCACAAGCGCGTGGCATTTGGCAATGACCATCCTTGAGTTCGGACCTGTTAGCGCCTTGCTGGTCATAGCGATCGGCTTGGCTTTGATTATCGCCAACATCTCGCGCGTGATGGGTCCGCAACGCCCGAGCTATCGCAAGTCTGTGCCCTACGAAAGCGGCATGAAGCCCATCGGTCCGGCGACGCGCCGCCTGCCCATCAAGTTCTATTTGGTCGCGGTCTTGTTCATCATCTTTGATATAGAAGTGATCTTCTTTTTGCCCTGGGCGGTATCCATGCGCGACCTGGGCGTCTACGGGCTGGCTGTCATGGCGGTCTTCACGCTGATATTGATCGTCGGCTTCGTATATGAATGGAAGAAAGGCGGCTTGGAATGGGAGTAAGCGAGAAGCTTGGCAACCTGGGCGTCGTCACGACGACCGTCGAGCAAGCTGTCAATTGGGCGCGCACCGGGGCGATGTGGCCCCTGCTGTTTGGCTTGGCTTGTTGCGCCATCGAATACATGAGTTCGCAAGCCTCCAGCTACGATTTGTCGCGTTTTGGCATGGAATTGAACCGCGCCACGCCCCGCCAGGCCGATTTGTTGATCGTATCCGGGCGGCTGACGCGCAAGATGGCGCCGGTCATTCGCCAGCTCTATGACCAGATGGCAGAACCAAAATGGGTCATCTCCATGGGCGACTGCGCTTCTTGCGGCGGCGTTTATAACAACTATGCCATTGTGCAGGGCGTTGACGAGATCATCCCGGTTGATGTGTACATCGCTGGCTGCCCGCCACGCCCCGAACAATTGCTGCATGGCATCTTGACCCTACACGAAAAAGTCAAAGGCGAGCGCATCGCCGACTGGGCATAGGCACAAGGCGCAAAGAAGGAAGTTGTTGATGGAGATCCCAGCGGCGAGAGACCCGGTGCAAGCGGCGCGAGATGCTTTTGGCGACGCTATCTTGCATGTCAAGCATTTTCGCGGCGAAACGACCTTGGTGGTCGCAGCGGCTCGCCTGCCAGAATTGCTGGGCTTCTTCCGCGCCAGCCCGGGCCTGGTCTACAACATGCTCTCCGATGTCAGCGCGGTTGATTATTACCCGGACGATTTTGGCGCTGCCTACGATGGCAGCCAAAGCGACTATCGCCCCGAACGCTATGGCGTCTGCTATCACATCTTGTCCATGCTCTACAACCGGCGCCTGCGCATAAAAGCTTTCGCCCCCGCCGATGATCCGCGCTTGCCATCTGGCACGGTCGTCTTCCCCGCGGCGAATTGGCTGGAGCGCGAGATCGCCGATATGATGGGCATCGCTTTTGACGATCATCCAGACCCGCGGCGTTTGTTGATGCCCGAAGACTGGCACGGCCACCCGCACCGGCGCGATTATCCGCTGGGCAAGGAGACCGTGGCTTTCTCCTTTAATGTCGAAGAAATCCATGCGCACAAGCCTTTCGCCAAGGACTAAACGAGGTCGCTATGGCAGTCGCAGCACCATCACAAGAGGCATCGCTCGAAGAACAGCGCCGCTGGGAAGGCAACCTCGAGCAGTTGCGCGGACTGGTTACCGAGCGCGCTGTCAGCGGCGATACCATGCTGCTGAATATGGGTCCGCATCATCCCAGCACACATGGAGTCTTGCGCCTGCTGCTGGAACTGGATGGCGAGCAAATCGTCACCTGCCTGCCCGATATCGGCTTCTTGCATACCGGCATCGAAAAATCTATCGAAGACAAGAGCTACGAAAAAGCCGTCCCGCTCACCGACCGCATGGATTACCTGTCGCCCATGTCCAACAACATGGCGTATGCGGCGGCTGTCGAGAAATTGCTCGACCTGGATGTGCCCGAACGCGGGCAGATCATCCGCGTCGTCTGTCTGGAATTGGCGCGCTGTGCCAGTCACCTGGTTTGGCTGGGCACACACGCGATTGATATGGGCGCGATGAGCGTGCTGCTCTATGCCTTTCGCGAGCGCGAACGCATCCTCGGCATGTTCGAGATGCTCTCTGGGCAGCGCATGATGAGCAGCTACATTCGCCCCGGCGGCGTCTGGCGCGATGTGCCAGCCGAATTTCTGCCGACATTGAAGCAATTCCTGGCAGACTTCCCCTACAAAGTCGATGATTATGAAGCGTTGCTGACGCAGAACCCAATCTGGAAAGACCGCTCGCAAGGCGTTGGCGTGGTCGAGCCAGATGTCGCGCTGGCTTATGGCATGACAGGCCCAGCCCTGCGCGGCAGTGGCGTCAACTGGGACCTGCGCAAAGCCCAACCCTACAGCGGCTATGAAACCTATGACTTCAATGTGCCGCTGGGCGAACATGGCGATGTCTATGACCGCTACTTGATACGCATTCACGAATTCCGCGAAAGCCTCAAAATCTTGCAACAGGCGCTTGCTCGGCTGGAGCGGACGCAAGGACCGACCCGCTCGGAAAACCGCAAATATTGTCCGCCCCTGCGCAGTGAGCTGGGGCAGAGCATGGAAGCCGTCATCCACCACTTCAAATTGTGGACCTATGGCTATGATGCGCCGGATGACGAAATCTACAGCGCCATCGAAAGTCCGCGCGGCGAAATCGGCTGCTATATCCATGGCACAGGCGCAAACAAACCGCGCCGCGTTCATTTCAAAACGCCCTCATTCATGCACATCAGCGCGCTGCCTGTCGTTTCGAAAGGCTATCTGCTGGCGGATATGGTTGCCATCATCGGCAGCGTGGATATCGTGCTGGGCGATTGCGACCGCTAGCTGGCGCTGGAGCGACGGACGAAGGAAGGCACATGGCGATCATCGGCAACCCGAAGTATGCGGCGCGCATCGAGCGGCATCTGGCTAAATACGAAACCAAACGTTCGGCTGTCATGCCGCTGCTCTACATCGCGCAGGAAGAATATGGCTGGGTCAATAGCGAGGGCATCGGCGAGGTCGCGCAGCTCCTCAACCTCGATCCCACCCAGGTCAAATCCATCGCGGGCTTCTATACCATGTACAGCGAGAAGCCCAAAGGCAAGTATTGGCTGCAAGTTTGCACCGACCTGCCTTGCGCGTTGCAAGGCGCTGATGTTTTTCATGCCTGGCTGAAAGACGAACTGGGCGTTGCCGAGGGCGGCACCACAGACGATGGCTTGTTCACCGTCGAGCATGTCATGTGCCTGGCGGCTTGTGACAAAGCGCCCATGTTGCAATGCAATTTTCGTTATGTAGAAGAGCTCGACCAAAACAAAATGCGCCAGCTATTGGCGAAGTGGCGCAGCGAAGCGAACGGGCGCGGCTAGCCGACGGGCGAAGGAGCACAGCCAACCATGCACATTCTCCTGCGTGGACGCGATATCCCCAATATCAAGCAGCTGGAAGTCTATGAAGCGCACGGCGGCTTCGCAGGGCTGCGCAAATCGCTGGCCATGACGCCAGCCGAGGTCATTGATGTCGTCAAAGCCTCTGGGTTGCGCGGCCGCGGCGGGGCGGGCTTCCCCACTGGCGTCAAATGGAGCTTCATCCCCCAGCACGAGCCGATTAAATATGTCACGGTCAACGCCGACGAAAGCGAAACCGGCACGTTCAAAGACCGCGAAATCATGGAAGAGAACCCGTATCAGCTGATCGAAGGCTCTTTGATTTGCGCCTATGCCATCCAGGCCAAAGCCGTCTACATCTACCTGCGCGGCGAATTCTGGGATATCGGCGACCAGTTGGATGCCTGCATCGAAGCCATGCGCGAGAAAAACCTGGTCGGGCAAAATATCCTCGGCTCGGGCTACGATTGTGAAGTCTACACGCACCTCGGCGCGGGCGCCTATATCTGTGGCGAAGAAAGCGCCTTGCTCAACAGCCTGGAGGGCTATCTGGGGCAGCCCCGCGTGCGGCCGCCATTCCCGGCCCAGAAAGGCGGCGGCTTGTACAAAGAAGCCACCGTCGTCAATAATGTCGAGACCCTGGCCAATGTGCCTTTCATCATGACCGAGGGCGCAGACGCGTTCAAAGCCATCGGCACCGAGCAGAGCGCCGGCAACAAAATCTATTGCGTCAGCGGGCATGTCAAGCGGCCGGGCAATTATGAACTGCCTATGGGCACGACCTTCCGCGAACTGCTTTATGAACAGGCTGGCGGACCCTTGCACGACGACCGCCCGTTCAAAGCCATGCTGCCCTCGGGTGGCTCTGGTCCCATCGTGCCCTTGACCGACGAGGTGCTCGATACGCGCATGAGTTATGAAGATTGCGCGGGCATCGGCACAATCATCGGCTCGGCGTCTATCATCATCATGGATGAAACGGTCGATATGACCTGGGTCGCTTCCAAAGTGACCAAATTCTTCAAGCACGAAAGCTGCGGCAAATGCACACCCTGCCGCGAAGGCACATATTGGCTGGACAAGGTGATCGACCGCATTTTGGATGGACGCGGCACAGCCGACGATGTCAAGCGCATCGCCGATGTCGCAGAAAATATGGCGGGCACGACTCTCTGCGCATTGGGCGATTTCGCCGCCAACCCGATTATCCATACCATCCGCCACTTTCCCGATGATTTTGCCCAGCATGTGCAGGTCTAACCGATGAACTTGAAGCGACTGTTGCAGGTGTTGCCGGGCGCATTGTTTCGCTCGTCTTTGCAGAAGGAGCGCGACTTCTTCGGGCGATATCGCCTGCTAAACGAGACCATCGCCACGCAGCCCGAGAACGCCACCTTGCATGTTTTGCGTGGCGAGATGCTGCTGCAGCGGCGCGACTACCAGCGTGCGCGCGCCGACTTTGACGCTGCGTTGCGCATGGGCGAGTCGCTGGATGTGCGGGCTGGCTGGCTGATTGAAGAACAAGTCATGCGCGACCGAGCGCTCTTTGGACTGGAAGTTGTGGCGCGCCATCTGCCGGCTGCGACTGCGACCCATGCGGAGGCATAAATGTCCGACACAGTGACCATCAATATTGATGGGCAAGATTATGAAGTGGCGGCTGGCGCAAATCTGGTGGATGCCGCCAAATGGAAGGCCGGCAACGATATCCCCGTCTTCTGCTACCACCCGAAGATGGACCCGGTCGGCATGTGCCGCATGTGCCTGGTCGAGCTGGGTACGCCCGGGCGCGATCGCGCGACTGGCGACTTGCTGCGCAACGACGATGGCAGCCTGCAAATCCGCTACTTCCCCAAGCTGCAAACCGCTTGCACCACCACCGTCAGCGCTGGCATGCACATCAAGACCAACACGCAGCAGGTCATCGACGCGCGCAACGATGTGCTGGAATTCTTGCTCAGCAGCCATCCTCTGGATTGCCCAATCTGCGACAAGGGCGGCGAATGCCCGCTGCAGAACTTGACCATGCGCCATGGTCCCCAAGCCAGCCGCATGTACTTCGAAGACAAGCAATTGCTGGAAAAACACTACCCGCTGGGCGATCTGATCTTCCTCGACCGCGAACGTTGCATTCAGTGCGCCCGTTGTGTGCGCTTCCAGGACGAAGTGGTCGGCGACGATGTGCTGGCATTTCATGAACGCGGACGCCGCTTGCAAATCATCACCCATTCCGATCCTGGCTTCGACACCTACTTCAGCGGCAACACCACCGATATTTGCCCGGTCGGTGCCCTGACCACCGCCGATTTTCGCTTTGGCGCGCGCCCGTGGGAGCTCAACGAAGTGCCCAGCATCTCGCCTTGGGATGCAGCTGGCGAAAATATCAGCTTGAGCATGCGCCTCGATCGCGATTTTGGCGGCAAAGCCATGATTAAACGGGTCATGCCGCGCCAGAACGAATGGGTAAACGAGATTTGGATCAGCGACAAAACGCGCTTTGGGCATCACTTCACGCGGGCAGAAGATCGCTTGCAGCAGCCACAAATGCGCACCGGCGGCACATTGCGAAACTCCAACTGGGAAGCAGCCATCGCGGCCATGGCGGCGACAGTGCAGGGCGCAGATGGCGATGTCGCGGCGATCGCTGGCAGCGGCCTGTCCAACGAAGATCTGTGGGCGCTGCGACAGTTGCTGGAAGGCGTCGGCGCAGACCGGCTGGGCGCCTGGCCCCCCACGCACGGCGCGGCTCCGCATTTGCAGCAAGTCGGTGTCGGCGCGGGCACGAACCTGAGCGAATTGGGCAGGGGCGACGCAATTCTGGTCATCGCCTGCGACCTGGAAGAAGAAGTGCCGATCTGGCGTCTGCGCTTGAAACAGGCGCAAGACCGCGGCGCATACCTGGTGGTGGCGAATGCGCGCGACACGCGGCTGGAAGACTTTGCTGTGCAAGGCGCGCGCAATGACAAGGTTGTCGAAGGCGATGCCATCCGTTATGCGCCGGGCGCAGCTGTCTCGGTCATGCGCGACCTGCAAAATACGCATCCGCACATTGCGGAACGGCTGTCCAGCGCCGAGAATCTGGTCATTGTGGCTGGCGCGGAAGGGCTGAGCCTGGCCGGAAGCGAAGCGCTGGCCGCCGCAGCCGCCAACTTCTTGGTCGAGAGCGGACACACAGGCCGCGCCAATAACGGCTTGCTTTCGCCGCTGCCGGGCGCCAATGGCCTGGGTTTGCATTACCTCGGCTTCTCCCCGCAATCGACGTTGAACATCAGGCAAGAGCCACCGCGCGTCTTGATTGTCGCGCAGGCCGAGTTGCTGGACGACGATCCGACCGCGCAGCAATGGTTGAGCCAGGTGGAAACGATCATATATGCCGGGCTTTTTGACGATGGCATCTCCCAGCGCGCCGATTTTATTTTGCCGCTGCAGTCTTTTGCCGAGCGCGATGGCAGTTTTGTCAATGGCGAACGGCGCGTGCAACGCTTCTATACCGCGCAGGGACCCATGGGGCAGGCGCTGCCCGCCTGGAAGCTCTTTGGCGGCATCAGCCAGCAGGCCGGCATCGCCAACCAAAAACCTTCAGCCGCGGCCCTTATGCTGGAATTGAGCAGGTCAGTCGCTGCTTTTCAGGGCGCAGACTATCGGGCGCTAGCAAAGACCGAACGGCAATTCCCGGATGTGGGTGGCCGCGACCTGTATTATGGCGGCACGGCCTATACCAATCACGGCGGCATCGGCTTGCAAATCCCCACGGCGGCCGACAGCGGCACAGTTGTGCAGACAACCGATATTGCCGATAGCGCAGGGCTGCGGGCTGGCGAAGGCGAGCTGCTCGTCATGCCCATCACCCGTTTGTACAATCGCCAGCGCAGTTTCCGCCCGAGCTTGCTGGTCGAGCAGCGCATACTAAGTCCCTACGCGTTGATCCATCCTGACGATGCCGCAGCGGCTGGCATCATTGATGGCGAACTCATTGAGATTGCCGCTGGCGAGTCGAAAGTGCGGGTGCGCGCATCGGTGAGCAGCGAGGTAGCGGCGGGCGGACTGGCTTTGCCGCGCCATTTGACCGACGCAGCTGTGCCCTTGTCCGCAAGCGTCGGCACGGTCAGCCGTGTGGCAGATGCGCTGGCGGCCCGCTGATGATGGCAAAGGAAACCTAGTATGAGCCTAAAAGTAAAGCTGGGCATCGCGGCAGCTGTCAGTGGACTGGTAATCACCTTGCTGGTTGTCTTGTTGATCATCGCCAACCTGGGTGCCATCGCTGCCTGGATCGGCTTTGACGAAGCGGGCAACCTGGACGGACGCCAGGGCGCGATCGGCATGCTGCTAAATCCCGAAGCGCGCGTGGGCAAAGTCATCCAATGCGAAGACGATGCGGGTTGCTCGGGGCTTTGGCCCATCATTTTTGCGGCGGGTTTTGCTTTTGTCATCGTCACCGGCTTTGCCTATTCGACTCTGCTGGAACGGCGTCTGCTGGCTTTCTTGCAGCATCGCGTGGGACCCAATCGCGTCGGTCCGCTGGGCTTCATGCAGCCGGCTGCCGATGGCGTCAAGCTGGTTTTCAAAGAAGATTTGCTGCCCGCGGGTGCCGATAAGTGGGTCTTCCGCCTCGCGCCCATGATCAAGGTCATCCCGATATTGATGATCGCGGCTGTCATCCCCATGGGACCCGACCTGGTGTTGCCCTGGTTCGCGCCGGAGCTGGGCGATGTCTGGTTCCAGGTGCCACAAGGATTGATCGATTCCAATGTCGGCGTATTGTGGGTGGTCGCCATCACGAGCATCGCCACCTACGGCGTCGTGCTGGCTGGCTGGTCGAGCGACAACAAATACGCCATGCTGGGCGCGCTGCGGGCTTCGGCGCAGATGATTAGCTACGAGCTCAGTTTTGCGTTGACCTTGGCGGTGCCGGTGATGATCGTCGGCAGCATGGCGCTGGGCGATATCATCGATGCGCAGCGCAACATTTGGGACTGGTTCGTATTCCAAAATCCGCTGGCCGCCGCCGTCTTGCTGCTGGCGCTGTTGGCAGAAACCAATCGCGCTCCCTTCGACCTCACCGAAGCCGAGCAAGAACTCACGCAGGGTTACATGACCGAATACAGCGGCATGAAGTTCGCCTTGTTTATGATGGCGGAATACCTGGGCATGATTGCGGTAAGCCTGGTGGCGGTCGCGATGTTCTTTGGTGGCTATCATCTGTGGCCCATGGATGGATTGCCCATCCTTGCGCCGCTGATTTTCATCATCAAAGTCGTGCTTATGCTCTGCGGCATGATCTGGATTCGCGCGACCCTGCCACGCATACGTTATGACCGGCTGATGCAATTTGGCTGGAAAGTGATGATCCCGCTGGCGCTGCTGGCGGTGGCTTGGACGGCGGTCGCTGTTGTGGTTGGCGAGGCGCTGGGCGGCACAGCCTATCCATTCATCTCGGGCGTCGTAATCGTGCTGGCGCTGCTGCTCGGCTATGTGGCTTTGCAACGGATGAGCCGGCAGCAAGACAGCGATGTTGCCATCCCGCTGGAAGACGACCCCGCTTACACGGGCGAAAGACGCGGATTGGGCTGGGCGCTGGTGCATCTGGTTGGCATGCTGGTGGCGCTCCCGCTGGCGCATATCCGCTTCCAGGTGCGCGCGTTGGAAGGCATGGCCTCTTTCGGACGAACGCCCGACGAAGACCGCGCCCTGCAAAGCAGCGAAACAGCTATCAAACGCGCCGGTGACTAACTATCCGCATGAGAGATTATCCCCACAAACGACGCAAAGGTTGGCGACGATGAATGTGATCAAGGGCTTCCAGACAACAGCCAAGCATCTGATGGAAGATGCCGTTACGATTCAATACCCAGAGCAGGTGCAGAAGTTTCATCAACGATATAAAGGGCGTCATCATTTGCGGCGCTATGAAAATGGCTTGGAAAAGTGCATCGGCTGTTCGCTGTGTGCCGCCGCCTGCCCAGCCGACGCGATCTGGGTCGAAGCCGCTGAAAACACAGACGAAGAACGGTACAGCCCCGGCGAGCGCTTCGCCAAAACCTATGAAATCAATATGCTGCGCTGCATATTCTGTGGATATTGCGAAGATGCCTGCCCAACAGAGGCAATCCAACTGGGGCACGAACACCAGATGTCCTATACCGACCGCCGCGATGCCATCTATGCCAAAGATATGCTGATCGACTCGCCAGCCGAGGGCGCAGCCAGCACCCCGCAGCAGGTCGAACCCGGCGCATACAATCGCTCTATACCCGATATGGAAGACCCGTCATAAGCGCGAAGGAACTGCAAATTGAAGCGCGAAATCATTCGTGCTAAAATGCACAATCGCATTCAGGGTGGGAACTAAATCCTATGGAATGGCTGTTCTTGGTGGTGAGCATAGTGGCAGTCGTGGCGGCTGGAATGATGCTGACCCGGCAAAATGCTGTGCACAGCGCGCTCTTCCTCATCGTCAATTTTGGCTGCGTCGCCTTTTTGTATCTGATGCTGGATGCGCCATTTCTGGCCATGGTGCAGGTCACGGTCTATACCGGCGCTATCATGGTGCTCTTCTTGTTTGTTATCATGCTGCTGGGCGCAGAGACGACCACCGATGCCACGGGACGCATGCGCTGGCTGGGCTTGGCTGGTTCGCTGGTGGCGATCGCGCTGCTGATGATCTTCGCCTTCCCGATCGCCTCGGACATGCTCAATGACGAGGCTGTCGATGGTGGCGATGCGCGCGCCAGCCTGCGGCTCATCAATGCCGTGCCCGGTGGCGATGCGCAGGATTTCCGCGTGCTAGAAATGGGCTTCGAGATGCCCCTGACGGACGAAGTCACCGCCAGCGTGAACCTGGCGGGCCTGGCTGATGGCAGCAGCGGCGCTTCCATAGAAGCCGTCCGTTACAACGATGAGCGGGCGCGCAGCCGCGACTATACCGATTTGCCAGCCGGCGACTACACGCTCTCTGCGACCGTCAGCGATGGCAGCTACGAGTCGGGCGAGGTGTACAGCGCGACAGTCAGCCTGGCAGCCGAAAGCGCGCATACCGTGCTGCTTTATCAAAATGCCGATGGCTTGCTGGAATACGCCCTGCTGGAAGACGATATCCATGCGCCGAGCGTGGGCACGATGCGCCTAACCCTGGTCAACGGGCTGGCGGATAAACAGGTTTCGCTGGTCGATGTCGGGCAATACACGACCATCGGCAGCTTGTGTGAGAATGGCGCATGCAGTTCGCTGCTGCCGCATCGCGTGTTGATCGACCAATTGCCGCTGGGCGACCAGATCAGCATTGAACTGGACGAAGGCGATTACAACCTGGCTTTTGTCGACCAAGACCAGGCTGTGCTGCGCATCCTCGCCGACTACAAAGCCGAGCGGGGCGTCATCGAAACGCGGGTGCTGGCGCGCGAGCCAGGCGTGCCCGGCAGCCAGCCGGCTTATCGAGCGGCTGTTTATCACGCTTTTGCCATCCCCGCCTTTGGCAGCCCAGAAGCGGTCGGTCAAGTGCTTTTCATCGACTATGTGCTGCCGGTGATGTTGGTGGGTCTGCTGTTGCTGGTGGCTTTGATCGGCGTGATCGTGCTGGCGCGCCCCGATGCCTTGGCACAAGCCGAGCGCCGTCGCATCAACCGTCGCCGCAGAGTCAACCGCCCGCTGGTCAGTGTGATCGCCCAGCAGACCGGTGCCGATGTGCTCAGCGGAGAATATATGCCCAAATTGACGCCCGGCGACGAGCCAGCCGATTAAAGGCGGGAGCAAAGGACGATGAACGCAATCGGCACAGAGCCATATATCATCCTCAGCATGGTGCTCTTTTTGATGGGCGCGCTGGGCGTTTTGATTCGGCGCAACGCCATCTTGCTTTTTATGTCTGTCGAGCTGATGCTGAACTCGGCGAATCTTGCGCTGGTGGCATTCGCGCGGGAATGGGGACAGGTCGATGGACATGTCTTCGTGTTTTTTGTGATGACTGTGGCGGCGGCGGAGGTGGCGATCGGCTTGGCCTTGATCGTCAATATCTTCCGCGAGCGCCAAAGCATCAATATCGATGACTTGCAGCAGATGCGTGGCTAGGCGCTTGTCCTAAGGAAGAGGCTGTCTGAGTATGGAAAATCTGCCACTCCTGGTCCCGCTGGTCATTTTTGCCCCCGCGCTCGGGGCGGCGGTGAACTTCTTCTTTGGCGCGCGCCTGGGCGAAAAGTGGTCGGGCTATATTGGCTGCTTCGCCTCGCTCTTCGCTTTTGTGGTTTCGCTGCTGCTGCTCGTGTATGTAACCGGCACCAACGGCGCGGCCGCGGTGGTCAATCCGCCGTTCCTGGATGGCTGGCTGCGCATCGAGTCTATAAACCTGGATATCGGTTGGCAGCTGCGCGTGGATTCGCTCAGCGTCACGATGATGCTGGTGGTCACGGGCGTCGGCTCGTTGATCCACTTGTATGCGCGCGGATATATGCACGGCGACAAAGGGTATCCGCGCTTCTTTGCCTATTTGAATATGTTCCTGGCTTTCATGTTGACCCTGGTGACCGCCAATAACTTCCTGGTGCTGTTTGTCGGCTGGGAAGGCGTGGGCTTGTGCTCATTCTTGCTGATCGGCTTTTGGTGGGACAAAAAAGCGCCCGAAGGCTGGAAGAACAGCAATGCCGCGCGCAAAGCCTTCATCGTCAACCGCATCGGCGATTTTGGCTTGCTGGTGGCTATGTTCTTGATCTTCTGGACATTTGGCACGTTGGATTTCTTCAAAGCCGGCGAGTTGCCAAATACCAGCGCCAAGTATCTGGTGGGCTGGCAAGAACATAACGGGCTGTTGGCGCATGCAGAGGCTGACCATGGCGACGCGAGCGATGACGGGCATGGCGCGAAAGTTGTCTGTGTACCAGCCGCGCAGCGCAACGCCGACACTTACGAATCCGCCCCTGCCGACGATCATGGCGCAGACGCTGCACACGACGCCTACGATTCACACAGCTCGCCCAATCCGCTGGCATCGGACATCCGCAACTTGTATTGCGACAATCAGCATTTTGACAGCGCGATGCTGGGCGTCTTCGGACAAACTGCCGAGCGCTTCGGCACAGACGCTGTGGTTGACTTTGGTGGATTCCAACTGGCTTTTGACGATGTGATCTTCCTGGCGGCTCTGTTTATGCTGCTGGGCGTGGCGGGCAAGTCGGCGCAGATCCCGCTATTTGTGTGGCTGCCCGATGCCATGGCGGGACCAACTCCTGTCAGCGCGCTCATCCACGCGGCCACCATGGTGACGGCCGGCGTCTACATGATGGTGCGCAGCAATGTCTTCTTGTGGGAACTGAATCACGCTGGTTACATTATCGGCTTGATTATCACGTTGGTCGGCGCGGGCACGGCCATCATGGCCGGCTTTATCGCGCTGGGGCAGTGGGATATCAAGCGCGTGCTGGCCTATTCGACCATCTCGCAGTTGGGCTTTATGGTGGCGGCGGTGGGTATCGGCGCCTATGTCGCGGCGATGTTTCACCTGGTTACGCACGCGGTTTTCAAAGCGCTGCTCTTCCTGGGCAGTGGCTCGGTGATCCATGGCGTCGAGCATGGGTATCATCATGCGCATGACCACAACCATGGCGACCACCACGACGAAAGCTCCCCACATCCCGATGGAGGGACAGAGGGGGGTCATGACTTCGACCCGCAAGATATGCGCAACATGGGCGGTTTGCGGCGGCGCATGCCCATCACCTATATCACCTATCTGATCGGCACTTTGGCGCTGGCGGGAATCTTTCCCTTCGCCGGCTTCTGGTCAAAAGATGAGATCCTCGCCGATGCCTGGTACGAAGGCTTCCAGCTGAACGAAGCCAGTGGTTTTATTGCCTTTGGCGTTTTGTTGATTGCAGCGGCTTTCACAGCCTTCTACATGTGGCGGCAGATTGTGTTGGTTTTCTTCGATGATGCGCGTAGCGAAGCGGCAGAGCGCGCGCCCGAAAGCAATGGCGCCATGCTGCTGCCTTTGCTGGTATTGGCCATCTTCACGCTGTTGATTGGCTTTATCAATGTGCCCAAAGCCACGCCGCTATTCGATGGCATTTATCATCCCTATGAGTTCAAGCACTTCCTCGAGCACAGCGTATCCAGCGTCTCGAAAGGCCATGTGCTGGACTTCAACCTGTTGATCGCCGGCATTGCGCTGGTGCTGGGCATCGCGTCCATCGTGGCGGCGCACCGCATCTACAAGGGCAAGGGGCTGGCCAGCAACAAACGCGACCAGCTGGAGATTGGCGGCGCATCGCGGCCTCTCTTCCGCCTGGCGAACGCGCGCTTGTATTGGGACGAGATCTATACCAACGTAATTGAGCAGCCCTTCAATCGCCTGGCTGGCTTCTTGGCCGACCGCGTCGACTGGGCGTTCTTGCACGATTATTTTCATGACAGCCTCATCAAGCGCGGCTTCGACAGTATCGCCACCCTGCTCAGCCAGCCGATTGACCTGGGCATTGTGGATGGCGCGGTGAATGGCGTGGGGGCGCTGGTGGAGCGCGCTGCCAACTGGCTGCGCCGCTCGCAGACCGGCTATGTCCGCTTGTACGCGATCGTGCTTTTCTTTGGCGTTGCCGCGGTGATCGTGCTCATGCTGCTGCCATTTATTCAGTCCCTGCTGCAAACTGGCTCTTAAGGAGAACGCAGTCCTATGGATGTAACTGGACTCTCGCTGACGACTATCACCCTCTTCTTGCCGATGCTGGGGCTTGCCATTTTGCTGTTCATGAATGGCGAAACGCAGCGGGAAAACCTCAAGTGGGTGGCTTTTGCGACCAGCCTGGTGACCTTTGTGGCATCGGTGCTGATGTGGATCAACTTCGACCCAGCCACAGCCGAGTTGCAAATGGTGCAGCGCAATACCTGGGCAGAGGTGTCGCTTGGCGATTCTGCCATCAATATCAGTTATTTTGTCGGTGTCGATGGCATCAGCATGCTGCTGGTCCTGCTGACGACCTTCATTATGCCCATCGCCATACTCGGCTCGTTCGGCAGCCATATCTTTGCAGAACGAGGCCGCGAGAAGCTGTATTACATCTTCCTGATGCTGTTGGAATGGGCGATGATCGGCGTTTTTGTCGTGCACGATTTGATCATCTTCTATGTCTTTTGGGAAGTTACGCTGGTGCCCATGTACTTCTTGATCGGCATTTGGGGCAGCGAAGAACGCATCTATGCCGCTGTCAAATTTTTCTTGTACACGATGGCCGGCTCCATCCTGATGCTGATTGCCATTCTGTATGTGGGCAACACCACTGGCACCTTCAGCACCTACAGCGCGGGCGGAGATGTCGGCGTCATCGAGATGGTCCAGTCGCATGAAGGCGCTGGCACCTATTGGGATGCCCCAGAAGCCGAAGCAGAAGGCGAACCGGGCTTCCTTTTCAGCTCTGTAGAAAGCTTCCTTTTCCTGGGCTTCCTGGTTGCCTTTGCCATCAAGGTCCCCATCTTTCCTTTCCACAGCTGGCTGCCCGATGCGCATGTGCAAGCGCCGACAGCCGGCTCGGTCATATTGGCTGGCGTGTTGTTGAAGATGGGCACCTATGGAATCGTGCGCTTCAACCTCAACCTGTTTCCAGAAGCGACCGTGGCCTGGGCACCGACCATTGCCTTTTTGGGCGTGGTTGGCATCATCTATGGCGCGTGGGTCAGCTATGCGCAGAACAATGTCAAGAAGCTGGTCGCCTATTCGTCGGTCAGCCACCTGGGCTTTGTCGTGCTGGGCATCTTCGCCTTGAATGCGCAGGGTTTGCAAGGCGCGACCTTGCAAATGGTCAATCACGGCATCAGCACGGGGGGCTTGTTCCTCATCGTGGGCATGCTGTACGAACGGTGGCACACCAAAGAAATGGCCGACTATGGCGGCATCTGGAAAGTCATGCCTGTCTTTGGCGGCATCAGCCTCGTCATTTCATTGAGCAGCATGGGCTTGCCGGGCTTGAACGGCTTCATCGGCGAATTCACCATCTTGCTGGGCTCGCTGGGTAGCGATTTTCTGGGCTTTGCCTTCACGCTATTTGGCACCCTGGGCGTCATCCTGGCGGCGGTCTACCTGCTGAAGATGTTCCAGCATGTGTTCATGGGCGAGTTGAAGAAGCCGCTGAAGGATGAAGCTGGTTACAAACTGCGCTGGAACGAAATCGCGGCTTTCATCCCAATTCTCATCATGATCTTCTGGATGGGCATCCAGCCTATCGTCTTTTTCAACATGCTGGATATCTCGGTCGATAGCATCGCGGCGCTCTTCGTTCGCTAGGAGATTGTATGTTTGAATCGCCCACTATCGCGGAGTTTGTAACCCAGTCCAACCTGGCTTCGACGCTGCCCGGCACGTTGCTGGTGGCTTGGACCTTGCTGCTGGTGCTGGTTGATCTCTTCGCTGGCGACGAGCGCGAACACTGGACGCCGCTGATGGCTTGCCTGGGCTTGGGCGTCAGTTTTGTCGCCAACCTCTTTGTCTATGCGTCAGCTGCCGGCCAACAGACCGCGCTCTATGGCATGTTCATCGCCGATGCCTTCACGGGCTTCCTGAATATCGTCATCCTGGTCGCCACGTTGCTGGCCGTGCTGATGAGTCGCGATTACCTCAAGCGAGCCGGCATCCACCGTGGCGAGTATTACATTTTGACCCTGCTGTCATCGGCCGGCGCGATGTTCATGGTGGCCGCCAATGATTTGATTGTCGTCTTCGTGGCGCTGGAATTGCTGAGCATCCCGCTATACATTCTGGCGGCCTTCCGCTCGATCAAAAATGATGGCAGCGAGCTGGCGTTGAAGTCGGAAGAAAGCGGCATGAAGTACTTCATCCTGGGCGCGTTTTCCAGCGCTTTCCTGGTGTTTGGCGCGGCGCTGGTCTATGGCGCAACCGGCACGACCAACATCCCGCAGATTCTGGAGATTGCGCCTGCGGTCGTCGACGCCGCATCTTCGGCGACCTTCTATCTGGTGGTTGGCGCGGCGCTGCTGATAGTTGGCTTGGGCTTCAAGGTGGCGGTTGTGCCATTTCATATGTGGACGCCCGATGTCTATGAAGGCGCTCCCACTCCGGTGACAGCCTTGATGAGCGTAACAGCCAAGATCGGCGGCTTTGCGGCGCTGCTGCGCATTTTGGTTACGGCGCTTTCGGTGCTGGTGCTGGTGGATGGCGGGGCAGCTGCCTGGCAAACGACTATCTCGATAATCGCTGCGCTGACCCTGGTGCTGGGCAACTTTGTGGCGATCTCGCAGCGCAACCTCAAGCGCATGCTGGCTTATTCGTCAATCGCCCATGCGGGCTATATCATGGTGGCCTTGGCGGCGGCTGGCACGGCTGGCACGGCCGATTCGGCGACACAAGGCGCGCTGGTTTATATCCTCGCCTATATGTTTACCAACCTGGGCGCATTCGCAGTCGTCATGACCATTGAACGTGTGGATGGCGGCGGCGGCAACATAGACGACATCACGGGCTTGGCGCGCTCACGCCCTCTGCTGGCGATGGCGATGACCATTTTCATGCTGAGTTTGACGGGCATCCCATTGACAGCCGGCTTCGTAGGCAAGTTCATGGTCTTTGCTGCGGCGGTGCAGGCTGGCTTGGTCGGCCTGGCAGTCATCGGCGTATTGACCAGCGTGGTCAGCGCCTTTTATTACATGCGCGTGGTCGTCAACATGTATCTGCGCGAAAGCAGTGGCGAGCTGGTGCCGGCGCTGGAAACAATCTATGTGCGCTGGGCGATCAATATCGCTCTCGCGGGCACTCTGATCTTCGGCATCTTTTATCCCCTGGCCAGCAACCTCGTCAGCATGGTCAGCATCACTTGACTCCCGCGTTGACCGACTCCAGTTGTCATGTCAGCTAGGGAACGCGCCGGCATCGTCTGGGTGCTGCTGGCAGCGGGCGGCTTCTCGGTCATGCCCACCCTGGTCAAGATCACCTTCGCGCATTCGACATTTTCGCCTATGGACATCGCCATCTGGCGTTTTCTGTTTGCCGTGCCGTTGATGTGGCTGCTGGTGCTGGCCTCGCGCCGCAATGCCCCGCGCAAGTCCAAAAGCGATGCGCCCGTCCGACAAGCCGTCTTGATTGGCATGCTGCTGTCGGCCGCGGTGCTGCTGGCTTTCTTCGGGCTGGAACGGCTGCCGGGCAGCACCTACATCGTGCTCTTCTATTCCTATCCGGCTATGGTGGTGTTGCTTTCGCGCTTGTTGGGCGAAGCGATTGGCGCGCGTGCCTGGCTGGCTCTGGGGCTGGCTTTGACCGGCGTGGTCTTGACCGTGCCCGATTTTCAGGCGGGCGGCGTCGATCGATTCGGCGTGGCGCTGGTCTTGGCGAATGCGGCGATCGTGGCGATTTATTACCTGCTTTCCAAGCGGGCGCTGGCTGGCGTGGTCGATATCTCAGGAGCGAGCGCCTGGATGATGCTGGGCACTTTGTTGGTCCTGGCATTGCTGATCCCTCTGCGCGGCTTGCAAATGCCCCCCAACGCGCTTACTCTGCTGATGCTGCTGGGCATCGCCACGTTGGGCACGGTGCTGCCTGTGTTTGGCATCAACCTGGCTATCCAGCGAATCGGCGCGGCGCAGGCGTCGTTAATCAGCACGGTCGAGCCGCCTTTGTCGATGCTGGTGTCGATGTTTGTGCTGGGCGAGCTCATCCTTGCGTTACAATGGGTTGGCGCGGCGCTGATCATCGGCAGCGTCGTGGTGTTGCAGTTGCGTCCGCGCAATCGGCTCGATATCAGCATCGCCCACGAAGCGGGGTAGGCGCATGACCAATTTTCATGATCTGCCAGCAGAGGTGGTATCAGACTTCCAGCGCAATCGTGATGGGCGTTTGTCGTCACGGCAGTGGATCGCGCTAATCACCGAGCCGCTTTCTGCCCTGCTGCTGCTGTCGGTGCCCTTGATTCTGCTGGCGGGGCGCTATGGTCCGGCGGGGCGCTTGATCGTGCTGGCGCTGGTGGCAGCTTTCGCGATTACAATTGTCATGCGCGGCTGGAAGTTCGCGCGGGCCAAGCTGACCTATCGTGTGTTATTCGCCGAGCAAGTCCCCGCCCGTTGGCGCTTTTGGAAAAAAACCACCCTGATGAGCAAATCGGGGCAGCCAGTGCGCTTTGAGCGGCGGCTGGGCAAAAAGCTCAAACTCGAAGCCGAACAATCGTTGCATGTTTATTTCATCGAGTCGGGCGGGCGGCGCATCATGCTGAATATGCTGCCGCGCAGCCATCCACGCGCAGAAATCGCCGAGCCAACCAGCAGCTTCGAGCGGGCTGGCGGCCGGCTCTATGCCGATTAAGGCAGCGCATTCAGAGCGCCCGACATCTCCAGGACTTCGCGACCGCTCTGGTCGACCCACACCCCGCATTTCCCGCCGTCCTCGCTGATCGTCAGGTCGGCTGTGCCACCTTCAAAACGCAAGACCGGGTGATAATACTTGGCGACCTGCACAGCATCGCCATCAATATAATGGCCGATCAAAGCGCGCCGGAATCGTGATTGTGAGCGATTGGGGAAGCTGCCGTGGATCAACTGTCCATTGAAGAAGAAGACATCGCCCGCCCGCAGCGGCACCGGCTCCGTGTGCATATCGGCGGATAGCGGCACAGTCACATCGGTGAAGCTCTGGCTGGTATCGGCTTCGATAGGGCAAAGCAACGGCATATTGTGGCTGCCCGGCACGATTTGCAAACAGCCATTCTCTTCGTCGCAATCATCCAGCGCCATCCAGGCGGCGATGCAAGTGCCTGGCTGCACGCGCAGATAATACTGGTCTTGATGCAGCGCCTGCCCACGCGCGCCAGCCGGCTTGAAGTAGAGCATGGTCTGCACAGCCAGCGGCAACTTGCCCAGCAGTTGCTCGAAGACCTCCGCCAGCCGGGCATCCAGCATCCAGCCCAGGCTGAGCTCATCCCAGCGGTGCATATGGATGAGGCGCGGGTATCGTTTGAGCGGGTCTTCGCTGGTCGCATCAACCCCAGGAAAGTCGCCCGGATAGCTGGAATTGTGCCGCATATCCATAAAGTGTTGCCGATATCGCGCCACTTCGTCATCGCTGAACAAGCCCGAAACCGTAACACAACCGCGTTCTTGAAAGCCCCGCACATCGACTTGCATGATCGCACTCCTGTTATCCGCCGTTGCGCAATCGTGGCAACAGCCTACAATCCATACGCCAAATCATAGCGCAAAGGGGCGCCGCAATGCAAGAGACGGGGCAAGCGATGGGCGTGGCCGATGTGCAGGCTGCCCTGGACAACCTGGGCTTGGGCATCACCATCATGCAGTTCGAGTCGTCCACCGCGACCTCGCAGCAAGCGGCAGACCAGGCCGGCTGCCAATTGGGGCAGATCGTAAAAAGCCTGGGCTTTATGCTCAACAAGTCGCAGCCACTGCTGGTTTTGGCGAGCGGCGACCAGCACATAGACGATCGCAAACTGGCGAGGCGCTATGGCTTGGGGCGCAAAAAAGTGCGCATGATGAACACGGCGCAATGCCTGGCTTGGCTGGGCTACGCGCCCGGAGGCATCCCGCCCCTCGCGCATCGCAGCAGCGACTTGCCGATTCTCATGGATGCCAGCCTGACGCGCTTTGAGACAATTTACGCGGCCGGTGGTGCCGCCCATGCCATCTTTCCGATTCGCACAGAAAAACTGCGCGAGATCACTGGCGCTGCCTATGCCGATCTGACGCGCGAAGCCTAAACGCCACCAACCAGCCGAACGCGCTCTTTCAGCACGGCGAGAAGCTGCAGCAGGCGCGCTTGCCAGTCAGCGTCGGCGGGCAAACGCAATTCGGTTCGCGTAACTTCGATCTCTTCGCCCAAAATAATCTCCAGCAGATCGCGTTTCAAGGTCGCCAGATAGGGCAGCTTAATGTGAATTTGTCCGCGCCGTAGTTGCACATGGGTGGCGCGCAGCTCTTGCGCCAACGCCTTGACGCGGATCTGATACAGCAGACCTTCGACAGCGGCCGGCAGCGCTCCAAAGCGGTCGGTCAGCTCTTCGCGCATGGCATCGACCTCTGCCACCTGGGCGATATTGCCGATGCGGCGATACAGTTGCAAGCGCAGCGCCATCTCGGGTATCCAGTCGGTCGGCAGATAGGCGGGCAAGGGCAGGTCGATGATGATGCGCTCGCGGGCAGAGGCGGGCGCTGGTTCATTGCGGGTGTCTTCGCCGCGTTGCTCTTGCACGGCTTGCTGGAGCATTTCTGTGTAGAGGTGCAAGCCGACGCTGGCGACATGCCCTGTCTGGCGCATGCTCAAGATGTCGCCGCTGCCACGCAATTCCAGATCGCGCACGGCGATTTGGAAGCCCGCGCCCAATTGCGTATTTTCTGCCAATGTCTCGAGCCGCGCGCGCGCTTCTTCTGTCAATGAACCGGGGCTGTGAAAGAAGTAGGCATAGGCTTGCTGTGCCGACCGTCCCACCCGTCCACGCAGTTGATACAGCTGCGAGACGCCGAAGGTATCGGCGCGGTCGACAATCAGGGTGTTGACGCGCGGCATATCAATGCCATTTTCGATGATCGATGTAGAAAGCAGGATATCGTATTCGCCATGCGCAAACTCCGACATGACGGCTTCCAATGTCCGCGCCGGCATCTGGCCATGCGCCACCGCGACAGACGCTTCGGGCACCAGGCGCTCGAGCTTGTCGCGGATTCCGTATATGGAGCGGATGCGGTTGTGCACCACAAAAACCTGCCCGCCCCGGTCCAGCTCGCGGCGAATGGCCATGCGGCTCAATTTGTCGTCCCATGCGCCCACCTGGGTGATGACAGGCAGTCGTTCTTCGGGCGGCGTCTGGATCATGCTGATATCGCGGATGCCGCTGAGGCTGAGGTAAAGCGTACGCGGGATGGGCGTGGCGGTGAGCGTCAAGATGTCGATGCGCGCGCGCAGTTTTTTGAAATGCTCTTTGTGCTTGACTCCGAAACGTTGCTCTTCGTCAATGATCATCAAGCCCAGGTTCTTGAAGCGAATGTCGCCCGAAAGCAAACGATGCGTGCCGATGATGATATCGACCTCGCTGTTGGCCAGGCGCTTGGCGATGTCTCGCTGTTGCGCTTTGGTGCGGAAGCGCGACATCATCTCGATGCAGACGGGGAAAGCGGCCAGGCGCGCCTTGAAATTGTCATAATGCTGTTGCGCCAACACCGTGGTCGGCACGAGCACCGCCACCTGGACGCCATCCTGCACCGCTTTGAAAGCCGCGCGCAGGGCGACTTCGGTTTTGCCAAAGCCGACATCGCCACAGACGAGCCGGTCCATCGGTGCGTGCGCGCCCATATCGGCTTTGACCTGTTGGATAACGCGCAGTTGGTCTTCGGTCTCGACGAAGGGGAAGGCGGCTTCCATTTCGTGCTGCCAGGCGCTGTCGGGGCTGAAGGCGTGCCCCTGGGCGGCCGCGCGCCGGCTATAGATCTCCAGCAATTCCCTGGCTTCTGCTTCGGCATTGCGGCGGGCTTTTTCACGCGCTTTCAGCCACAGGTCGGCTTTGCCCAACTGGCTGAGCTTGGGCGCTTTGCCGTCTGCGCCGACATAACGCGACAGGCGATCGGCTTGGTGGATCGGCACATAAATCGTGTCGGCATTCTGATACTCGACCATCAGGTATTCGCGCCGGGTATCGCGGATGCTGCGATGTCGCAAGCCGGCGAAACGCCCAATGCCGAAGTCGACATGCACGACATAGGTGCCAGCTTGCCAGTCTGTATAGCGGGTATCGGGCGCGCGACTGGGTTTGAAGTCGCGCCGTCTGCGTGGCTCGGGACGCGACCAGCCAAAGATCTCTGCATCGGTGATGAAGCGTAGACCGCCATCAGCCCCCGGCAATGTCCAACCCTCGGCCGCAGCGCCACGAACAAAACGCAGACTGCCCGGCGCTGGCGGCGTATCGATCTGCGCAACACTGGCGACGAAGGTCGATGCGTCTTGCTCTGCCCAGATATTGCCCAGCCGCTCGACCTGCTCGGTGAGGACGACGATGCGCTCGTCCCGCTGGCTATAGCTGCGCAACTGGGTCAACATCAACCGCAGCTGCCCGCCAAACCGTTCGCTCGGCGCAAACAACGCGGGCGAATCGCCAGCAACAAAACTGCCCAGGGCAACATGTGGCAGCCTGGCCAGCCTGGCGCGCACAACGTCCCAGTCCAGGTAGGGCGCGGGATGCCCGGGCGCAATCTGCCGAGACGACAGCGCATCTGCCCGGTTGAGTTGGGCATCCGCTGCCAGATCTGCGCAGGTTTGCTGCAGTTGCTCTGCCTCTTCAACGAGCACCAGGCAGTTGTCCGGCGCGTGATCGAGCAAGCAAGCCGGGGTTTCGTACAAATAGGGCAGGTAATGCTCCAGGCAGGCGAAGGCGCTGCCCTGCGCAAGCGCGTCGATATCGGCGCTGATGTTGGAATAGTCGGCCGTGTCGTCTGTCTGCGTATTTGCCCAGGTCTGCAGCTGCGCCCCAACAGTCGATGTTTGCCCAGGCAGTGTCTCGCGCGCCGGGACGATCTTCGCCGAAAGCAGCTTGGCTTTGCTGCGCTGGTCGCCAGGATCGAAGTGGCGCAAGCTGTCGATCTCGTCATCAAAGAAGTCCACGCGCACGGGCTGCTGGCTGGCGAGCGGAAAGATATCCAGAATGCCGCCGCGCCGACTGAATGTGCCCGGCTCCAAAACGATGGTCGCTGGTTCGTAACCCATGCCCAGCCAGCGCAAAATTAGCTCGTCCATGCGGTGTCGCTGCCCCACGCGCAAGGTGATTGTGTTGTCGCGGAAGTGATCGGGCGGGATGCTGGCTTGCATCAAAGCGCGCGCCGATGCCACGATGATGGGCGGCGTTTTGGAGCTGGAACGCGCCAAAGCCGCCAAAGCGCCGATGCGATTGCGGATGACGCCCACATCCCAGGCTGCGTAGTCATAGAATTGCGCGGATGGCTCGGCAAAGCGATGCAAACGACTCGCTTCCGCCAGCCAAATGGGCAACTGCTCGCTGACATTATAAGCGCGCCGCGCTGTGGTGGTGAGGTAGATGATCGGGCCAGCCCAGTCGCCTGCCAAGGTCGCCAACAGGCAGGGTCGCGCCGCGCGCACCACATTGATCTCTGCGCCCGCGCTGCCATTGCCCATGTCAGTGACCAGCTCCCGATAGACGGGGCTGCCACGCACAAGTTCAAGCAAGCCGGCAAGTTGAAACGTCATGGGCGATTTGTCTGCGATTGATTGTGGACGCGCCAGTATACCAGCCTCGTCTGCGCCGGGCTAGATGCGGTCAACTGCGGGAGTGGTGATATTGTGGAGTTGACAACCCTGCCCCCATCCCCCAGCCCCTTGCCCCCAAAATGAGGGAAGGGGAGCGCTACTCCGTTTTTAAGTCCCTCCCTCTTTATGGGGGAGGGGGAGCGCTACTACGTTTTTAAGTCCCTCCCTCTTTATGGGGGAGGGATTTAGGGTGGGGGCATATCCACGATTCTCACCACTCCACCAAATGCGCAATGAGCCGAGCAAAACGCGGCTATTCGTCGAGCGCTTGATAAACCAGCGCGCGAAAATCTTGCTGGAATGGCAACATGTTGTCCATCAACTGCGTCATGATGATGCCAACCAACTGTTCTTGTGGATCAACCCAGAAGTTGGTGGCCGCCGCGCCGCTCCAGCCATAATTGCCATCGGAGTTGAGCACGCCGGTCTGCGCCGCATCCATGACGACGCTAAAGCCCAGGCCGAAGCCTTGTCCAGGCAGCTTGCCCAAGCCGATCTCCAGCGGCAGCAAGTCTGGCGCGATGTGATTGCGCGTCATGTATTCCAGTGTTTTGCGACCGATGATGCGCGTACCGTTCAACTCGCCCTCATGATGTAGCATCTTGGCGAACTGCCAATAATCGCTGGTCGTCGCGACCAGCCCGCCTCCACCCGATGGCGCGCTCGCCGGTTGGGTGAAGTCCTGCGCCGGAATGTGCGGCGCGCCTGTATATTCGTGAAATGCGCCGCTGCCCACATCGTGCTGATACAACTTGGCGAAGCGGTCGAGCTTGTCGGCGGGGCAATGAAAAGCTGTATCGACCATGCCCAAAGGCTGAAAGATGCGCTGCTGCAAGAAATCCTCGAATGGCCTATCCGCCAGAACCTGCACGAGATAACCACAGACATCGGTGGCATAGCTATAATTCCAGCCGCTGCCTGGTTGGAAGCACAGGGGCAGCTCTGCCAAGCCCACAATTTTCTCTGCCAAAGTGGCTGTCTCGCTGCGCAGGATCGAGTCGCGATACATTTGCTCTATGGGCGTATCAAAAAAGAAGCCATAACTCAAGCCAGCCGTGTGCGTCAGCAGGTGATGGATGGTCATGGGTGGGCTTTGCGCCGCATATTGCGCGCCCATATAGCCAAAGCCAGTCAAAACTTTGCTGTTGCCAAAAGCCGGGATATAGCGGCTGACTGGCTCGAAGAGCTGGAATGCGCCTTCTTCATAGAGCATCATCAGCGCGATCGAAGTGATAGGCTTGGTCATGCTGTAGATGCGGAAGATGGTGTCGCGCTCCATAGGCAGCGCATTTTCGGCATCGCGCCAGCCACAGGCTTCAAAGTGCGCGACTTCGCCATCCCGCGCCACCAAGGTTACGAAGCCGGCCGCCTGCTCCTTGTCGACATAAGCCTGCAGGCGGCGATTGATGAGGCTCAGGCGCTCTGAAGAAATGCCCAAGGCTTCTGGCGCGATGATGTTCATGGTCGGTTCTCCCTATTGATTGCCACAATGCCACAAATGTGAAAGGACAAAGTATCGTGCATATTTTTTACACAGAGGACACAGAGGGCACAGAGAACACAGAGGGCAAAGAGCTATAAAGCACTCGGTATGCTCATTCAACTCGGTGTACTTGCTGGTTCATTTTTTTCATTCATACCCTTGTTGATTCAATTGACAACGAAATCCGCCCGCATTGTCAGCGCTTTGGGGTGCTGTGGGTTGATGGTTAGCGCTCGCTCGATTGCCGCCAGCGCGGCAGCCGGTTGGCCAGTCTGCTGCAAGTGCTGCGCCTGGAGCAGATAACGCGCCACGGCTTTTTTCTTGTTGCCTTGTGCCAAAAACCAGTCGGCGACCTGCTGCTGAACAGCGACCAGGCTCGGCTGCATCGTAACTGCCTTAACCCGTTCCGCATTCGCCAGCGCGCCTTTGTCCAAGGTCTCATATAGCGCGGCCAAGTGTAGATGGCTGCGCACCGCTGCGTCCATGCAGCCCAGTTTCTTTTGCAGGGCGATCACGGCTTGCAGCGGTTTGGGATCGCGCGGGGACAATTCATGCGCCCGCAACGCGGCAGCCAGTTGCGCTTTCAGTTCTTCGGCTGTCGGCGCTTGTTGTGTTGGCAACCCGTCACCATTAAAGCGCGACATGGCGACATCGATGCCATTGACCAGCCAGCATTCGACAGCGTCGGCGGCGCGTCCGACCATTTCACTCGCCTGGATCGCTGCGTCGGCCTTGAATGGCCGCAAGACAAAGTCGACCGGCGACATCCTGCCCGGTGGGCGGCCAATGCCAAAGCGCAGCCGCGCATAATCCCGGCTGCCCAGGTACTGGATGATGCTGCGCAAGCCATTCTGCCCGCCATGCCCGCCCGCTTTGCGCAGCCGGATGCTGCCGAAGGGCGTGTCCAGGTCGTCATGAATCACCAACAGGCGCTCGAGCGGAATTGCATAGTAATCAAGCAAAGCGCGCACCGACTCGCCGCTGCGGTTCATAAAGGTCTGCGGTTTGGCCAGTTTGACGCGCGCGCTGTGCAGGCTGCCATCGCGGGTTTGGGCGCGCTTCTCGCTGCGTTCTCCGCCGAAACCATGCCGCCTCGCCAGCTCATCGACGACCCAAAAGCCGACATTGTGCCGCGTTTTAGCATATTTTGCGCCAGGATTGCCCAGCCCAACGATGAGATGTTTGCCAGCCATACCCTGCCGCGACCGCCCGTCATTCCCCCCGCTGATTTAACCACAGAGGGCGCAGAGGACACAGAGGGAGTTGGCAGCCTGCGATCGAGTCTTCGCTGCTCAGCCGCGGGTCGTGGAAACGTTCAACTGTCATCCACATAGCGCGGATAGGTGGACTTTGCCGCGTCCGCCTGGCACAGATCCAGTTCCAGCGTGACGAAAGGCTGCTCGGATGAGGTTGTCGCCAGCACAGCGCCATCTGGCTCGCAAGCCCAGCCAGCGCCGCCCAGCTTGACCGGGTCCGCCGGCCCGGCCTGATTGGCAGACAAGCAAAATGCGCCCGAAACCACCGCCGCGCTGCGTCCGCCCGCCAGCCACTTGTCATTGGTGTGCCAGGGCGTGCAACGCGGATTCAGTAACAGCTGCACACCCTGCCGGCCATATTCGCGCGCATGCTGCATGAACCAAATCTCCGTACAGATCATCACGCCGATGCTCAACTCGCCGATGCGTTTTGGCTGGAAGTCTATCGGGGCGCGCTGATACCAGTTGGCTTCCCAATAGCCTTCGTCGCGTGGCAGGTAAGTCTTGCTGTGAATCCAGGCCAAGCCATGCTCGCGAGTCCAGCAATAGGCGCTGTTCGTCCGCCCTCCAGCCAGGTTGCGCGGGGCAGTGCCAATCACAATTTCCGCGCCCAGCTCGTGAAGCCGTTCCAGCCAGCCCGCATGCGCAGCGACCGCCCGCTCCCAAATGCGGCTGTCAAATTGTGGGGCAGTGCAAAACCAGGGCGCGAAGCACATCTCGGGCAGCAAAATGAGCTGGCTTCTTGCTGCCGCGACATGCGCTTTCAGCCGCGCCCAGTCGTCTTCCAGCTGCCCGGCATCAATCTGGGTAATGGTCGTTATCATAGCGCTTGCCCTTGCTGGCTGAATTGTGTTTCATAGAGCCGCGCATACACGCCGTCCAATTGCAGCAGTTGATCGTGCGTGCCTTGTTCGACGATTGCGCCGCGGTCGAGCACCAGAATCTTGTCAGCAGCCAGGATTGTGCTCAGCCTATGCGCGATGACGATGCTGGTGCGTCCCTGCATAACCCGACTTAGCGCATCTTGGATCAGCGCTTCAGACTGGCTGTCGAGGTGGCTGGTGGCTTCATCCAGCACCAGGATGCGCGGATCTTTCAGCACGACGCGGGCGATGGACATGCGCTGTTTTTCGCCGCCGCTGAGCCGATATCCGCGTTCGCCCACAATCGAGTCATAGCCTTCGCCCAAGCCCAGGATGAAATCGTGGATGTGCGCGACCCGAGCCGCCGCTTCGATCTCGGCTTGCGTGGCATCGGGCTTGGCATAAAGCAGGTTGGTGCGGATGCTGTCATGAAAGAGATAAGTCTCTTGGGTGACCATGCCGATATTGTCCGCCAGTGCGGCCAGCGAAAGTTCGCGCAGGTCATGGCCATCCAGCGTGATGCGCCCGGCTGTCGGATCGTACAGGCGCGGGATGAGGTAAGTGAGCGTGGTTTTGCCGGCGCCGCTTGGTCCCACCAGCGCCACCAGCTGCCCCGGCTCGATTGCGAAGCTCAAGCTGTCCAGCGCCAGCTCGCGCGCTTGATGCACCATGCCGCCGGCCGCAAAGCCATTGTCGCCGCGTTTGAAACGGCCTGTGCGCGTCGCAGCGACATTGTCCATCCGCCCGACCCGCTCGACATCCGATAACAACTGCTCGTCACTCACGGTGTAGCGGAAGGTTACATCGTCAAAATGCAGCGCGCCGCGGACTGCCTCGAGGTTAATGGCATCGTCATGCTCGGCGATATCCAGCGGCAGGTCGATAATCTCGAAGACGCGCTCGAAGCTGACGATGCTCTGCGCAAAGTCGACCGGCGCATTGGTCAGCGCTTGCAACGGCGTATACAGCTGAGTCAAATAGGCGCCAAAAGCCACGATGGTGCCGATGGTGAAGGCGTCTTGGATGACCAGGATGCCGCCAACCCAGTAGACCAGCGCTGTGCCTACCACGCTGACCAGGCCGATCAGCACAAAAAACTGGCTGCCCAGCACGGCGCGCAAGATGCCGGCATCGCGCACATCGGCGGCGCGCTCTTCAAAATGCGCCACTTCCTGGTCGATGCGCCCAAAAAGCTTGACCAGCAACGCGCCACTGATATTCAATGTTTCGTTCATCATGGCGTTCATCTGGGCGTTGTGGTTCATCTGCTCGCGGGCGATCGCCTTGAGCCGCTTGCCCAGCCGCCGCGCGATGAACACAAAACAGGGCAGCACCAGCACGCCCAAAATCGTCAGCCGCCATTCCATGCTCAGCATTACCGCCAACGTCGCCACCACCGTGATGACATTGGTAATGATGTTGACGATGGTATTGCTGATGGCATTCTGCGCGCCGACCACATCGTTGTTCAGCCGGCTCATCAGCTCGCCCGTTTTGGTATTCGTAAAGAAGCGCAGGGACATCTGCTGCAAATGATGATAGAGCGCCACCCGCAGGTCATAGATGACGCCTTCGCCGATTGCCACATTCAGTTTGCGCTGGACGATGCGCACGCCGCCGCTGGCCACCGGGATGGCCACCAAGCCCAGCGCCAGCCAATGCAACCGTTCCAGGTCTTTCTCCGCCAAGGCGCCATCGATGATTTCGCGGAAGATGAGCGGATTGAGCAAGCCCAGCCCGGTCGTCAGCAAGATCGTCGCCAACATGCCAGCGATCTGCCGGCGGTAGGGACCAGCATAAGCCAGCACGCGCAGCAACAGCCGCCTCGTTACATTGGGCTTGGCATCGTTGGTGCTGTGCATATAACGAAACCAGCCGCCACCGCGCATCATAATCGCCATCCTCGCCTAGTTGGATATGACTTCAGTGTATGCGGGGCGGGGCTTTGGCGCGCCTGCCAATTTGGTCAGGCCGGCATCGGCACAATGTCCAGGCGGTCGAACGGCTTGGTCCTAGCCGTCCATCGCCAGTCCACGCAAGATCGCGCGCGCGTCTGCCAGGCTGGCTGCAAAGAGCACTTCGCGCCCTTCAACCGCGCTGAGGAATGTCTTTTGCAGCATCTGATACGCTGTTCGCATCGCGCCATTCGCGCCGACCACCACACGAGCGCCTTCGTTGGGTCGGGCTTCGCCAGCCGAAAGCAGATCCCGCGCCAGCGACAAAATGTCACTGGGGATAGAGGTGCCTTCCAGGTCGATGATCAGATGCACAACCCGGTCGACGCTGCCGATAAGCTGGTCAGTTGTTTGCACAGCCGCTTCCAGATCGGCACGCGTCCACTCCGATTCGAATTCCAGGATAATTGCCGACTTCTGCTTGTTGTCCCAGCGCGTAACGATTGCCATCTTGCCTGTCCCTTATCATGCCAGAAGCAACGAGCGCCTGGCACACAAACAAGCCCGCGCATCGCCACCGATTTTCAGCTTACCATAGCACAAAAAGCCGCGTCGATAAAGCTGGTGCGCCTCTGGCAGTGGCGAAATTGCAGGCTGCGCGCTGCTATGCCCCCACCCTAAACTCCTCACCCAAGATTCGCGCTGCTCTGCCCCCACCCCAAACCCCTCCCCCAAAATGAGGGCGGGGCTTTAAAGCCTACTGAATCGCTGAAACAAACTCCTCTTCCCTCGTTCTGGGGGAAAGGGGCCGGGGGATGGGGGCTTGTTTTGCCTATCCAATCATTTCGACACTCCCCGCCTTAGCCCGACACGATCTGGAATGCCAGCGGCGCTGCGGCGAGGACGCCATCGAAAGCGATTTCCACGCTCCACACGCCGACTGTGAATTCCGCATCGCTCTGGTCGATGAAGAACCAGATGCAATCGCCATTGATATTGTTGCGCGGCTGAAAACTGAAATGGGCGACTTCGCTGCCCTGCCGGCGCCAGGTTGATGAGATTGTCGCGCCAGCCGCTACATTATAGGCTTGCGCCACCACATAGATATGGCTGCTGGCGGGCATAAAGCGCGGGTTATTGTCGATCGCGCAATCGCGGCTGTCTACGCCCGAGGCCATCAGCATATTTTCCAGGCGCGGCCCAATTGTTGTCGCGGTTGGCGGCGTTACGATGACAGCCGGTGGCGGCGTCGCGGCAGGCTCGGCATCTGTGTCACTGGCTGCGGGCAGGGCGGTGGCTGTAGCTTGTTCGCCGACTTCGCCCAGCTGCCAAATGGCTGTGGACAGCCAGGCGCTTTCTGTACCCAGGTTGATCAGGTTATAGCGCAAAAAATCTTGCGCCTCGGCAGCTTCGGTCACACGAGACCCCACATAGTCCAAGGTGGTTTGCATGCGGGCGCGCGCGACAGTGCTGGTGGCGCGCAATTCTGCTATCGATGTTTCCGCGATGCTCTGCTCGACGGTGGCAGTCTGTTCCACAGCAGAAGCGGTGCAACTCGTCAAGAGCAGCACCAGCAGCAGCCAAATGCCGAGTCCGCGTGGCGACTTCATATTGCGAAGTATAGCCCAGAAAACAAAAACCGCCCCGCATGCTCGCGAGACGGCTCTAGCTGATGTGGAAGCGCCGGGGACCTGCCCCCCGGGTCCGCTGGTTTCGAAAGGCGCACATCTACAAGCATAGCCCGCTGTTTTGCTTCGCGCGCGGCACACCCAGTGGGCGCGGTTTACTGCGCGCTAGCCGATAGGACTTGGCACCGCGTTATCGGCGTCTGCGGTGGGCACCCGGGCTTTTTATGACACTCATCGCAGGTCACGCCAGGCGGCGACCTTGCGAGAGCGGTAGGGAACTTTTGGTCCCTACACCCTTATCCCGGTTGCCTAAGCAACCATTGGGAGGGGTTGGAAGTTGGGTTTTGCACCTATGTGCGTTGCCAGTTTAACGTGTTGTGGCACCACGGCTTGCAGTGCGCTTTCAGCCACCAACGTCGAATCTGATTCGCTCCCTTGCTGGCCAAAGACATCCGCCGTCCCAACCCGGCCTCTGTCTGCTACCTATTCATACTATATCACATATTTGATGGCTTGCAATGCCCGCCGAGAAGCTGGGTATGGTGATTTTCTTGAATGGACAACCTCCCCCCAGCCCTTTGTCGTCAATATGATGGGAGTTGTAGCACAACTTCGTTCTGAAGCCCCTCCCTCATTTTGGGGGAGGGGTTTGGGGTGGGGGCATAGCGCTTGGGGAAGGGATTTAGGGTGGGGGGCAAATCGCAAATTTGCAGATATGATAGAAGATATCGCTGTCTCTCCGGAGTTGAACCATGCGACTTCTCCGCCGCCACCCGACGCGAATTGCGCTGCTTGCTGTGCTCTTGCTGGTGATCGCCTTGGTTGGCGCGCTAGCCTATTTCGAGTCTCCTTCAGGCGCAGTGATGCCCGAGGCGCTGGCCGCTCTGCAATCTGGCGCTGGCGTGCAGGTCAGTCGCGGCGGCTGGATCTCCTTCATGCCTGTCGCGCAGCAGTCTGGCGTGGGATTCATCTTTTATCCCGGCGGTAGGGTCGCCCCCGAAGCCTACGCCCCACTGGCACGCGATATCGCGAAAGCCGGTTATCTGAGTGTAATCACGCCCATGCCACTGCATCTCGCCATATTGAATGTCGACGCGGCTCGCGAGGTCATGCACGCGCACCCACAAATCGAGCGCTGGGTCATCGGCGGCCACTCGCTGGGCGGCGCGATGGCGGCTCGCTATGCTCACGGCAACCCGCAGCAAATCGTCGGGCTGGCGATCATGGCGGCCTACCCAGAAGCGCAGATCGACTTCAGCCAGCGTGACTTGGCTGTGGCCGCAATCTATGGCGAGCTGGATGGGCTGGCGACAGCGACAGAAGTCGAGGCAGCGTTTTCGCGGCTGCCCGCAGATGCCACAAAAGTGCGCATCGCCGGCGGCAATCATGCGCAGTTCGGGTGGTATGGCGCGCAGGCGGGCGACAACCCGGCGCAGATTAGCCATCAACAGCAGCACGAGCAAGTTGTAGAGGCAGTCCGCCGTCTCCTGGGCGCATCTGGCGGATAGCCAGAATCCGTGCTAGATTGACCGTCTACCGGTGGCGAGAGAGGCGGGGCAGATGGACGGCGGGGCAGGACCGCAATTCAAACTGAATGAAGAGCAGGCAATGCTGGTGCGCATGGCGCGCGAATTCACAGTCGACAATATCATCCCGGTCGCGGCGGAATACGATGAACATGCGACTTTCCCCGCCGATATTTTTCATAAAGCCCGCGAGCTGGGCATCGTCAATATGCTCATCCCAGAAGACTATGGCGGCGTGGGCGCGAGCGCGTTCGAAGAAGTGCTTGTCACCGAAGAACTTGCCTATGGCTGCACCGGCATCAGCTCCAGTCTGGGCTTGAATTCATTGGCAGTGCTGCCGATTTTGCTGGCGGGCAGCGATGCGCAAAAAGCCTATTGGATGGGCGAGCGCATCAACGATCAGGGGCAGTTCGCCGCGTATGGCGTCACAGAAGCCAACGCAGGCTCCAATGTTGCCGGCATACAGACGCGCGCCGACAAACATGGCGCAGCCTATATCATCAACGGCAGCAAGACCTTCATCACCAATGCCAGCTATGCCAATTTTTACACCATATTCGCCAAGACCGATCCTGGCGCGGGTCATCGGGGCATGACCTGCTTCATAATCGACCGCGAAACGCCCGGCCTCAGCGTCGGCAAGAAGTTTGACAAGCTGGGTCAGCGGGCATCGGATACGGCCGAACTGGTCTTCGAGAATGTCGAAGTGCCCGCAGAGAATATCGTCGGCAGCGTCGGGCAGGGCTTTTATATTGCCATGCAGGTATTCGATCATAGTCGCCCCGGTGTGGCGGCGGCCGCCACCGGTTTGCAGCGCCGCGCCCTAGAAGAGAGCGTCAAATATGCCGCCGAACGCGAAGCCTTTGGCCAGCCCATATATCAGCATCAGGCGGTCGGGCACAAAATCGCTGACATGGCGATGAATTATGAAGCCTCGCGTTTGTTGACCTGGCAATCGGCCTGGCAAGTCGACAATGGCATCCACAATCCGCGCATCCCCGCCTATGCCAAAGCGTTCGCCGCGGATATGGCGACCCAGGCGGCGGTCGAGGCTGTGCAGGTTTTTGGCGGCTATGGCTATATGAAAGAATACCCGGTCGAGAAATTGCTGCGCGATGTAAAGATCTTCCAAATCTACGAAGGCACCAGCGAAATCCAGCGCAACATCATCGTGCGCGAGCTATTCCGCGGCGTCTGATCGTCATGTCGCAGCCAATTCCAAAAATGTGGCAAATTCCTACCTTGACAGCCTATGCCGCCCCTGCTAGCATCCATCTTCGCGTCCACAGCCAGCATCCCCCACAGTTGAGGCAAGGCTGGTTGAACTGAGCAAATGTGGCGAAAGAGCCCGGCCAAGGCGGGGCATCTCGTCAATGAAACAGTAGAGATAGGCGTCCAGGTGCGCCTGTTTGCTTGTCTAAGCGCTGAACCTGCAGCCGATAGAAAGTATGGAGTAGCGTATGCCGACCATCAATCAGTTGGTGCGCAAAGGTCGCAAGTCCAAAAGCAAGAAGAACAAGGCGCCTGCCCTGCAATATACGTTCAACGCCTTGAAGAATCGTCGGGCGCGTCAGCAGAAAGGCGCGCCACAAAAGCGCGGCGTCTGCACGCAGGTAAAAACGATGACGCCCAAGAAACCCAATTCGGCTCTGCGCAAGGTGGCTCGCGTGCGCCTGACCAACGGCATTGAAGTCTCCGCCTACATCGGCGGCGAAGGGCACAACCTGCAAGAGCACAGCGTGGTGCTGGTGCGCGGCGGCCGTGTCAAAGATTTGCCGGGCGTTCGCTACCACATCGTGCGCGGCAGCCTGGATACCAACGGCGTCGAAGGGCGCGGTCAACGGCGCAGCAAATACGGGACCAAACGTCCCAGGTAAGCGGGAGAAAACGAGAAATGCCCAGAAGAAACCGTCCGCCCAAACGCATTCCGCCGCCCGATGCCAAATACGGCAATCTGCATGTGGCCATGTTCATCAACCGCATGATGCACGGTGGCAAAAAGAGCCTGGCGACTCGCATCATGTACGACGCGTTCGACCGCATGGAAGAGCGCGCCAAGAAAGACCCGGTGGAAGTTTTCGAGATAGCCATCCGCAATGTCGCGCCAGCTGTCGAAGTCAAACCCAAGCGCGTCGGCGGCTCGACCTATCAAGTGCCCATCGATGTTTCGCACGAGCG
>JAJDZQ010000088.1 GCA_022824565.1 Anaerolineae bacterium | reverse complement strand
TGCAGGTGACCCTGAGCATCGGCGAAGATTTCTTCATGCAGGTCGCCAAGTTCCGCGCGGCCAAGTCGCTTTGGGCGCAGATGACGCGCGCATTCGGCGCAAGTAAAACAGCGCAGACGATCCACCTGCGCGCCCGCAGTGGCACGCGCAACAAATCGCTGGAAACAGCGCACAACAACCTGCTGCGGCTAACCTGCGAGGCAGTTGCCGCGGCCTTGGCTGGCGTCGACAGCATGACACTGGCTGCTTTTGACGCGCCCGCTGATGACGAATTCTCGCGCCGGCTATCGCGCAATATCCAGCTAATTTTACAGCATGAGGTGCAGCTTACGCGCAGCAGCGACCCGGCTGGCGGCAGTTGGCATGTCGAGTGGCTGACAGACCAGCTGGGGCGGCGCGCCTGGGTGGCTTTCCAGCGCATCGAAGCCGAGCGACAGCATGCCCACACCCTGCCTGGCGCTGGCTGATCCCGCGAATTCACCCCGGCCGACGCGTCAGATCCACCGCCATGGCTTCCGCTTGCAAAGCCAACTCCGATGCCAAGAAACAGCGCGCCTGTGGGATAGCGGTGTCCGTCCGCTCGCGGATGTCAGCGATGAGATCGCGCCCATAGGTGATTTCGGTATCGCTGCAGTCGATGTAGCGCGTGCCCTGCTGGTCGACCAGGAAGAGGTGACTTTCGCCGCTGCGTCCAGCGATATCGATATTTTTGCGCAGCTCGATGCTGCCCTGCGTGCCCACGATGAACAAGCGCACATCGCCCCAGACGGGCAGGCCGGCCGGCGTCAGCCAGTCGACGCGGATATGCCCGACTGCCCGGGCGCTGCGCAGTGTCAAATCGCCGAAGTCGTGCATGCGCCGATATTGCGTGAAGCGAAAATTGCCGACGGTCGCCGCGACCACTTCCGCTTCGTCACTGCGCGTGAAATAGAGAAACTGCTCAATCTGGTGGCTGGCCAGGTCGTTGATAATGCCGCCAAAGTAGCGCCTATGGAAAGTCCAATCCGGGCGCTGGACATGCCCGAAGAGTCGATGCGGTCCAAAGCCGCTGGTCTGCACAACCTGCCCGATGGCACCCGCCATGACCAGTTGACCCGCCTTGACAGTCGCTTTCTGCGTCAGGTGCTCGCTGAAGTTGATAGAAAAGATGCGCCCGGTTTCCGCCTGGACCCGGCGCGCCCGCCTCAATTGGTCGAAGTCGGTGAAGGCCGGCTTGTCCGACATGTAGTCCTTGCCATGGCGCATGGCGGCGATGCCCAATTCCGCGCGTTCGCAGGGCACAGCGGCGCTGACGACCAGGTCGATCGATTCGTCTTCCAGGATCTGCGCGATGCTGTCTGCCCGCCGTGCGCCAGGGAATCGTTGCTGAAAGCGGGCAACGCGCCCGGCATCGACATCGTGGTAGGCGACCAGCTCTGCGCCCGCCTCCAGCATGACGGCGACTTGTCCATAGATATGCCCGTGTTCGAAGCCGACAGCGGCAAAACGAATGCTCATCGCCTCCACCTCGCGCCCAGTCGTCCGGCGGCAATTGACCTGTACAGACAGCGACTTCGCCCTTACAATAGACGCCCGGCGCGCGAAACGCAAACTTTGCCCGCAGGTGTGGCAACAGCGGCATTTCCAGCGTCAAGAGTGTCCATCCTAATTAGTTATGGTGAGGAACTGCCATGAAGAACAGGAAACTTGTATTCATCGTTATCGCGATCGCGCTGCTCGTGCTGCCGACATTGCTGGCCGCCGCGCAAGATCAAACGGTCGTGCGCATCTCTTGGTGGGGATCGCAAAATCGTCACGACCGCACCATCGCCACCATCGAGCTGTATGAAGAGCTCAACCCGGATATCGACATCGTCTACGAATTCCAGGGTTGGGGCGATCACTGGACAAAGCTGTCGACACAGGCCGCAGGCGGCGAATTGCCGGATATCATGCAGCATGACTATGCGCGCATAGAAGAGTGGGTCGCCAATGGCTTGCTGATGCCACTGGACGGCTACATCGAAAGCGGCGTCATCGACACCATGAACATTGCCGATTCGTCTTTGGCTGGCGGCATGGTCGACGGGCAGATGTATGGCATCAACCTGGGCAACAATTCCGAGGTCTTCACGCTGGATACAGATGCCTTCGCCGCGGCCGGCCTCGAGCTGCCGCCGCTGGACTGGACCTGGACGCAGTTTGAAGAAATCGCCAACCAGATCCAGGCCGCGCTGGGCATCCATGGCATCGGCGTATTGACCAGCGACCAGCTTTGGAAATCGCAATACATGGGCTGCTGCGACCAGTGGGCTTACGCGCCCGATGGCATGTCCCTGGGCTACGAAGACGACCAACCGCTGATCGACTACTACAATAGGCTGCTGCGCTTGCAAGAGAGCGGCGGCATGCAGAGCTACGAAGACTCGGTCGCGCGTGGCGATCAAGGCGTAGAAGCGCAGTTGATCGTCAGCCAAGAAGCGGCTATGGCCTACCACTGGAGCAACCAGATCGTGGCTGTGTGGAACGCCTCTGGTCCCGAGCGCAACTTTGTCATGTATCCCATCCCGCGCCCCGAAGGCGGTCAGTCTCAGAATTACATCAAGCCGTCCATGTTCTTCGCCGTAACTTCCCAAGCCGACCAGCCGGACGAAGCGGCTGCTTTCATCGACTGGTTCGTCAATTCGGTGGAAGCCAACGAAATCTTGGAAGCCGAGCGCGGCGTGCCGGTATCATCGGTCGTTCGTGATGCCCTGCTGCCCAACCTCGGCGCTGCGCAAGCAGAGATGTTCAATTACCTGGGCCTCATCGAGATGGACAACAGCCCGATTCGCCCAGCCGACCCGGCCGCGCATGCAGATGTCGTCGGCAACATCTTTGGTCCGGAATTTGTCGAGCCGGTCATGTACGGCATGATCTCGCCCGAAGAAGCCGCGCCCTACTTGCGCGAGGAAGCCAACCGCATCCTGGCAGCCCAGTAGCGACACCCCCTGTCTGTCCCCTCTCGCTTTGATACGGGAGGGTACAGACAGATTTGATGCAACGGAAAACCAATGTGAAGCGCGCCGAAAATCACCCCCCGCAGTCCCCCTGGAAAGGTCAGGGGGAGGCAATCCACGCGCGGATTCTGTCGACAATTCGGTAAATAGCGCCCCGAAGCTCCCCTCTCCGCCTCGTCGGGGAGAGGGCCGGGGGTGGGGGTTGAGGACTCCATGGCTGCTACGCTGACCAAAGCCAAACGCCGCAAAAGTGCCAACTTTGGGCAAGACAACCTGGTCGGCTATCTCTTCATTGGTCCTTGGCTGGCGGCCTTTTTTCTCTTCACATTGATCCCGATTACTGTGTCGCTGGTGCTGTCGTTCACAGATTACAATGTCTTGTCCAACAGCGGCGACTTCATCGGGCTGGACAATTTCCAGCGCATGTTCTTCGAAGACCGGCGTTATGCGCGTTCGGTAAATGCTACCTTGAAGTATGTGGTGTTTGCGGTGCCGCTACGGCTGGTTTTCGCGCTGGGCGTGGCGATGCTACTGAATACCTGGCGGCGCGGCGTTGGTGTCTATCGCGCGGCTTTTTATGCGCCTTCCATCGTCGGCGGCAGCATCGCCGTGGCGGTCATGTGGCGGGAGATCTTTGGCAACGACGGGCTGGTAAACTTTACGTTGAACCTGCTGGGCATCGAGGGACCAAATTGGCTGGGCAGGCCCGAAACCGCCATTTGGACATTGATCATCCTGGCTGCCTGGCAGTTCGGCTCGCCGATGTTGATCTTCCTGGCCGGCTTGAAGAATATCCCCAGGCATTTGTATGAGTCGGCAGAAATTGATGGCGCGAATGCCTTCCAGCGCTTCTTGCGCATCACCCTGCCCATGCTCACGCCGATTATCTTTTTCAATCTCATCATGCAGCTTATCTCCGGCTTCATGGTCTTCACGCAAGCTTTCATCGTCACGCAGGGCAAGCCGCTGGATACCACCCTCTTCTATGCGCTGTATGTGTATCGCCGCGCCTTCGAGCTGAACGAAATGGGTTATGCCTCGGCCATGGCCTGGGTGATGCTGATGGTCATTGCGCTGTTGACCGCGCTGGTATTCCGCTCGTCCAGCTATTGGGTGCATTACGAATCGGACGGAGGACCGGCCTGATGGCGGCTGTCGATCCTGCGGCGCGCCCGCTTGTGGTGCGGCCGCCAACGCCCTGGCATCAACATGCTGTGGTGCGGTCGATCATGTATCATGGCTTGGTCGCGGCCGCCGCGCTGATCATGCTGTATCCGATCTTGTGGCTGGTCGGCAGCTCGTTCAAACCGCCGGACGAAATCTGGACGAACCAGACAGCGATCTTGCCGATAGAGCCTTATCCGCAGAATTATCCAAATGGCTGGGCGGGCTTCGGCGGCATCAGCTTCGCCACCTTTTATCGCAATTCGCTCTTTTATGCCACGTTGGGCACCTTGCTGAGCGTCAGCGCCTCGGCGGTAGTCGCCTATGGGTTCGCTCGCGTGCGTTTTCGTGGGCGGCGGCTGTGGTTTGCCATTATGCTGCTCACTTTGATGTTGCCGACCCAGGTTCAGATCATCCCGCAGTACATTGTGTTCAAGCAGCTGGGCTGGCTGAATACCTTTTATCCGCTGTTGCTGCCGCGCATTGGTGGCTCGGCATTTTTTATTTTCATGATCATCCAGTTCATCCGCAGCATCCCGGTCGACCTGGACGAGGCGGCCATGATTGATGGCGCCAACAAGATCGGCATCTTTTTGCGCGTCATCCTGCCACAGCTCACGCCCGCCATCATCACCGCCGCGATCTTCTCGTTCTACTGGACCTGGGATGAATTCCTCGTGCCGTTGATTTATTTGAACAGCCCGGAACTCTATTTGGTTTCGTTGGCTTTGCGCACCTTCTCCGACCCCTCTGGGCAGACCGACTGGGGCGCGATCTTCGCCATGTCGGCGCTGTCACTGCTGCCTGTCTTCGTCATTTTCATCTCCTTCCAGCGCTATCTGGTGGAAGGCATCTCGACCACCGGTTTGAAAGGCTGATACCGCGCCTGTGCTGGATAGCGGCTTCTATGCCGGCGCCGAACGCATCGGCACCTTCTTGCTCACCAACCTGATAAGCGCGTTCCTGCTGATGACTGTTGTCGGTGCGCCATTGGGTTTGCTGGGCTTGTTCGCAGTGATGAACGAATGGGCGCAGGGACGGCAGCCAGAATTCTTCCGCGTCTATTTGGGCGCATTGCGCAGTCGTTGGCGGGCGGCGCTGCTGCTGGGTCTCATCGATTTGCTGGGCTGCCTGTTGATCGCCACAAACCTAAGCATCTTCCCGGCCATGACGCCGAGTGACTACCTGACCATTCTTTCACTGACGATGACCCTCTGCGCAGCTTTGCTCTTGCTGATAGCCAATCTGTATGCCTGGTCGCTGCTTTCGCTGCTGGGGCTGCCCCTGCGCGCCACCATCCGCCTGAGCCTGACGCTGGTATTCGGCCAGCCCTGGCGCAGCCTGGCGTTCACGGCTGGGGCGCTGTTGCCGCTGCTGGCCAGCCTCTTCCTGCCGATCGCATTCGCCTTGATCTTGACCTTGTCGCTTTCGGCTAGCATCGCGGCGCGTGGCGTGCTGTGGTCGCTGGCGGCACAATTCCCGCGCGACGAGCTGGATGCCTTGCTGGCAGAAGCGAGAGACTAAGCTGTGCTCCAGCCCCATTCGACAGCTGCTGCCGGCCGCGCTAGAATCGCGCCACAACCAAGAGGAGTTGGCTTATGACGCGTTCCAGGCGCTTTGACCTGCTGGCGCAGCGCGACATCAACAAAGAAACTTTTGTCGAGCCTTGGCCAGAAGCCGGCTTGATAGTCGCCGATAGCCCCTACGACCCCGCGCCGAGCCTGACCATGCAGGCCGGCCGTGTGCTGCAGATGGACGGCCTGCCCTGCGAGGAATTTGACGCGCTGGATCGCTTCATCGTTTCGCATGCTCTCGACCTGGCTATCGCGCCCGAAGCCATGGCGCTGCCGGCGCAGGAGTATGCGCGCATGCTGGCCGATATCAATGTGCCGCGAGCCGCAATCGCCCGGCTGGTGGCTGGTTGCACTCCCGCCAAGCTCTGCGAAATCATGCGCCACATGAATGTGCTGGAGATGATGATCGGCCTGGCGAAGATGCGCATTCGCCGTACGCCAGCCAACCAGGCACATGTGACAAACTGGCGCGAGCACCCGGCCTTGTTGGCAGCCGACGCGGCTGAAGCGGCTTTGCGAGGCTTCGCTGAGGTAGAAACAACCGTGCGGGTGGCTCGTTCGGCGCCTTTATGCGCGCTGGCCATCCTCGTGGGCACGCAGACCGGGCGCCCCGGCGTGCTGACGCAATGCTCGGTCGAAGAGTCGCTGGGTTTGCGTCTGGCTATGAAAGGGCTGACCAGCTATGCCGAAACCCTGTCTGTCTATGGCACAGAGCAGACCTTCACCGATGGCGACGACACGCCTTGGTCAAAAGCATTTTTGGCATCGGCTTATGCCTCGCGCGGCGTGAAAATCCGCTTCACCAGTGGCACAGGCAGCGAAGCCCTGATGGGACGCGCCGAGCAGAAATCCATGCTGTATCTGGAAGCGCGCTGCCTGCTGCTGGTCAAGGGCGCGGGCAGCCAAGGCGTACAGAATGGCTCGATTTCGTGCATAGCCTTGCCCGAATCGCTGCCCGGCGGCGTGCGCGCTGTATTGGCGGAGAACTTGCTGGCAGCCATGCTGGGCTTGGAAGTGGCGGCTGGCAACGATGCGCTGGCTTCGCATTCCAGCATTCGCAAAACTGCCAAGCTGATGCTGCAATTTATCCCCGGTGCCGATTTTATCTTCAGTGGCTACAGCGCCATCCCCAAGCGCGATAACCTCTTCGGTGGCGGCAACTTCGATGCCGAAGATTTTGACGACTACAATGTTTTGCAGCGCGATATGCAGATTGACGGCGGCGTGCGACCCATCCGCGAGGACGAAGCGCTGGCTGTCCGCAAAAAAGCGGCGCGCGCCATCCAGGCCGTCTATGCCGAGCTGGGTTTGCCCGCCATAAGCGAGCTCGAGCTCGAAGCGGCGACCGTGGCGCACAGCAGCGATGATATGCCCGCTCGCGATCTTCTGCCCGACCTGGCCGCGGCCGACGACTTTCTGAACAGCGAAACAGACTTCGTGGCGGTGATCCGCGCCTTGCAAGACAGGGGTTTCGCCGATATCGCCGACAACATCCTGGAGATGGGGCGACAGCGCATCGCCGGCGATTATTTGCAACCTTCCGCCATTTTTGATGCCGATTTTCGGGTGCGCAGCGCGATCAACGATGCCAACGATTACACAGGTCCTGGCAGCGGTTATCGCGTAGAGGGGCAGCGCTGGCAAGATATGCAAGCCATCCCCCAGGCACAGTCGCCAGCTGGCTTTGTGCAGCCGCATCTGGGTGGCCATATCAGCCGCCTGGTCGAGCTGGGCGCTGCGGCCAAGGGCACACAAAGGGAAGTCGTGCTGGCGCTGGGACCCGCTTTTGGACGAGCAATGGGCTTCACCATCGGCGGCTTGGCGCACGAAGCTGTGTTGCAGGCACTGCTGACGGGCATCGCCGGCGCAGGCGGATTGGCGCGGATTGTGCGCGTCTATCATTCGTCGGATTGCGCGGCTATCGGCTATGTCGGCGCGCGGCTCAGCGGCAGCGGCATCGGCATTGGATTGCAATCGCGCGGCACCGCCGTCATTCACCAGCGCGATCTGGCGCCATTGAATAACCTGGAACTCTTTCCACAGTCGCCCAGCCTTAGCCTGGAGACCTATGAGCAGATCGGTCGCAATGCGGCGCGCTATGCCCTGGGGCTTTCTGCACAGCCAGTCGCCGTCAAGATCGACAACGGGGCGCGCTTGCGGCTCATCGTAAAGACTGCGCTGCTGCACCGCCGCGAAACAGACGAAGTGCAACCCCAGACGCCACCCCAGGAATTGCGCTACGATTGGGAGCCCGCGGTTTGACCCCCCCCCCGGTACCCCCGACGGGTTCACCCCCCTCAATCCCCCCGACAGGTCAGGGGGAGGCTGACCCCCACCCCAAACCCCTCCCCCAAAATGAGGGAGGGGCTTTTCACACCCCGTCAACCCACCTGTTGGGTCGGGAGGAGATAAGGCATTGGCCACCCTCTCCGTCCTGACGGGGAGGGGCTGGGGGAGGGGTTAAATGGGCGAGTCACCGCCTCGCCCCTACGCGCGGCTGTTGGGGAGGGGTTGGCTACCCTCTCCGTCCCGACGAGTCAGGGGGAGGAGTTAAGAGGAGCTTTGCATGAAAACCTATCCCTTGCGCGAACATGCTGCTGAAACATTGCGCGCCCACAGCGGACGTCCCTTGCATGAGATAAGCGCAGAAGCTGTGGCTGCGGGCGAAGTTAGCGGCGCCGACCTGCGCACTCACGCCGATACCCTGCGCCAGCAAGCCGATATCGCTCGGGCGAACAATTTCCCACAG
>JAJDZQ010000184.1 GCA_022824565.1 Anaerolineae bacterium | reverse complement strand
GCGTCGCAACTCCGTTGGATGGCGGCCGGGCTGGGCGCAGCGGTGCCACAATCCAGCCGCACGCCCTTCGCCCCCAGTTTGCAGGCGATTCGTTGCCAGCGCTTGGCTGCTTCGATATCCTGCCGCCAGACTGCAGCGTCCGCCGCCGACAAGTTTCCCGTGTCGATCAGCAAGTTGACCAGGGTTACGCCCGCCGACTCGATATTTGCGCGCAGCTGGGCAAGGTAGCTGTCGTCTATGGACGGCATGTGAAAGTTGCAGATCTCCAGCAGCTTGATGTCTTCAGCCGCGATGAAAGCCGGCAGTTCCAGCAGGCTCAACTCGGCTGGCTTGCTGTCTGCGCGGTTGACCATCACGCCGGCTTGGTCGGGCTCATACCAGGGCGCGCCCAATGCGCCATGCACCGTCCAGGAAGAAATTGCCAATTCAATCATTTTCGCCCTTCCTTATATCCGCTGCTCATCCTTGGGCAAATGATAATCGGCAATGCGAGGATGTCCAAATTGATTCCCTTCGAAGCAGTGTCATAGCTTGTGGATAGGCTAAGCAAGCCCCCATCCCCCGGCCCCATCCCCCAGAACGAGGGAAGGGGAGTTTTTCAGCGTTTCAGTAGGATTTGTAGCCCCTCCCGCAAATTTGGGGAAGACAGGACAGGTTTCCGCGGCCGCGCGTGTGAGGGTCTACCCCACCCCCTCCCCGAAGCATCAGGGAGGGGGAGCGCATTCAGATAAAATGAAATCTGATGCTCAACTTTTTGCAGCTTAGCAAGTATTGCACTGGATTCTCGACGTGTCTCCCTTCCCCCATTGATATGAGGAAAGGCCGGGGATGGGGTAGAAAAAACTGTCCTCAGCCGTCGGGTCAGAGAGAAGGAAGGACCGCGCGTGGCCCTGCGCATTGCTGCGGCGCGATAGATGTGCGAGTGACGCAGAGCGTGATAGAATAAGCTCGCAGATGCTTTTCGCATTGTGCTGAATTGACAATATGGGAGGAACAATCATGAAACTGGTCAAGTTGCTGGGCTTGCTGGCGCTTTTGCTGCTGGCGCTGCCTTTTGCATTCGCGGATGGGCACTTGCCCGATCTGGGCGGCCGCACAGTCGTCGTCGCGGTGGACAATGCCTATATCCCTTTCAGCTTCATCGACGAAAGCGGCGAAGCCATGGGCTGGGATTATGATGTGCTGGGCGAAATCTGCGCGCGGCTGCATTGCGCAACCGAGTGGATCGAAACCGGCTGGGATGGCTTGATCACCGCTGTTTCGCGCGGGGAGTACGATGTTTCGGCGGGCGGCATCACCATCACCGATGATCGCGCGGAAGTCGTGGCTTTCTCCGATGGCTACATGAAAACGATCCAGCGTCTGATGGTGCGGCTGGACGAAGACCGCTTTGCCGATGCGGCCGAGTTCGCTGCTGGCGACTTCACAATCGGCGTGCAGGTCGCCACGACCAACTATGAAGCGGCGGCCGAACTGATTGGCGAAGAGCGCGTGGTGGCTTATGACAGCTTCGGGTTCGCTGTGCAAGCGCTGATATCGGGCGATGTCGATGGCGTGGTCATGGATGATGTGGCTGGCCAAGGTTATGTCGGCGTCAACTCTGGCGATATCAAGCTGCTTGCCGATGAACTGGTATCCGACGAGCTAGGCTTCATCTATCCCCAGGATTCCGAGTTGGTCGAGCCCTTCAACATGGCGCTGGACAGCATGCGCGAAGACGGCGCGCTGGATGCCATCAACGCCAAATGGTTCGGCGGCGCTGAGGAAGAAGACATGATGCTGCCCGATCTGGGCGGCCGCGCGGTCACTGTCGCTGTCGAAAATGCCTATCCGCCTTTCAACACGCTCAATCCCGATACCGGCGATCCAGAAGGCTGGGATTATGACACCCTGGGCGAGATCTGCGCGCGTTTGAATTGCGTGCCGGACTACATCGAAACCAGCTGGGAAGGCCTCATCGTAGCCGTGTCCAATGGCGAGTATGACATGGCCGCCGATGGCATCACCATCACCGAAGAACGTTCGGAAATTGTTGACTTTGGCGATGGCTACATCGATGTCATCCAGCGCATGATGGTGCGCGTGGAAGAAGACAACTTCGCCAATGCGGCCGACTTCGTGGCTGGCGACTTCGTTGTGGGTGTGCAAGTGGCGACGACCAACTACATCGCTGCAGAAAGCCTGCTGGGCGAAGGCAGCGAGCGCATCGTCGCCTATGGCGAATTTGGACTGGCGGTGCAGGCGCTAATCACCGGCGATATTGATGCCGTCGTGATTGACGATGTGGCTGGGCAAGGCTATGTCGGGCTGAACGCGGACAAAATCAAGCTGCTGCCCGATGACCTGATCAAGCAGCAGTTGGGCTTCGTCTATCCGCAGGGCAGCGATTTGGTCGAGCCTTTCAACATGGCGCTGGACAGCATGCGCGAAGATGGCACGCTGGCCGATATCAACGCCAAGTGGTTCGGCGGCTGATGAACTGAAGCGGGCGCGGACGGTCGCAGGCTGCGGCTTTCCGCGCCCAATAACTCGCAGCAGACGCGCGACAAGCTGTGTATCCGGGCGCATCGTTGGCGCTGCGCCAAATAGTCCGTGCGCGCAGGCGACACAACTAAATGCCCGGCAGCTCGGACAGGGATGGCAACATGAATCCAGACCGCGACGCACCCCAGCAACCCGACCTCAACGAAGTCATCGCCGAATCGCGCGGACGGGCGATGCGTTTTGCCCGCTTCTATACATTTCCCTATTGGATCGTGTTTTTGGTGATTCTGGGCATTCTGCTCGCCATCAGCATCCTGACCGACAAGGTATACCGCGACATCTTCATCCAACTGATGGATGGCGTGGATATGACACTATTTGTCAGTGGCGGCAGCTATATCTCGGCGCTGACCATCGCGGTCTTCGTCGGCATCATCCGCTCCAACCCGCCCGAAGCGCCCCAGACTCGCCAGACTCTGCGCAAGGCCATCCTCCGCTGGCTGCGCATCGCCATCTACAATGTCTGCACCGTCTATGTCAGTGTTATGCGCGGCATCCCCATCCTGGTTGTGCTGCTGGTCACCGCCTTCATCGTCGTGCCGGCGCTGCGCGACATCATCAATACCAGCCTGGTCGGTGGCATTCGCGATCTGCTGGACGACCCCGACATCCCCGACTTGATTTGGCGCGGCAGCTCGTCTGGCACGGCCATCGTCGCGCTGGCCATCACCTACGGCGCTTATATGTCGGAGACGGTGCGCGCGGGCATCCAGTCTATCCCCAAAGGGCAATTCGAAGCCGCCTATTCCGTGGGCATGACCTATTGGCAGACGATGCGTTCGATCGTGCTGCCGCAGGCATTTCGCAATGTGCTGCCGCCGCTGGGCAACGACTTTGTGGCGATGATCAAAGACTCGTCGCTGCTGGCTTTTCTGGGCATCCGCGATATCACGCAGATCGCCAAGACCAGCAGCGGGCGCAGCTTTCGCTATGTCGAGACCTATGCCGTTGTGGCCTATCTGTATTTGACTTTGGTGATCCTGGCGACCACACTGGTCAACATGTTGGAAGACACGGTCAATATCGAGCGCGAAACACCCCGCCTGGTGCGGCGATTGCAAGAGCTGCTGCCGGGGCGGCAAAAGCGCAAGGTGATCGCCGAGACATTCGACTAGCGGCTATTCGCTGGAAAACAAGCCGACTTTGTTGCCTTCGGTATCGGCAATCCAGGCGACAAATCCGCCACCGGCATCTGCGTCCAGTTGCGTTTTTGGCAACAGCACAGCCCCACCAGCGTCTGGCACCCGCCCCAAAGCCATGTCCAGATCGCCCAGGACTCGCAAATAAACCAATGTGCCGGTAGCGGACGGCGTATAGCCAAAGCCCGGATTGTGCACCAGGCAGCCGCCGATGCCACCTTCGTGCGGGAAGACGCCCAGCAGACTGCCCATGGTCTCGCGCTGATCGTTGATGAATAGCTGGCAGTCCAACACGGCTTCATAAAAGTTGCGCGCGCGCTCAAAGTCGGCTGCGGGAATCTCGAACCAGTGGATGGCGGACATCGCTGTCTCCTCTGTACGGGGGCTTGGGCTGTTTGTTGGTCTATTGTGCCGCTTGGCGCAGGTCTTCTTCTTGCAGCATATCTTCGGGCAGGGGACCATCTGGGCTGGCGGTGGCATTGCTGAGGCGCTCGGCTGTGTTTTGGTCGCGCTGCTCGACCAGGCTGTTGTCGAGGTCGCTCAACGCAGCGGCCATATTTTCGTTTAAGTGCTGCCCGTGAAAGTGGACTTCGTCCATGGCGTCGATGGTGTCTTGCAGCTTGTCGATTTCGTCTTTAATCTCGATGCTCAGACGTTGTCCGCGCGCGCCATCGCTGTCTTTTGCGCCCAGCAGCGACATCTGCGCATAGACCGTGCCCAGCGCCGAGAGCGTGCTTTCCAGCTGGATCTCGGCGCGTTTGATGATGCTGGAGCTGGCCTCGAGGCTGACCAATTGCCGTTGCAGCAACTTGAGCTGCTGCTCGAGGTCGCGGCGGGTATGGTCATCGCTTTCGCTGTTGATGCGGCGGCGCACACTGGCGATCTTGCGCGGCACCCTTTGCAAGTCGCGCGCGGCCAGGTCATTGTTCTCGAAGTGGTCGATGCGCGTGGCCAGGTTATACATGTGGGCGATCCAGTCGTTGATGCCCGAGATCAGTGTGCGCTGGCGGGTGCGCATGCTGCCGCGCGCCACATCGGCCAGCTTCAACATATTTCGCCGGTATTCAAAGGCATCGCGCAGTCGTTCGCGAGAGATGCGGTTGTGGATGTTGCGCAGGTCATATTCGCGCTCAAAGTCTTCGGCCAGCGCTTGCTCGGTGGCTTCGGGGTCGTTCAACATGGACGCGACCAGCACGGTTTCTGCCAAGCCGCCCAACGCCAGCCAGTACCAAGGCTGCCACTCCATAAATGGCAGGCTGACATCTTGCACGAAGAGGAAGAGGATGGCGGTAACCATCAGGGTTACCAAAGTCTCCCAACGCAGCATGGCGCTGAAGAGCAAGGTGCCAAAGACTTTTTGCCGCGCTTCGGTGTTCGTTGTCATGGTCCCGCTATTGTCCAGGCTATGCGCTGGCTTTATTCCGCGCCCAGCAATCGCTGCCGACGTTCTTCCAGCTGCAATTCGACTTGGCCGATGCCGACTGTGTCTTCGATCTGGTCGGACAGCTTGCGGCTGGCCATGTCGGCGCGGGCATCTTCATGGTCGATCTGCGCATATATCGAGTCCAGCAGGCTGTCGATTTCCTGGTCGCCCGAGGTATCGAGCTTGTCCATGCTGCGCAGGGTCTTGGTCATGACTTTCTTAGTTTCTGCCAGCTCCAGCAGCGAGCGCATTTTCTCGCGTTCCTGCTTGATCGTATTCAGGCGCCCTTCCAGCTTCATGCGCATATTCAGCATGCCTTGATACTGCTCATGCTGTGCTTGCCACTGTTCGTAATATTCTTGCGCCAGCTCTTGTTTGGTATTCATTTCAGCTTGGGCGGCAGCAGCCAAATCGTTCTTGCCGCGCAAGAGCAAGGTATCGATGTCGCGGTCCAGCTTGTCGGTCTGGTTGGAGAATTCTTCGTATTTGCGCTTGAGCGTGCGCACCGACCCGCCCACGGTCGCCGCAGAATCTTCGAGCGCGTCCAGGTTGCGTTCGACTTGACGGATGTATTCGTCCATGACCTTGAGCGAGTTGGTTTCCAGGGCGCGGTCGATCATGCCATGCAGATTGGCGCTGAATAATGTGCGGACTTTCTGTAATATCGACGGCATTTTTGGGCATTCCTTTGCTGAGTTGGCTTGTCTGCAGCTTGGCTGACTGTGAGTATAGCACAGGCGCGGGCTGCGCATAATAGTGGCCTGCCGCGCTACCTGCGATTACGCAGAAGCGTCCGTCTGGTTGCATTGGCAGCGATGGATCGCCAGCAGGTCGGCCAGCAGCGCAGCGCCCGTCTCGTGGCTGCCAGCTCCCGCGCCGATCAACGTGATAGCGCCCAGCAAGTCGGTTTCCAAGGTGATGGCGTTGGTGGTGCCGGCGACGCTGGCCAGCGGGTCGGTCGTGGGCAGGCGCATCGCTTTGACCGTGCCGCCACTGGGCGAGGCTTGGGCGATCAGCTTGAAACGTTGGTTCTGCTCGCGCGCCAGGCTGATATCGTCTGCGCTGAGGCCGCCGATGCCGCTGACTTGCAAGTCGTCCATCTTCAGATGGCTGCCAAAGAGCGCGTTCGTCAGGATGAGCAGCTTGCCGGCCGCGTCCCAGCCATCGACATCGCCGCTCGGGTCGGCTTCGGCATAACCCAGCGCCTGGGCTTTTTCCAGCGCTGCCAGATAACTTTCGCCGCGTTCCATCTGCGTGAGGATATAATTGGTCGTCCCATTGAGGATGCCACGCGCGCCGCTGATCTGACAGCCAGCCAGGGCTTCCTGCGCCAGCTGCATGGTGGGCGTGCCGGCCATGACGGTCGCTTCGCAGCGCATCTGCACCGCATTCGCCGCGGCCCGCGCCTGCAAATCGGCGTAGTGCAGCGCGACTGGTCCCTTGTTCGCCAGCGCCAGGTGCAGGCCAGCATCCAACGCGCGATAGCAGGTCGCCAACGCTGGCTGGGCAGTTTCCAGGTTGGTCGGGCTAAGCTCGAGCAGCGCATCGGCTGCGCCCGGCACGACCATGTCGGCTACAGACACATCTCGCTGCAAGCCCTCGCTGGCTGGATAGCTTGCAAAACTGCCCGCTTGCGCAGCAGTCAGCAGGGCGGGGATATCCAGCCCAGCGGCGCAATACAGGCTGCCACGCGTGGCGGTAACGACGCCAACGATGCTGGCTGCAAAGCCATGTTGCGCGCGCAGGTTGTTCGCCTTGTCGCGCAGGATCTCGGCGAATCCCTGTCCGACCGCTCCAAAGCCAATCAGTATCAGCCGCATGATCGCCTCTCTTTCATTTGCGCCAGCCGTTCGATGGCGGCCAGGGCTTTTTTGATGCTGGCTTGTGGGCGCACGCCAATCTGCTGCTCGACCAAGATGCCATCTTCGTCGATGACCCAGTACGAGCGGGTGATCATGGGCAGCTTGATTAAACGCATATCCAAGCCCCAGGCGCCCCATTCGTCCAGCATGTTGCGCTCGGGGTCGGAAAGCAGGTCGTAGGGCAGGCTGCGCTCGGTTTTCCACTTGGCCAGGGTGCTTTGGCTGTCGGCGCTGATGCCCAAAACCACCGCGTCCTTCGCTGCGATCTGGGGCAAGGCATCGCGGAAACCACAGGCTTGCTTGGTGCAGCCCATCGTATTGGCTTTGGGGAAAGCGAAAATGATGACGCGCCGCCCACGAAAGTCGCTGAGACGCACAAGCTCCCCATCCTGATTGCGCAGCGCAAATTGCGGCGCCGGCTGCCCTGTTGCTGGCATGCTCTCCCTCCTCGGGCGCTAGTGATTGGCGGCCAGGCTGTGCTCGGCATCTTCTGCCTGGGCGAGTCGCTGGCCTGCGCCGATGTCTACGCGGCTGAGCAGATAGCCGCCCAGCACAAACAACACGATCAAACTCAATATCGCGGGCCGCGTGCTGCCCAGCGCAATCCCCGCAAAGGCGAAGATCAACGGACCAATGATGGAAGCGAACTTCTCCATAATGGCATAAAAGCCGAAGAATTCCCCGCTCTTGGCTTTTGGGCACAAGCTGGCGTACAAGCTGCGGCTGAGCGCCTGGCTGCCACCCTGCACCATGGCCACCAGCATCGCCAGCATCCAAAATTCGACTGTCGAATTGAGCAGAAAGCCCCAGCCAGCGATGATGCTATAGACGAGCAAGGATAGCAGAATGCTGCGCCGCGTATCGAGCCAGTTGGACAAGCCGACAAAACGCGACTGCAAGAGCCAAGCCAGCGTCAGCGCCAAAACTTCAAATGCCAGAATCAAGCCGGCGATTATGGGCAAACTGCTCTGCCGCGCTGCAACCAGAACTTCGAGCTGCGCTACCGCGATTGCGCTGCGCTCGGGGGCGGCAGACACATTGACGATTTCCAAGGTGTGTTGGTCGGCCAGGGCCACATCCAACCTGGCGCTTTCGCCATAGCGAATGGTTTCGCCATAGGTGTCGATGCGGACAGGCTGACCGTCTGCGTCGAGCAGGGCATCGCCATCCAGCCGGAAGCCGATGAGACCGCCATCGGGAGCGCGCCGATAGGTCAGCTGCACATGTTGCCCGTTGTAATGCAGGGTCTGCGTTGCGCCGATCTCAGCGCTGAAGGCATAACTCAGGTCAGCGGGAAGGCCGGTCAGCGCGGCGGTCAATCTGCCGATTATGCCTTCGCCCACCAGATCAGCGCCGGGCACGATGAATGTGCTCCAAGCGCCAGACGCTTCAAAATAGCCACTATCCAGCGCGTAATTGCCTTCGCCGACGCGCGCATTCTCGCTCTGGTAGGGCCGGGGCTGCGCGCCACTGATATCGGCGGGCAACGCTGCAGCCAAGCCCAAGCCCAACAAGGGCAGCGCGCTGGCGTTGATGAGGATGAAAGCCAGGTAAAAGGGCGCGCGCGAATCGTTGTGGGCCGGCAAACGCCCAAAGATGATGCTGAACGGGATGCCCACGAATTGCACCAGCAAAATCGCCAGCACCAGCTCGGTCAACTCAAATCCCAACTCTGCTCCATAGATCGCCGCCACGGCGATGATCGTGCCGATGGCATCGTTGTATATCAGGAAAGCCAACAGATACTTGAAGAGTTCGCGGTACTTGCGGATGTTGCCGAAGGTCGTGCGCAGGCGCTTGATGCTTGCGCCCAGCACAGTCTCGCCTGTCAAGGCTGCCTCCAAAGCGGGCGGCTCGGGCACATGGCGCAAGATCGGCAGCGAAAAAACCAGCCACCACACCGCCACGCTCAAAAAAGACAGGCGCAACCCGGCATGTTCAAAGAGGCTATCGGGGATGAAAAAGAACATGGCCACATTGATCGCCAGCAGCAATCCTCCACCCAGATAGCCCAGCGCATAGCCGCGTGTAGAAACCCAGTCGCGGTCTTGCGGGCGCGCCACATGCGGCAGCAGCGCGTCATAAAACACGATGGAGCCGCCGAAGCCGATGCGCCCCAAAACAAAAACCAGCGATGCCAGCAGCCAGTCGCCCGTGTTGACGAAGACCAGCAGACCCGTGCCGACGACGCCCAAGCCGATAAATAGGGAAAGGAAACGTTTCTTGTTGCGCATCACATCGGAGATCGTGCCCAGGATGGGTGACAAGATCGCCAGCACAAATAGCGAAAAACTGATCGTCAGCGACCAATAGGCGGTGACGGTGGCTTCGCTGGGCAAGCTGCTGCCGGCGACTGTGCTGTAGTAGACGGGCAGCAGGCTGGCGAGGATGGTGGTGGCGAAGGCGCTGTTCGCCCAATCGTACATCGCCCAGGCGTTGATGCGCCGCTTGTAGCTGGCTTCGTCTCGCGCTGCTGCCATGCTGCCATGCCCTTCTTGCGCTTGGACCGCGCGGCCTGTTCGCCTGCGGTCATGCGCATAGTTTACCCAATATCGCCGCCGCGGATACACCCCCAGCCCCTGGCCGCCAATATGCGGGCAGGGGAGCTCCATCATGTTTTATTAAGCCCCCCGCTGTATGGGTAAGGGATTTCGGGGGGGCATATGCTGGCCTATCCACGATTCTCAGCACTCCCCGGTTGGCGAGCTGGGTCCGCCGATTATTGATTAGACCGAAGCCTTGCTGTAGGCTGTGCGCATGTTTGGCACGCGCGACCTCCAGCTCGGATTGATTTTGACCGTGGCGCTGGCTGCCTTTGCGGCGCTGCCAACCTGGCCAGATTCGGCTTCGCTGTTGGGCTGCGCGTTGGCGGGCGGGGGCATGTACTTGTTTTGCCATCGGCGCTATGGACGGCTGGGCGCGTTGCTGGCGGGGCTGGTCTATGCCTATAGCCCCGGCTTGCTGTTGGCGCGGGGCGACTGGCGCGAATTGTTGGCGCTGGCGCTGCTGCCGCTCTTGCTGTGGCGCGTCGATGCCCTGCGCGACAAACCCAGCGGCTCCAGTTTTGCAGCAGTTTGCCTGCTGCAAGCTGCCTTGCTGGCCGCGCATGTGCTTTCATTGGGGTTGACACTGCTGGTTTTTGGCTGGGTTTGCTTTGAAATGACCATTCAAACGTTCAATCGCGAGTCGAGCCAGTTGCGCGCGCGCCCCGGTCTGATTGCGCTGCTGGCGCTGCTGCTGGGCATGGCAATTGGCGCGCCTTTCGTCTCGATGCAAACGCGGGCAACCCCACACGAGCTTGTTCCGCTGGCTGTCCTGCAGTCTGCGCCGACGCTTGACACAGGCGAGTTTGGTCTGCTGCCCAGCCCGGGCTTGGCGCAGTGGCTATTGGCGCTGCTAGGCGCTGCCACCGCCTTTGGCTTGTATGTTCGCGGCTACCGTACGCGCCATCCCAATACAGGCTTGGGAACAGCTTTCTTCGCGATCACCGCTTTGGGATTGCTGGCTGGGGCGCAGACGCCAGCTTATGCGGCCATTGCCGTCTGTTTGGCTTGTACAGCCGCTGCAAATGGCATCGGGCTACTGCGACTGCCGGCGCGTTATCAATCCAGCCTCATCGCATTGGTCGTGGCGCTGCCTATCATCAGCAGCATTCCCTGGTTGGCGCTGCCCACAGGCGAAGCTGCCACGACCGATTCGCTGGAGCTGCTGTTGTCGCTGGATGCCAGTGCCGGCTTGGCTTTGTTGGGGCTGGCTGGCGCGCTGGTCGTTTCGATGCGCATGGGCGCTGCGCAACTGCCACCCCGCAGCTACTGGGCATCCGCGCCTTTGCCGCGCTTGGCTGTCATCGGGGCGCTGGCCGGTGGCGTGCTGGCGCTGTCTGTGTGGCTGATTACCCATTCGTTTTACCTGTGAGCCAGGTCTGCCTAATAGCCGCTGTCGGGGTCTGGGTAGGCGTGCCCGCCACCAAAACTGAAAGATGGCGTGGGCGTTGCGCGAGCGGGCAGCGGCACCTGATAGTCGATAGGCAGCGAGCCGATGACCGATTGCGTCGTCAAGGTAAACAGCGCCATCCAGCCGATGGCATCAGTCGTCTGCACCTTGACCCAGGGGCTGTAGGGACTGCGCGCCAGCAGCATGGTTTCTGTGCCGAGCGGCAAGGTGCGCAAGACCTGGAATGCCGTATCGGGAGCGGCCCGCAGATTCCCGCCCGCAGGCACATTGACAACCGCGCGGTTGGCATGCACGCCCAGGCGCTGGGGTGGCGGCGGCGCATCATCATAAACAGGCAGGCTGTCATCGAGATTCTTCGCCAGCAATCCAGCGCTCATCCAGCCCATTTCGCCATTGCCCAGCCGGATGTGCAGCCATTCGCCATTGCTGCTTGTGCCCAGCACGCTCATGATTTCGCCGGCAGGCACCAGGTAGAGCAGCCGCCCGTTGATATCTGGCGCGGCCCGCATATTGACGCCGCCCTGCGTCTGCGCATAGCCGGGCTGCGGGATGGGCAAGGGGCGTGGGAACAGCGCGATTGGCAGGTCTGCTATGGCTGCATAGTCCAGCAAACTCGCTTCGGCAGGCAGGTTTGAAGCCGTCGTCCAATCACCCGCGGCATAGGCCAGGCTGGCTTGCGTGCCCACGACCAAGGCCAGGCTGCGCGCGCCGACGCTCAAACGGGCGCTCCCCTCGATGACGACGAAATGGCTGCTCTGCGCCTGCGTCATAACGACGAGCGTGCCATCAATCGCCAGGCCCACGCCGTTGATTTCCAGCCGCGCCGATTGCCCATAGCGGCTCTGCACGACCAGCGCGCCAACCGGCGGCAAGGCAGCGCAACCTGCGTTTGTCGGCCCGCTCTCGATGGTCAATGCGCGCCAATCGCCGTCGCTGGATTGCTCGCGCAGCTCCACCTCGCCGATAATCAAAACATCGGCCGGCAGGTTCTGCGCCATCCGCAGCCACAGCAAGCCAATGCCCGCAGCCAGGGAAAAAGGCGGTGTGCGCAGCCGGTCGATGCTGTCGGCAGCCATTTGCGCCCCGGGCACGAGATCGAAAGCCGGTCCGCCGTTGCAAATCGTGCCGGCTTCTGCAGCCAGGCAAAAGTCGCTGGCAGCTGTGTAGTGCTTCAACAACGTCGCATGGCAGGAATCGTCATCTGTGCCAACTTCGACTGTGGCTGTGTTTGCGATTGGCACAGTGGGCGCGACGCGCGCAACCGTCGGCACACGCGTCAGCAGGGCGGTCGGCGTAACCACGATGATGCGCGGAACGGCTGTCGGGATGGGGCTGGCCGAAGGCGCTGCGCAACCGACCAGCGCCAGCGCGAACAACACCAGCCAACCGAAATGCGAGGCGTTGCGCCAGTCAAGTGACATGCCAGGCATGCAACGTGCCAGCTAGCTGCTGCTGCGCGTCAGAAACTTCAGCGCCTTTTCGATGCTTTTCTTGGGGCTGATCTTCAGCTGTTCGTCCAGCACGGCGCCATCTTCGCCGATGATCCAATGCGAGCGGATGACGCCCAGGTACTTCTTGCCGTACATCGACCGTTCGCCCCAGGCTCCCCAGGCTTCCAGAACCTGGTGGTCGGGGTCAGAAAGCAGGTCATAGCCCAGCTGCTCTTTGTCGATCCACTTTGCCAGCGCCGCCGGTTCATCTGGGCTGAGCCCCAGCACAACCGCGTCGGCTGTCTCGATCTGGGCGAAGTTGTCGCGGAAGCCGCAAGCCTGCACCGTGCAGCCCGATGTGCCGGCTCTGGGATAGGCGAAAAGCAGAACTTTCTGGCCACGATAGTCGCTGAGTTTGACCGCCTCGCCATGTTGATTCTTCAATTCAAAGTCGGGCGCTTTTTCACCTGCGCTGGGCATAACCATGTCCTTTCGCCGCAAAGTTGGATTGGCTTCATTCTAGCGCAGAATCCCTCGCCAGCGACAACTCGCCACCCCGCCGCTGCTTGATGAGCTGCCGCGCCATATCAATGCCCAGCCACAAGGTCGCTGTGGCTTGCGCCGGCATGCGCAGATGCAGCTCTGGCGGGAAGTGCGCCAGAAAGGCTTCGTCAGTGGCGATCGGCGCGCGGACGATGCTGCGGGCCTGTGTCTCGGCGGCTGTACGCAAGGGCATATCGCTTTCGGGAGCGGTGATGCGCGCATGCCAGGCTCGGTCGTGTATCAGCAACAGGGTGCTGAGCTCCGGGCGCAAGGTCAGCAGATTGATGATGAGGCCGGTGGCGTACAATCCCGCTTTGCCCGCCGCTATCAGTTCGTTCAGATAGCGCAGCGCTGGCTCTGCATAGAAGTAGTCCCAACACGCTGGCTGGCGCTCTTCGGGCAAGCCAAACAATTCTTCGAGAAACTCGCGAAAGACCTGATGCCTGACACTCCATTCGCGCGAGTCGTGGAAGTCGCTGGTAGTCGGGCAGAACATCATGGCGGGCAGCACATGGAACATCCCGCTGTCGAAGGCGGTATGTTGAGAACGACGCGCCAGGATGGCTTTGTAGACGCCGTCATCGTTGAAGACTGTCAAGGTGCCGATGCCGATGGCGGCGCTGCGCATGCTGCCTCGCAGCAGGGCGTCTTCGGGCGGGACCAGGCGGTGATAGACCTTGCGTGATGGCGCGCGCATCCAGCCTTGCGAAGCGGCATCGCGCAATTCCCTTTCCAGCGCGGCGCAGGTGGCCAGCATGTCGAAGTAACTGCCCAACCCTCCCCACAGACGCAGCGGCTGCTGGCGGATCTGCTTCAATGTAAAGGTCGTGCCATTGAACAGGTGCGGCTTGCTATTTTGCAAATCGTGCAAGTAGGCATAATCGTACATGGCGAAGTCGCGTTTTTCGGGCTTTGGCAAGGCTCCAGCGAGCAGGCTGTCGACATCGTCAACCTGCCAGGTTTCTGGATACAGAACTGTCACCGGGTGCTCTGTGCCGCCCCGTTCATATGGCTGGCATCGATACAAGTGTTGCAGGTAATCGGTCAGGTTCTTGTAGTCGCGGTTGTCGATCGGCATAATTGGCTAACCCCTTCGCTCTGCCAGCCGCGCCGCCAGCCCAAGCAGCCCATCCGCCGCAAAACCAGCCGCCAACGCCAGGCAGAGCAAGGCTGGTCCTAATCCCGCGCCACCCGGCACATTCGACCAAAGCTCGCCCAGATTGCTCAGCTGTCCCAGGCTCAAAGCCCAGTCGCCCAGCGCGCCATACACAAGCGGCCAGGCAAATTGTGTCTCGCCAGGCAGCTGCAACCAGCTGAAATTGAAATGCAGGCTGCCCGCCACGACCCATATCACCTGTGTCGAAACGATAAAAATTTGCGCCAGCGCCGCGAATAAGCGCTCGCGGATGAACACCGACAGCAGGATGCCCAGCGCCGCGCCCAGGCCAATCGCGCAAAGAGGCAGCAAGAGCAATGCCGCAATGGTCGCCGCGATCAACGGCAGCGCCAACCACGCATCCGGCAGAGGAGGCGATGCTTGCAGAGCCAGCATGGACCCGTGGTGTCCGCCAAAAGCCGACAGATCGACCCACATGCCGAGGCAATAGAGCAGCCGCAAGAGCAGGATCGCCGCGATAGGCGCGCGCAAACGCAGCAAAATCCCCAGCCAGCGCATGCGCAGCGCCAGCGCCACGCCCGCTTCAGTCGCGCGCAGGCTATCCCAGGTTTTTCGGCTGCGCTGCCGGCCAGCTGTGGCGCCGCCCAGCACAAATGCCACCGCCCAGGTCACCGTTTGCAGAGCCAACAAAGGCAAGTAGCTGCTGCGCCAGATGCGCGCGCCGAGGTTGGCATCGGTCGAGCTTTGCGCATTGAGCAGCAAGGTCCCCAGGCTGATCGCCAGCAAGCAGCCAGCCACCTGCAGCAGGCTGCCGCGCGGTCCGCTCGTATTCGCCAGCTGAACACGCAGCAGCGCGTTGCCACGCCGCGCCCAGTCTGGCAGCAGCCAGTCGCGCAGGGCTTTATGCATGATCGGCGAACGCTTCGCCCAACGTGGCTTCCAGCCGTTGCAGCTCGATTTGACAGTCGGCAGAATCCAACTGAATTGTGCGGTTGTGGCGCAGATAATGCACATAAGTCCAGGGAGGCTCGCCCAGATCCAACTGCTCTAGAAGCGCCGCCGCATAGACGCCCAGCTGCAATCGATATTGGCGCGCGTGTACCAGCAAATCGCCGCCGGTATGCCCCGTCTTGTAATCAATGATGCGCCAGACGCCATCTGCCCCCTGCAACAATACATCCATTGCGCCATGGATCACCCGGTCTTGCCATAGCAGGATGAAAGGCAGCTCGGTGAAAACCGGTCGGCTTTCGGCGCGCGCTCGCTCGACCCAGCCGCAGACATCGCTTCGGGCATAATTGTCCAGCAAGCGCCGCACCTGCTCCAAAATGCCGGGCAGCGCCGAGGCATCGGTTGCGCCGCACTGCCAGGCGACTGCTTCGATTAACTCGGCAGGTGGTTCCGCTTGCAGCTGGAAAGCCTTCAGGCGCAGCAGTTCATGTACGATTGAGCCAATCTGTCGTTGCGATATGCGCCGCTGCCGCAGGTTGAGCGGATGCGCTCGCGGTGGCAGATCATGCAGGGCTGTTTCGCGGAAGCGCAAAGCTGCAGCGCGCCGTTTGTTTGCATCTGCGCCGAAACGTACTTCTCCGAGGTTAGCCAACTGCGTAACCGATAGGTGGCTGGGCTGCGTGGGGTAGTCGGGCATTTTTTGCAGGTAGGGCGGCGCGAGGGGCGGATAGGCGCTGGCTTCGGCGGCAAGATTCCACAAATCACGGCCAGACCGCGCGCTGCGGGAAAAGAGCGCTTCGTCTGGCGGTCTTTCGGGCATGGCGATGCGCAGCGGATGCCGGTCCAGGCACACAATCTGCGCTTCTTCGCGCGGGAGATCTTCCAGTTCGAGCGTCTTGAGCAGCTGCCCCAGCCAGCCACGCGCCTTCCACATGCCGCTCTTTGCCCCGCTCTTTGCCCCGCTCTTTGCCAATGAAATTGCGCCACTGATGAGCAGGTAATCTTGCGCTCGCGTCGCCGCGACATACAAAAGCCGTTTGGCTTCGGCTGCTTCTTTTTGGCGCTTCAAGTCGATATTGCGTTTATGCGCGAAGCCGCTTCGGTAGCGGTTGCTTGCGGGCTCATAGACCTTGCAGCTCAGTCCCAGCTGGGCATCGGGGAGCAGCATGGGCGAGTCCGCTGGGCTTGACCACGCGGCATCGGCCAGAATGACCATGGGGAATTCCAAACCTTTGCTGGCAT
>JAJDZQ010000013.1 GCA_022824565.1 Anaerolineae bacterium | reverse complement strand
GGACTGTGCACCAGCTCGCTGGGCAGCCAGTCGGCGTTGATGAGCCAGGCAATAGTCGAAATATCCCATATCACGCTGGACGCCGCGAAGACTTCGGGACGGTATTCGGCGAAGATCTGGCACAGGTAATCGCCCGTTGCGCTCGTGCCACCGATGCTCGCGCGCAGCTCTGGCAAAGTTGTCAGCAAGTGCGAGCTGACGCCCAGGCAGGGCACGATGACAAGCGGCACGCCGCTGTCCAGCACGACTTGCGCCGCCGGCACATCTTGCGCCAGGTTGAATTCGCGCGTATGCCCCCAGTGCAATGCGTGCCCACCCAGCCAGACCACCACAATCTTGCTGATGATCTCGGGCGCAAGCAGCAGCGCCGAAGCCACATTGGTGATCGCGCCGATGGCAACGACATAGAGGGGATCGTCGTCTGGGCTGGCCAGCGCTTTGTCGATCAGGTCGCGGACGGCGACGCTTTCGACTGGCGCGCGCCCGGCCGCCAGATACGCTTCCGCGCCCCGGTAGGCAAAGCCATCGGCAGCGATGCTCAAAAATTCCAGCAGGCGCAGAATCTCGTCATAACTCTTTTGCATCCCATCGCCAGGCGACTCGGAGCGGCTGTTGTGAAATGGCGCGGCATATATCGCTTCGACCGACAACTGCTGTGGCGAAAGCAGCGCATATACGAGGGCGAATTGGTCGTCTATCTCGTTGTAGGTATCGGTATCCAGCACCATGCGCACTTGGCTGCGGGGTGGCTGCAAACGTTGCAGGCGGAAGGCATCGCTCAAGCTGGGAAATGTCATCATAAGACCCTGCTATTGTTGGCGTAAATATAAACGAGCGGGCATGTTACCCGCCCGTTGCGGCGATTATACCGCTTGTGCGTTGCGGCGGCCAGTGTCAAGGCAACGTGCCAGGCTGGATGTAGGCGGTGCCATGCGTTTGATAGACCGGCGGATACAGCACCGCAGCATCCAGCGCGCTCTGACCTTGCTCGAAGTATTGCATCACAGTCACAATCGGGGCGGGCCATTGATGCCACAGGTAGGTCGGCTCGCCTTCGGGCAAGTCTGGATTGTGACTGCCATAGTCAAAGAAATAGCGCCCCTGGGATAATTCCACATCCGCTATTTCCAGGGCGGCGACAATGGCCTCGGGGTCGGTGAAGGTGCCGGCGCGCTCGATGGCATTCGCCAGCAGCAGCACGCTGTCATAGGGTTCCATAGCGAAGCTGGGCGCGGTGTCACCCCAGTATGCTTCATACTTCCGATTGAGTTCGGCGCCCAGCTCGCTAAATAGGGAGGGGATGACGCCGGTGCGATTAAAAGTGCAGTAATTCCCATCTTCTACGCTATGCCAAAACTGCGTCGACTGCTCGGCGTCATAGCCTGCGATGCAAATTGTGGCCTGGCTGGGAGCGATGCCCAGTTCCGCCATTTGCTGGTTGAGGTTGAGCGCGGTATCGCCGGTGATGATGATATGGATGGCGTCAACCGGTTGCGGGCGCGATTCAATGCGGCTGAGTATGGGCACGAAATCTTCGGTTCCCAGTTCGATATTGAATTGCTCGACCGCTATGCCAGCCGCCTGCAGCCGCGCTTTCTCGTCAGCCGCGGCCGGCTGCCCAAAGTCCGTATTCTCCGCCATGATGATCACCTCATCAACGCCCAGCGAAATGAGCCAATCGGCGACCACTGCGCCCACCATCGACCAGGCTGGCGAAATCCGGAAGATATAATCTATCCCGTCATGGATGCGCGGAGGGCGGTCCTCGAATGCAATGATGCCATTGGCAGTGACATTGTCGTTCCAGGGACCCGCCCAGACTGTCGGGATGTGGTTTTCTTGCAAGATGCCCATCGCCGCCAGCGCCACCGCGCTATGGAAGCCAGCGACCGCGCCGTGAATGCCTTCATCAAATATAAACCGTTCCGCCACCGACTGCCCGCGCTCTGAGATGCCTTCGGTATCCCCGGTGATGACCTCCAGCCGATAATCGACGCCGTTGATGTTGATGCCGCATGCGGCGTTGATGTCTTCGGCTGCCTGCTTAACCGCCCAGTCAATAACGACGCCGGCCACCACCGCTCCGGGCGCGGATAATGGCGCGAAGGCACCAAACTTTATCGTCTCATCGGCGAAATCACACCGGCTTTCGGCGCGGACAAGACTCACGTTCGCCAGTAGCGCTGTGAGAGCCAACAGGCATAGCGCACCGGCTGATGATTTATGGATCACGTCCTTGCCACTCGGTTCCACAAGAAGCTCCGCGACATGCCAACGAATTTCAGCCTATCTCAGAGCTTCTCGCGTATGGATTGCCAGCCAGAAACTGGTTGCCGCAGACGCAAATCAACTACGACCGCCCGCTATCGTCATGGCAGCGTGCCAGGCTGGATGTAGGCGGTGCCATGCGTCTGATAGACCGACGGATAGATGACCGCTGCATCCAGCGCGCTCTGATCTTGCTCGAAGTATTGCACGACTGTCACAATCGGGTCGGGCCATTGATGCCACAGGTAGGTCGGCTCGCCTTCGGGCAAGTCTGGATTGTGGCTGCCATAGTCGAAGTAATAGCGCCCTTGCGCCAACTCGATGTCGATCGTCTCCAGCGCGGCGACGATGGCGGCCGCGTCGTCGAAGCTGTCGGCGGCATCCATAGCCGCGGCCAGCAGCCGCACGCTGTCATAAGGCTCTAGCGAATAACTGGGGGCGACGCCGCCCCACTCGGCTGTGTAGCGGTCATTCACATTATGCGCGATATCGCCGAAGAGCGCGGGCGTGGCACCGACTCGGGTGAAAGCGCAGTAGTTGCCATCGGGCACAGCCGCCCAAAATTGCGTCGAATCGCCGGCGAAGCTCTCGGCGACGCAGATGGTATCGGCGTTGGGCGCAATGCCTAGCTCGGCCATCTGCTGCACCAGGTTGAAGCCCGTCTCGCCCGTAACCAGCACGCGAATGGCATCCGTCGGTTCGGCGCGCGCCAAAATGCGGTTGAGCACAGGCACGAAGTCTTCTGTGCCCAGCTCGAAGCTAAACTGCTCGACAGCCACGCCGGCCGCTTCCAAGAGGGCTGCTTCATCGGCCGCGGCCGGGATGCCATAGTCGGTGTTCTCCGTCATGATGATGACATCGTCCAGGCCGAGCTCGATGAACCAGTTCGCCGCCACCGCCGCCACCATGGAATTGGCTGGCGAGGTGCGGAAGATGTAATCCACGCCGTCATCGATGCGTGGCGCTCTGCCTTCATAATCGATGATGCCGTTAGCGGTGATGTTGTCATTCCAGGGACCAGCGAACAAGGTCGGGATCTGGTTCTCCTGCGTCAGCTTCATGAGCGCCAGCGCAACCGCGCTATGATAACCGCCAACAACGCCATGCACGTCATCTTCAAATATCCAGCGCTCGGCCAGAGCCTGCCCGCGCTCAGAGATGCCTTCACTGTCGCCTGTCAGCACTTCGATGCGATGGTTGACGCCAGCAATATCGACCCCGCAATCGGCATTGATATCGGCTGCCGCCTGCTGATAGGACCAGTCGATGATGACGCCGGCGCCAGTCGCTCCTGGTGGCGAAAGCGGCGCGATGCCACCCAAGCGGATGGTCTCCTCGGCGAAGTTGCAGTGCGAATCGGCGGTTGCGGCCGGCAGAACGAGCGAAAACAGAGCTAGCAGCATCGTCAAAAAAGTGATTTTGTAGCGCATGGTACTATCCTCCTAGTTTGATAGATAATTTACTCTCCTATACAGTGTAGGGTAAATTGACCACAGGAGTCAAGCAAGCACGCAGCAGGGCGTGGCGAAAATGCTGGCTGCGCGCTGCTATCCGCCCACCCCCCAACCCCCTCACCCATGAAGAGCTGAGGACAGGACAGGGTTTTCTACCCCATCCCCGGCCCTTCCCCATATCAATGGAGAAGGGAGACTCGTCGAGAAACCAGTGCAATACTTGCTACTCTGCAAGAAGTTGAGCATCAGATTTCAGCTTCTCTGAATGCGCTCCCCCTCCCTGATGCATCGGGGAGGGGGTTGGGGGGTGGGGTCTGGCGGCGACTTCAGCTGCCCACCTCGAAGTACGTTGTGCCGTGCGTCTGATATACCTCTGGCCAGATGACAGCGGCATCCAGGCCATTCTGTCCTTCTTCAAAGTATTGCAGCACGGTGACAACCGGCACGGGCCATTGATGCCACATATAGGCGGGCTCATCGGCCGGTAGGTCGGGGTTGTGGCTGCCATAGGTGAAGTAATAGCGCCCCTGTGAAAGCTCAATATCCGCCAGTTCCAGAGCGGCCACGACAGCCTCTGCATCGGTATGGCTGCCAGCTCGTTGCATCGCGTCTGCCATGAGCCAAACGCTGTCATAGGCTTCCATGGCGAAGCTGACCAGGATATCGTCGAAGTCTTCCAGATAGCGCCGATCTAGCTCGGCTGCCAGATCGGTATAGAGACCGGGCACTGTGCCAACCCGTTCAAATACACAGAAGTTGCCATCGGGGACATTGTTCCAGTATTGCGTCGACTGGAACGCCAGGTGGTTGGTGACGCAGATGGTATCGGCTGTCGGCGCGATGCCCAGCTCTGCCATTTGCTGCGTGAGGTTGTAAGAAGTTTCGCCACTGACCAGCAGGCGGATGGCACCGGGCGGCTCTTGGCGTGCCTGGATGCGACTGAGGATAGGGACGAAGTCTTCGGTGCCCAGCTCGATTTCCAGTTGGTCGACATGCACGCCGGCGCTTTCCAGGTGCGCGCGTTCGGCGGCGGCGGCGGGGTGACCATAGTCGGTGTTTTCCAGGATGATCACCACATTGGTCACACCCTGCGAGACCAGCCAGTCGGTCACGACCTTGCCGACGATGGAGCTGGGTGGCGCGGTACGGAATACATAGTCGACGCCCTGGTTGCGGCGCGGCGGCTTGCCCTCATATTCAATATAGCCGGCGGCGCTGATATTGTCGTTGCGGGGATGGGCATAAATCGTGGGAATGCGATACCGCTGCACCATGCTCATGGTCGCCAGCCCCACCGCGCTGTGATAAAAGCCAACGATGCCTTGCACCTTGTCTTGCAAGATTAGCCGCTCAACAACCGCCTGCCCATACTCCGACACGCCCTCAGAATCGGCTATGACCATATCCAGGCGATGATTCGCGCCATCAATCTGGATGCCGCAATCTGCATTGATATCGGCGATGGCTTGCTCGAATCCCCACTGCATGCCGATGCCGCCGGTCACAGAGCCAGGCGCAGAAAGCGGCACAACAGCGCCCAGCCGCACAATTTCTTCGGCGAAGTCGCAATGGTCATCGGCATGGCTTGCGCCCGTCATCACTGCCGTCAACAGGCACAAGACGAAAGTGAGTCGCAGTAATCTGGGCAACATTGCGGTGTCCTTTCTGGAAATGCAAATACTGCTTCTAGCCTACAGATTCCTTCGCGTTATGACAAGCTCTCTTCGTTATCCCTACCGGGCAATCGCATAAAATATTTTGCCACCCAGGCACCGCTCAAATCCGAAAGCTGTAGGGGCGACACTTGTATCGCCCACCATGCCGCCATTGTGCCTGTGGGTGGCTCAAGAGTCGCCCCCACGACATTCCTTCTTTCGGTTGTTGTCAAGGCGTTTGTCATTCGCCAAGTCGGGTATACTGCGTCTGCCCGCTTGCTGGAGAAGGAATCGGCATGCCCCGCTTGTTCGTTGCCATCGACCTGCCAGACACCGCCAAAGACCAGATCCTTGCTTTGCGCGAGGACGACCTGCCACCCGGCCGCTGGGCACGCCGCGCCGCGCTGCACTTGACGCTGCATTTCATCGGCGAAACTTCAGAGAAACAAGCGCGCCGTTATATGCAGGCGCTGCAGCAGGTGGATGTGCCGGCTTTTGTTTTGCAGATCGGCGGCGTCGGGCAATTTCCGGTCGACAGCAGGCCCCGTGTAATCTGGGTGGGCGTGGGGAATTCGCCGGCGCTGCGCGCGCTGCACGAAGCGGCTGGGCACGCCTTGCAAATCGGCGGCTTTCGGCTTGAACAGCGGCGCTTCTTGCCACATATCACTTTGATGCGCTTCAAGAAACCGCTGCGCCGAGGTCTGGCCAGCCGCTGGATGCAAGCGCATCTGGACTTCCACATCGAGCCGTTTGCTGTGCGGGAATTCGCCTTGTACGAGAGCCAACTGCGCCCGGGCGGCGCGGTCTATACAAAACGCGGCGTATATGCGCTGCGCAGGTAAACCACCACCCTCGGTCCCCCCGACAGGTCAGGGGGAGGTTGACCCCCCTCGGTCCCCCCGACGAGTCAGGGGGAGGTTGACCCCCCCTCAGTCCCCCCGACAGGTCAGGGGGAGGCTGACCCCCACCCCAAACCCTCCCCCAAAATGAGGGAGGGGCTTTTCACACCCCATCAATCCACCTGTCGGGTCGGGAGGAGCATAAGGCTTTGGCTACCCTCCCTGACTTGTCGGGGAGGGGTTGTAATGGGGGAGGGGTTTTCATTCGGGTCGGCCAGCATAGCGATTGAAGCCCATGACATCATTGCCACGCGCGATGATAGCGGAATGGCCCGTATGCAGGGGCGAGTCATCCTGGTTGATGTGCACCATCGGCAAGGTTACGCGCACCGATATGCCCAGACGCCGCTTTTGCGATGCATTGCGACTCGAGCCGTGCAGCAGCCGCTCGCTGAACAGGAAGAACTCGCCAGGCTGCAATTCCATATTGACAGCCGTG
>JAJDZQ010000034.1 GCA_022824565.1 Anaerolineae bacterium | reverse complement strand
AGGGGGAGCGCATGCAGAGAAAATGAAATCTGATGCTCAATTTCTTGCAGATTAGCAATAAACGCACAGGTTTCTCGACAAGTCACCCTTCCCTGTTGATACGGGGAAGGGCTGGGGATGGGGTAGAATGAAACATGTCCTCTCCTCAGCTCACTTTGGGGGAAGGGGCTGGGGGGATGGGGGAATGACCCAACCCAATATCCTCTTCATCGTGTCCGACCAGCACAACGCCAAAGCGCTGGGCCATGCCGGGCATCCCGATGCGCGCACTCCCCATCTCGACCGTATGGCGCGCGAAGGCGTCCGCTGCAAGGCGGCCATCACCCAAAATCCCATCTGCACGCCCAGCCGCGTCTCTTTCCTCAGTGGGCAATATCCGCACAATCATGGCTATTACAGTTTGAGTGGGCGTAATCCTGGCGGGCTGCCCAATATCTTCGGGCACTTCCGCGCTGCTGGCTATTTCACGGCGGCGATGGGCAAAATCCACTGCCCGGCATATTGGGTGGAAGACGAATGCGACATCTTTCACGAGAGCAATTCCTACCGGGCGGGCAGCGTGGTTGGGCGGTCGGCTGCTTATACGAGCTTCCTGCGCGAGCGCGGTATCGAAAAGCTGGAAGACCACATTCTGCTGCCAGAATTTGGCGAACGCGGACGTCAGTCGGTGGAAGGTCGCCCCAGCCCGTTGGCATTTGACGAATCACAGGAAGGCTGGTTGGCAAATACGGCTATCGAAACCATGCGAACCGCTGCCAGTCGCGGACAGCCATTCTTGTTGCATGTCAGCTTCCCGCGGCCACATCAATGCACCACGCCCTGCCAGGAGTTTTGGGATGTCTACGCTGGCGATGCGTTGAGCCTGCCGCCAAATGCCGATTATGACCTGGCCGCCGCCGGCAAAGCGCCCCATTTCATCGCCTCGGCCGCGCGCTGGCGCAAATCCGACTGGGCGCTCTTCTATCCGCGCACTTTCGAAGCCGCTCGCCGCCGCAAGCTGCACGGCTATTTGGGCGCGGTCAGCCAGGTGGATGCCGCCGTCGGGCAGCTGCTGGACTACCTGCGTCAGCAGAACCTGGAGCAGGACACCATCGTCGTCTATACATCCGATCACGGCGATTATGCGACTGAGCACGGCATCATGGAAAAAGCGCCGGGCATTTGCAGCGACGCCATCACGCGCGTGCCGTTGATCTTCTGGTCGCCCAGGCGCATCCCGTCCGGGCGGACTGTCGAATCTGTGGTCGAGTTGGTCGATATCGGCAATACCCTGTGCGCGTTGACGGGCATCGACAGCATGGAAACCAGCGATGGGCGCGATATCTCGGGGCTGCTGCAAGGGGCGGCTGGTGATGAAGAGCGGCTGGGCATAACAGAATTTGCCTGGAGCAAGAGCCTGCGCAAAGGTCGCTTCCGCCTGGTTCATTATCCGCGCGCCATGTTTCCCGAGCAATATCCCGATGGCTTTGGCGAGCTATATGACCTGGAGAGCGATGCCTGGGAGATGCGCAACTTGTATTTTGAAGCCGAATATCAAGACAAAGTGCGCGAACTGCGGGCAGATCTGCTGGAATGGCTGATCACCAGCGCGCGCCCGGGCACAGTCAGCGGCGTCAACAGCGCGCGATTCGGCACGCCGGGTTTGAATCGGCAGCGATTGCAGCGCTATCAGACAGTCGTCAACCGCGATGGCAAAATCAACCCGCGCCGTTTGCATGATGCGAAGAACAAGAATTATTTGTGATGTGATATTGACCTGGAGGCATTACAGACAGGGGCTTCTATAAGCTTGGCACGTTCTGACGGTACAATGTCGCAAGGCTGAGAAAAACAAGGAACGAACATGCACATCACACGCGACTTCTTGCAGCAGCGCGGCTTTCCGCCTGGCGAGCTGTATGAATTGCCCAGCTCTGCCAAGCGCTTCCCCGATGGCGCGCAGTACCGCATCGAGATCCCCAGTGTCGAAGGACCGCGCGCTCTGGCGGCTGTGCTCGAGGCAGCGCAACAACATGGCATCACCATCCACCGCGTATCACAAGGCAGCGGCATCTGGATGCTGACCGATGCTGAAATCCGCGAGATGTGTCGGCTGGGCGCAGCGGCTGGCATCGAAGTCAGCTTGTTTGTCGGTCCGCGAGCGGCTTGGGGCACCAGCGCGCAAGTGCGGTCCAGCGCCGGCAAGAATCTGGGCGCGCGTCTGCGGGGCATGGACGAAGTCGTTTATGCCACCGAAGATATCCTGCGCGGCTGCGAACTGGGGTTGCGATCTGTGCTGGTGGCGGACGAAGGGCAGCTGTGGCTGGTCGACCAGATGAAAAAAGCCGGCGAGCTGCCAGCCGATCTGGTGGTCAAAATCTCTGTGCAGATGGGCGCGTCCAATCCTGTCGCCATCAAACTGCTGGAGCAGCTGGGCGCGGGCACCTATAATGTGCCGACCGACCTGACCGCTGCGCAGATCGCCGCTGTGCGCGCCGTTGTCGACCTGCCGCTGGATATCTATGTCGAAGCGCCAGACGACTTCGGCGGCTTCGTGCGCCATTATGAAACACCGCGACTAATCCACATTGGCGCGCCCGTCTATGTGAAGCTGGGCTTGCGCAACGCCCCGAATATCTATCCAAGCGGCGCGCACATCGAAGACTTGGCGATAAAGCAATCGCGGGAACGTGTGCATCGGGCGGCTCTGGTCATGGGCATCATAAAACGACATGCCCCAGACGCGGTGATGAGTCAGGTCGGCGCGGCTGACTTGGGTATACCAGCGAGTTGAAAAGACTTGGACCCAGCGGTCTATGCCCTCGGTCCCTCTCATGTCTATAGTAAAAGCTGACATCGGGCGCGTTGCTGTCCCTGCGTCTACATCAAAACTTTGGGAGTGTCGAATTTCGTGGATATGATAACCTTGCCCCCATCCCCCGGCCCCTTCCCCCAGAACGAGGGAAGGGGAGTTTTTCAGCGATTCAGTAGGTTTTTAAGCCCCTCCCTCATTTTGGGGGAGGGGTTTGGGGCGGGGGCAAGGCAGCGCGCATCCAGCAAAGTCGCCACTCCCAACACTTTTATCCTTTGTGCCCTTTGCGTCTTTGTGGTCAAATGGTTTGCACGGTATTGCTTCGGGAGGACTGAGGGGGATTCATGAAAATCAGTCATGTCAGCACCAAGGTGATGGGCACGCCCTGGCGCAACCTGCTCTTCGTCAAGGTAGAAACGGACGAGGGCTTGGTCGGCTGGGCAGAGGCGCGGCCCGTCGGCGGAGTCGGCCCCGTCATCGGCTACCTGAATGAAAGTGTGCCCGACTTCGCGCTTGGGCAAGACCCTTTTAATACCGAAGCGCTTGTGTATCGCATGCTGCGCGAGACCTATGGGCGTGCCGGCGAGATCGCCATGACGGGCATTGCTCTGCTGGAGATCGCCTGTTGGGACATCATCGGCCAGGCGCTGGGGCAGCCGCTCTATCGTCTGCTGGGCGGGGCAATGCGCGACAAAATCAAAGCCTATGCCAACGGCTGGTATCGCGTCGAGCGCAGGCCCGATGCCTGGCATGCCGCCGCCAAAGAAGTCATCGCCAAGGGCTATCGCGCGCTCAAGTTTGATCCCTTCGGCAGCGGCTTCTATGAGTTCACCCGCCAGGAGAAGCTGTTGAGCATCGCCTTGGTCGAAGCGGTGTATGACGCTGTGGGAGCCGATGTGGAGCTGTTGATCGAGATGCACGGGCGCTTTAACCCCGTCACCGCCGCCGAGATCATCCGCGATTTAGCAGAATTTCGCCCGGCCTGGGTGGAAGAGCCGGTGCCGCCCGAAAATCTGCGCGCGCTGCGAGATGTGCGCGAGGTAGCGCTGCCGCTGGGCATTCCCGTTGCCACTGGCGAGCGCATCCATACGCCGTATGAATACCGCGAACTCTTTGAGCTGGGCGCTGCCGATATCATCCAGACAGACATCACGCACTTCGGCGGCATCGGCAATATAAAAAAGCTGGCGGGCACAGCCGAGATGTATTATGTGCTGGTCGCCCCGCACAATGTGGGCGGTCCTTGCTCGACTATGGCATCACTGGCGGTGGCGGCGACCACGCCCAACTTCAAAATCCAGGAATATTTCAATGACTTCGCCGATCCACCTGTGAAAGCGGTGGGCATCGGCATGCCCGAGGTGGTCGATGGCTACTTCCCGCTGCCGACCAAGCCGGGGCTGGGCATCGACATTGACGAAGACCTGATCGACGAATTCCCCCAGCGCCAAACCGATTTCAACCTGTTCAGCGATGACTGGCACCGCCGCGACTTGAAGTAACGCTGGCTAACCCCCACCCCAAACCCCTCCCGAAGCATCAGGGGAACAGGACAGGTTTCCAAAGGAGCGCATGTGAGGGTCTACCCCACCCCCCAGCCCCCTCCCCGAAGCATCAGGGAGGGGGAGCGCATTCAGAGAAAATGAAATCTGATGCTCAATTTCTTACAGATTAGCAATAATCGCATAGGTTTCTCGACGAGCCTCCCTTCCCTCTTGATGGGGGCAAGGGGCCGGGGGATGGGGGTGAGATTCCGCGAACCTGCAACAGAAACGGGCGCGCCAATGCAGGGGGTGAAAAAACGCCCCTCGACAACCCAGGGATTTTCTGTATACTACATGGCTTGCAGCAAGCGTACCTAGCTAAGGAAGTCTGTCATGCCCGGCAAACGCAAAATCACTGGCGTCAAGCCGCTCTTTGGCCAATCGCGCAGCAAAGCCTTCAACACCGTCAAGCGCAAATTCAAGCCCAATTTGCAGAACAAGCGCATCTATGTTCCCGAACTCGACCGTTGGGTGCGCGTCAAGATCACGGCGAAAGAGCTGAAGACGATCGACAAAATCGGCTTCATGGAATTCCTCAAGCGGCGTGGCGTGCCGCTCAAGCAGTTGATCTAGCTGCCGGCGCGCGTGTGATGTCGGCGCAACGGCGCAGCGCATGAACCAGCATCACCGCGCCATCCTGGAATGCATCGAGCGCACAGAGCCTGCGCGCGGCAAAACCAGCCAGCGCCCCGAACACCTGGGCACTGCCCGCCGCTGGTATGGGCTTGCCAATGCCCAGCGCCGCAAAATCATGGTGGATTTCTGCGCTGAACACCGCGACCTGCCCTATGCCGCCTGGCGCGACTTGATTGACTCGCTGTATCGCGGCGCTTCCTATGAAGAACGATGCGCTCCCCAGACCTTCTTGCTGCGCTATCCACGACATCGCCGCGCCTTGTCATTGAGCCAACTGGACGAGTGGCTGGGCTGCCTGGAGGGCTGGGCAGAGGTCGATAGCACCTGCCAGACGGTCTTCAACGCGGCCGATTTGCTGGCGGCTTGGGACGACTGGTCGGCGCTGCTGCGGTCCTTGGCGCAAGACGCGAATATCAACAAACAGCGCGCGGGGCTGGTCTTGCTGACCGCGCCAATCAGCCAATCGGACGATACGCGTCTGCTGGAGCTGGCGCTGGAATTGATCCAACAACGGCAAAGCGACAAAGACATACGCATTACCAAAGCCGTTTCGTGGCTGCTGCGCAAGGGCATCAAGCTGCATCGCGCTGCAATCGCAGAGTTTGTCGAGGCTCATGCGCAGAGCCTGCCCGCCATCGCCGTCCGCGAGACGCGCCGCAAGCTGGCGACCGGGAAGAAATAGGCCGCCCCCATGCGCATCGCCGACTGCCACATCACGCCCGTGGCCGTGCCCGACCCGCCGCTGCTCAACGCGGCTGGCCTGCACGCGCCTTTTGCCCTGCGCCTCATCATCGAACTGGTCAGCGATGACGGCATCAGCGGTTGGGGAGAGATCCCCGGCAGCGAATCTACCCGCGCCGCCTTGGCACAAGCGACCGAAGGCATCATCGGCAGCGACCCATGGCAGTTGAATGCGATATTCGCGCGCATCGACCAGCTTGCCCAGCCCGATGATCGTGGCGCGACTCCCTGGGACAATCGTGCCTGGGTGCATGTGCGCAGCGCCATCGAAGTCGCCTGTTATGACCTGCTGGGCAAAGCGACCGGGCGTCCAGTGGTCGACCTGCTGGGCGGGGCAGTGCGCGATCATGTGCCATTCGCGGCCTATCTCTTTTACAAGCAGGCTGGCGCTGGCGGCGAATTCGGCTTTGAGCGCGAGCCGACTGTCACTGGTTGGAAGGCGGCCCGAGCAGAAGCGGCGCTGGATCCTGCTGGCATTGTGGCGCAGGCGCAAGCCATGTGCAGCCACTATGGCTTTCGGTCGATTAAGCTCAAAGGCGGCGTTTTTCCACCAGATGCAGAAGTCGCGGCGATATTGGCGCTGCGCGAGGCATTTGGCGGGGATGTGCCGCTGCGGCTGGACCCCAATGCCATTTGGCGCATCGACACAGCTATCGCGGCTGGCAAGAAGCTGGCTGGCGTATTGGAGTATTTTGAAGACCCTGTGCGCGGACAAGCGAATATGGCGGCTGTTGCGCGCGCGCTGGATATCCCGCTGGCCACCAACATGTGCACGACCAGCTTCGCCGATCTGCCCGGCAGCATCCAGCAGAAGTCGGAAGCCATAATCTTGTCCGACCATCATTTTTGGGGTGGTTTCCGCGCATCGCTAGATTTGGCGCGCATTTGTCGCCTGTTTGGACGCGGCTTGTCCATGCACTCCAACAGCCATCTGGGCATATCGCTGGCGGCGATGGTGCAGCTGGCCGCCGCCACCCCCAACGATTTGTACGACTGCGACACGCACTACCCCTGGCAAGACGGGCATGACTTGCTGGTCGAGCCGCTGCAGTTTGAGAATGGGTCGGTCGCGGTGCCGCAAGAACCGGGCTTGGGCATCGCTGTCGACCGTGCGCGACTGGCGCAGCTGCATCAGCAGTACCTGGCCTGCGGTTTGACCGAGCGCAATGACGAGATCGAGATGCAAAAGATCGAGCCAGGCTGGAGATTCCAGGCGACGCGCTGGTAG
>JAJDZQ010000097.1 GCA_022824565.1 Anaerolineae bacterium | reverse complement strand
GCCGGGCTGTCTTCCGCTACATTGAAGGCTGGTACAATCGCCAGCGTCTACATTCCGGCTTGGATCACATGAGCCCGGAACAATATGAGCAAGAAGGGGGATTCCCCAAATAAGCTGTCAACTAAAACGGGGCAAGATCAGGGGGAGGGGCTGGAGGTGGGGTTTGGGGAAGCTACCCCCCACCCCGCAGGCGTTCCAGGAAGGCAACGCTCGCCAACCGGCGTTCCAGCAGATGCGCGATGTACGCCAGCATGAGCCGCTCGGCGCGCCCATGCTCGTCGGCGCTCAGACGCAGGCTTTCCACCGCTGCATAGGTATTGGCATTGCGCTGCAAGTGGCGCAGCAGCTTCAATGTATCAAGCTCTATGGGCAGTAGGCGCGATTGTGAGCTCGAAAGCCCGGCGCGGCTGATCACGCCACCTTCGTCGCTGCTGAAGAACTGCGCTTCGGGCAACAAGGGCATGCGCGTGATCACGCATTCGCTCAGCTCGGGCTTAAAGCCGACCACATCGAGCAGCGCCAGCTCATAGAAGCGCGTGGCCAGGCGCGGGTCGCGAGAATTGGCAAGGCGCGTCAATGTGTCATCCAGCAAGGCGAAGAGTCCGCCGACGTCTTCTTCTTCATCGGCAGTGAAGCGGTCGAGCAGTTCGGCGGCATAATTGGCATACGCGCCCCGTTGCAAATCATCGCGCAGGCCCAGATAGGGCTCGATCAATTCGGCTTGCGTCAAAATGGCGAGATTGCGCCCTTGGTGCAGCAGGCAGTCGCTGCGAGCGAAGAGCTCGACATGTCCGCTGAGCTTGGCATTGGGTTTGCGCGCGCCCTTGGCAATTGCGCGCAGCTTGCCGCGTGTCGGTGTCAGCAGGGTCAGCAGACGGTCGGCTTCTCCAAAGTCGCGGCGACTCAAGATGATGGCTTGGGTGCGGATGCTGCGGCTTTGGCGGGGCATCGCGGGGCAGTCAGCCGGCCTGCCGCTCCATGCGCCGGATGGCATAGCGCACCAACAAAGCCGTCAATGACAAATAGCACAAGGTCAGCAGCACCCAGGGCGAAAGCACCGGGATAGACGCGCCATTGCTCTGTAGCGTCACGCGCATGGTGATGAGCTGTTGATGGTCGATGAGCATTTGCTGGCTGCGCAGGGTCGCCATGATCGGGTTGAGGCTGGTGGCGATCATATCCAGGTAAATCGTAGCCGATTCGACAGTCGGATTGTTGCTCACGCCCGCGCCGATATTGTTCACCACATTGCCATAGGCATTTTGAAAGAGGATCGCCGCGACCACTGGCAAACCGACGGTGATGCCGATGGCGACTGTGTAACTGCGGATGGTGGCGGCCAACGTGCGCTCGGTGATAGACGAGAAAAACATGCCAAATGCGCCCAAGGTCAGCGCCGATACCAGCAGCACCAGCAGCGCCAGCAGCAATTCTGCCTCGCTGACACCCCCGAAGAGAAAAGCGATACTCTGCAGCGGCACAGCGGAAAGCAGCAGCAGCACGATATAGCCCAGCGCCGACTGCAGCTTGCCCACCACGAAGGTCGCCTTGGTGATCAACGTGGTTTGTAGCAGGTCATAGGTCTTGCGTTCGCGTTCGTTGGTGATTGCGCCAGCTGTCAGCGCGGGCACGATGAAAATAATCAGCATGAGTTCGATGAAGAGCACGCCGATAAATAACTCGCGCCCCAGCTCGCCTGTCACGACCACGCCACCCTGGGGGATTTGCAGCAAGTAGAGCAGCAGGGTGAAGAAGCCCATCAGCGTGAGGAAGATGGTGATGATGGCAAAACCGCGCGCGCCACGCATGCGTCCACGCAGCTCTTTCAGCATCACCGGATTGATGCGATAGGCACCCAGATCGCCCAATGTCAAGATGCCGGCCGCCAACAACGGCGCAACCGCCAGCACCGAAGGCGCAAAGCCCAGCCAGACCAGCGCAGCCAGATTCAGCGCGATCGCCAGCCAACAGCAGACCACCGACCACATCTCTTGAGCCAAAATAACCACCGACAGCAGCAGCAACAGCGCCACATTGACGCCCGTCCCCGCAGCCAGCAACAGCACAGCCGCATCGGCGCTGATGACCAGCCCCGGCAACAAAGCCGCCTGGATCGCGCTGAACAAACTGCTGTCTTGATTGCCGGCATGGATGGCGGCGGCGCAAATCGCCACAACCGCCAGGAAGTTTAACAAAGCGCCCCAGAGCAGAATCAGCGAGCAGCGCTGCAAACGACGTTGACGCGGCGTCATGCGCTCGGGCGCGATGCCTTCCCATTCGCCAGCCAGCGGCACATTCTGACCGAACAAGCTGCCAAGCAGCCGGCGCAATCTTCTCAACGTATCCAGCATGAACGCAAGCGGTCCCGCTTCTTGTGCAGAAGTTTCATCACCAGCGCATTATACCGCAGAGAGAGCTTGGGCAACCCCCTTCAAAAAAGTCTCGCCCCCCAAAAAAACAACCATTCTGCATTTTTTGCATCACTTGCCTGTGAATTAGCGGGGTATTGACCCACTTGCAAGCGCTGTACATCCTGGTCTATGTCGGCTAGACTGCGGGCATGAACGATGTCGCCCCGACTCACGGATTCGTGCAAGCATTGGCACGTGCGCCGCTGCTGCTCTATCAACTCGGCTGGGCGTCTGCGCTGGATTGGCTGCCGTTGTTGGCGCTGACGACACGCGATTGCGACACAGGCGCGCCGCGTCATACTGCGCTGGAATTCCGACGGCATGGCAGCAAGCTCTACCTGGTCTGTGGCTTGGGCGAAGCAACCGACTGGTACCAGGATATCGAGGCCGAGCCGGGCGTGACCATCCAGCAAGGAGCGAAGCTCTATGCTGCCCGCGCCGTCCGCGTCGATGACCCAGCCGAAGCTCTGCGCGCGCTCTATGCGTTCAGCCGCAATTCCTGGCTCTACGAATCGCTCTTCGCGCGTATGAGTTCTGCCAATGCCGCCGACCTGAACACCCTGACAGAAGTCGCCGCGGAATTCACCGTCGTGCGCATCGAGCCCAGCGAAGACGAGTTGGCATTGCCGCCAGTGCCTCTGTTCAGCCAGCCAGCCCG
>JAJDZQ010000041.1 GCA_022824565.1 Anaerolineae bacterium | reverse complement strand
CCTGGACTATAACGAAGCGCTAAAATTGCTGAAAGAAGCGAAAGGCAGCCTGCGCCAGGCGATCGGCGAATGAACCCCCTCGTTCACCCCCCTCCCGACTGGTACACCCACATCGTTCGCCGCGGGTTGGGGCGGGGCGGCCCCTCCCCCGCTTTGACCCCCCTCCCTGACTCGTGGGGGTGGGGCTGGGGGTGGGGTTGGCTACCCTCCCTGACTCGTCGGGGAGGGGTTAGCTACCCTATCCAACCTGTTGGGAAGGGGCTGGAGGAGGGGTTGCCCCGCCTATTTTCCCTGCCAGTCGATTGGGTATTGCTTGCTCAGCATGGCTGCGACCGCCCGCTGGAAGTCTGAGCTGCGGAAGAGCTGCGCCTGCGCCCAGGCTTCGATGTGCAGCCCGCGCGAGTTGTCTGCGATATCGTTGATGACGCGCTTGGCATAGCTGACGGCCAGCGGCGCCGATGCAAGCAGCGACTCGACCAGCTTCGCCACGCCCTGCTCCAGTTCGGTTTTGGGATAAACCGCGTGGAGCAAGCCCCATTCCAAAGCGTCAGCAGCCTCGATATGCCGCCCGGTCAAGACCAGGTCTTTGGCTTTGGCGACGCCGATCAGCTTCACCAGGCGCGTCGTGCCGCCGACATCGGGGATGATGCCCAGCCGCGCTTCTGGCAAGCCGAGTTTGCTGCGTTCGGCTGCGATGCGAAAGTCGCAAGCCAGCGCCAATTCCAAGGCCATGCCCAGGCAATAGCCTTGCAGCACGCAAATGACCGGCAGAGACGACCGTTCGATCTGGTTGGCAAGCGCTTGATACCGTTCGGTTGTGGGGAAAAGATTGTCGCGCAGCCCCTTGTCAAGCTCGAGGAATTGATTCAGATCGATGCCCGCCGAAAAGACACGCCCCGCCCCACGCAGCAGCACAACGCGCGCGCCCTGTTGAAATTCGCGCTCGGCCTGGTCAAATGCCTGGACAAGCTCGGCCTGCATCGACTCGTTGATCGTGTTGCGCGCCTCGGGGCGGTTCAAGGTGATCTCAACGATCTCGTCCAGCCGCCGAAATTTGACCAACTCGCTCATGCCTGCGCTTCCAGAAATGCCTGCAGGGCGGGCAATGAATCGATGTTGATGCGCGTTTTCTGCCGGTTTATGCGCCGCAGCAAGCCCGTCAGCACCTTGCCTGCGCCGATTTCGACAAATGTATGCGCGCCTGCCGAAAGCAGGCCTGTCATGGACTCGGTCCAGCGCACCGGCTGGGTCAACTGTTGCTGCAATTCCGCGCGAATCTGGTCGGGCGTATGCAGTGCTTGGGTGCCGACATTGCCGATTACAGGGATGGCCGGCGCGTTGAATTCGGTGGCTTGCACGGCGTCATGAAAATCGGCTTGTGCCGCCGCCATCAGTGGGGAATGCGCCGCCACACTGACGGCCAGCCGCAAAGCCCGTCGCGCGCCGGCCGCTTGTGCCGCGTCAATCAAGTGTTCAATCGCCGGCACATCGCCAGAAACAACCGCTTGGCCAGGACAATTATCGTTGGCCAACACGACTTCGCCGCCAATTTCTTGCGCCACGGCGGCACAAAGATCGCGAACTAGCGCAATTTCCAAGCCCAATACCGCCGCCATTGCGCCCGGCTGCGCTTCGCCGGCCCGCTGCATCAGGCTGCCACGCGCGCGCACCAATCGCAAACCCGCGGCGAAGTCCAGCGCGCCCGCCGCTGTCAATGCGCTAAGCTCGCCCAGGCTGTGACCGGCCAGCCAGGCTGGCTGTGCCGCTGGCAGCAGATCGCGCAGGACACGCCAGATTGCCAGGCTGGTTACATACAGCGCCGGCTGGGTGTTGGCTGTTTGGTCGAGCGCTGCCGCCGGACCATGCCAGCAAATTTCCGACAGCGGAAAACCAAGAATCGCATCCGCTTGCGCGAAAGTATCGCGTGCAATGTCATATTCACGGGCAAAATCGGCGCCCATGCCCAGGGTCTGCGAGCCTTGCCCGGGGAAGAGCGCTGCAGTCGTCCGCCAGTCGACCATGTCAGCTCGGCTGGGCGACAGTCGCAAAAAAGCCGCGCGCTGGCACGGCTCTGCGGGACTGGTCTGGCAGGCAGCGAAGCGCCTTATTCATCTTCGATTTCGATGACCGTTTCGCCATTATAAAAGCCGCAATGTGGGCAGACGCGGTGGGCGATATGATATTCGCCGCAGTTTCCGCATTCAACCAGGTGCTTCAGCTGCAAGGCATCATGAGCGCGCCGGCGATTGCGCCGCGACTTTGAGACCTTTCGCTTGGGAAGGGGACCCATCTCTTTGACTCCAAACATCAATCGTGCATAATTGCGCCAGTTTACAGGCGAGTCGGATCATCTGTCAAGATGGCGATGCAAGCAGAAATAAAGCGTGAAATCGAAAGAATAACCGGGCGGACAATCCTGGCGACGCAACCACTGGCCGGGGGCATGATCAGCCAGGTACTGCGCATCGACCAGAGCGCTGGCGAGTCGCTGGTGGCGAAGGTGGGGGACGGCAAGCACGACCTGCGTATTGAAGGCTTTATGCTGCGCTACCTGCGTAGGCACACCCAGCTGCCAGTCCCCCACGTACTCCACGAGGCGCAGGACCTGCTGCTGATGGAGTATATCGCTGGCGAAAGCCGACTGGACGACGAGAGCCTGCGCCATCTGGGCGTCTTGCTGGCGAGCTGCCATCGGGTCGCCTCGTCAAGCTACGGTCTGGAGCGCGATACACTGACCGGACCCTTGCATCAGCCCAATATGCCCAGTCAAACGTGGATCCCCTTTTTCCGCGAGCAACGTTTGCGCTATATGATCGGTGTAGCGCGCAACGTTGGTCAGTTGCCGGGCGAGCTGGAAACCCGGCTGCTGAAATTTGCCGATGCGCTGGGCAGCTTCCTCATTGAGCCCGACCAGCCCGCGTTGATTCATGGCGATATGTGGCGGACGAATGTGCTCGTGCGCGCTGGACGTGTCTGCGGCATCATCGACCCGGCTTTGTATTACGCGCATCACGAGGTGGAGCTCGCCTACATGACGCTCTTCGATGGCGTTGGCGAGGCCTTCTTTGCAGCCTATCAAGAGCAGATCGCCATCGACGAAGATTTCTTCAAGGTGCGCCGACATATCTATAATCTGTATCCGCTGCTGGTGCATGTGACCATCTTCGGCGCGAAGTACCTGCCGCCCTTGCACAAGTCGCTGGCGCGTTTTGGCTTTTGAAGCACCCATGGCTCCCCACACTAGGTATGGGCGAGGCGCTGACTCGCCCAATTTATCAAAGCATTGTCACATTATTTGTATTTTCTTACTTTTCATTTGCAGTCTGGTCAAAGCGCGTGGCTTCACCTAGAGTCGCGCTGAATGACGGCAAGCTGGCAGCATATTATGCCTGCGCAATTTTGCAAGAAAGCCAAGAAGCCTTTCACCCACTAAGTTTGGGCGATTTTGCGCTGCTGAAGGAACACGACCGCATACCCGCCCAGCTGGCGGGTTTTTTGTTGTGCGCACAGACCACAGGAGAAAATCATGGACGAGACGCCGCTCTGCCCCGTATGCGATGCCGAAACCGATATCCCGGCTGACGCAATGGAAAATGAGCTCCTCACCTGCGCCGAATGTGGCAGCGAACTGGAAATCATGTGCCTGGCACCGCTCGAGCTGGAACTTGCGCCCGAAGTCGAAGAAGACTGGGGCGAGTAGTTGTCATGCGCGTCGCCTTGCTGGTTACCCACATCCGCGCCGAAGAGAAGCTGCTGCTGGCGGCATTCAACAAGCGCAGCATCAGCCCCGATATCATCCTCGACCGCGAACTGAACTTTGAGCTTTCGCGGGGCGGCGAGCAGCTTGCGCCATCGGGGATCGCCTGGCAAGACTACGATCTCGTTTTTGAGCGCTGTGTGAGCACCTCGCGTGGCTTGTATGCGCTGGCCATTCTCAATGGCTGGGGCGTGCGAACATTCAACACCTACGAAACCGCGGCTGTCTGTGGAGACAAGCTGCGCACCAGCATCGCCTTGACCCGGCACGGCATCCCCCAGCCGCATACGCGCGTGGCTTTTACGCCGCAAAGCGCCATGCAAGCGATTGAAGATGTCGCTTATCCGGCTGTGCTGAAACCCGTGTTGGGCAGTTGGGGGCGGCTGCTGGCGCGGGTGCACAATCGTGACAGCGCCGAAGCCATCCTGGAGCATCGCCAGACGCTGGGCGACTACAATCACCATATTTATTATGTGCAAGAATATGTCGACAAACCGGGACGCGACATACGCGCCTTCGTGGTCGGCTCTCGCACTATCGCCGCCATCTACCGCGCGTCCAATCACTGGATCACCAATACAGCGCGGGGTGGGCAAGCCACCAATTGTCCGGTCACGCCCGAGCTGGATGCCATCTGCGTCCAGGCGGCGCGGGCAGTCGGCGGCGGAATCTTGGCCATCGACCTGCTGGAAGACGCGCGTGGCAACTTTGTCGTAAACGAGATCAACCATACCATGGAATTCCGCAACAGCAGCAAGCCAACCGGCGTCGATATCGCGCAAGGAGTCATCGACTTCGTCATCGAACAAATCGGCGTGCTGGCATGACCCGCGTCAGCATCCTGGGCGGCAGCGGCTATACGGGCGGCGAACTGCTGCGTCTGCTGCACTTTCATCCACAGGTCGAAGTCGCCCAGATCACCAGCCGCGAACAGGCGGGGCGCTATGTGCACAGCGTTCACCCCAACCTGCGCGATGTCTGCCGGCTGAAGTTCGTGCATCCCGATGCGCTGGAAGCAGCCGATTTGCTCTTTCTGGCGCTGCCCCATGGCCGATCGGCACGCGGCATCGAAAACTATGCGGCGCTCGCGGATAAGATAATCGACTTGTCTGCCGATTTTCGCCTGGATAGCGCGGCCGCCTATCAGCGCTGGTATGGAGAAGCGCATCCTGCGCCAGACTGGTTGGGGCGCTTCGTCTATGGCTTGCCAGAAATCAATCGCGAGCGGCTGCGTGGCGCCGATTATGTCAGCGGAGTCGGCTGCAATGCCACAGCCGTGAACCTGGCGCTGCTGCCGCTGGTAGAAAGCGGATTGCTGGAGCGCGCGGCCATCGAGATCAAGGTCGGTTCGTCCGAAGGCGGCAACAAGCCCAATGCCGGCTCTCATCATCCCATTCGCAGCGGCGCAGTCCGCACCTATCGCGCAACCGGGCATCGACATCGCGCAGAAGTTGACCTGGCGCTGGGGGCGGCTTCGCCCATACACTTCGCTGTCACAGCCATTGAAATGGTGCGCGGCGTGCATCTGCTGGCGCATTGTCAGCTGGCAAAAGCAGTGACCGAGCGCGATATCTGGCGGCTGTATCGTGGGCGGTATCGCGCGGAACCATTCCTGCGGCTGGTCAGCGGCAAGATCGGCATGCATCGTCTGCCCGAACCGCGCGTGGTGGCAGGCACGAACTTTTGCGATATCGGCTTCGAGCTGGACGCGGACGGGCGGCACCTGGTCGTCATCGCGGCGCTGGACAACCTGGGCAAGGGCGCGGCCGGCAGCGCTGTGCAGTGTCTCAACTTGATGCTGGGCTTTGAAGAAACGACCGGCCTGCATTTCCCCGGC
>JAJDZQ010000119.1 GCA_022824565.1 Anaerolineae bacterium | reverse complement strand
CAGCGACCTGCGCCAGCTCAACGACAAGCAAGTCATCCTGGGCGAATTTGTCGTGCCTGCCCCGGCGGCCGACCTGCCAGCCACTGCCCTTGCCAAATTTGACGGGGGATTCGCTCTCATTGACATCGAATTGCCAGACCGCGCACAACCCGGCGACCGCCTGGAAGTTCCTATCACCTGGCACAGCGCTGGCGAATCCAGCCACGAATACACGCAATTCCTGCACTTTGTGCATGAGCAGACCGGGCTACAATGGGGTCATGATCAGCCGCCCCTGGGTAGCCGTCTGCCGACGCGCTTGTGGTATGCGGGCATGCTGGATACAGAACCCTGGCTGTTGACCGTGCCCGACGATATCCCGCCGGGAGCATATGCGGTTTACAGCGGGCTTTATAGCCTGAGCGACATGCAGCGCTTGCCGGCCAAAGACGCCGCTGGCCTAGCCTTTGCCGATGCGCGAGTGCCACTGGGGAATGTGCGAATTTTCGGCGGCGAAACAAGTGAAAGAAGCAAATGACCATGAAAACCATGACAGCGGCGCTCTTTCATGAGCACGGCGAACGCGACGTACTGCGCCTCGAGAGAGTGCCCATACCTGTGCCAGCCGCTGGCGAAGTGCGCCTCAAGGTGGCGGCCTGTGCGTTGAACTGGCTGGATGTGGGTATCCGCCGCGGACCGCAATTTGGCGCTGTGCCCTTGCCACTGACGACGGGCGTCGATGTCTGCGGACAGATTGACGCGCTGGGCGATGGCGTGGCTGGCTGGCGAGAAGGCGATGCCGTCACCCTCTATTCCTTGGTTACCTGCGGCCTCTGCGAGCATTGCCGGGCGGGCGATGTGACGATATGCCCGCAGCACGCGATCATCGGCGAACACAGCAACGGCGGTCTGGCTGAATATATGCTGGCGCCGGCGCGAAACTTGATCGCCAAACCAGCGGCGCTTTCGGCAGTGGAAGTGGCGGCGCTGGGCGTTGTATCCATGACCGCTTGGCACATGTTAATCACGGTGGCGCGATTGCGGGCCGGAGAGACTGTCTTCATCCCGGGCGCGGGCGGTGGCGTGGCTTCCATCGGCATTCAAATCGCCAAATATGCCGGCGCGACCGTCATCGCCAGCACCTCCAGCAGCGCGAAAATGGCAAAAGCGCGCGAACTGGGCGCTGACCATGTCGTCAACTACCACGAGGATGATTGGATCGAGCAGGTCATCGACTGGACCGGCGGACGCGGCGTTGATGTGGCGCAAGACCTGGTCGGTGCGAAGACCTGGGCAAGCTCGCTGCAGACATTGGCTCGCGGCGGCCGGATGGTCGTCTGCGGCTCCCATTCTGGCAAGCGCTTCCCCCTGCATATCCCGCAAATTTATCACCGGCAGCTGAGCATCCTGGGCTCCAATGGCGGCACCTATAACGAGTTGTGCACGGCGCTGGAGCTGGCGAACGCGGGTGTGTTGCGTCCGGTCATCGACCGCGTGCTGCCCTTGGCGGATATCCGCGAGGGGCATCGCATCCTGGAAGAGCACGATCACTTCGGCAAGGTGGTCATGCAGGTCGGCGATTGAATGCCGGGCTTTTTGGCTAGGACGAAGCCCGCCAGCCCGTCCCAAAGCGCGACTCGATGTACCGTTGCTGTCGCTGGCTGATGCGCACCTGGCGGTCCAGCGCGGCTGGATCCCATTCCGCCAGCAGATCGGCTTGCAGGGTGGCTAGCAGCTCGGCATAGTCTGGTTCGCCAGCCAGGTCTTTGAATTCAGCGGGATCTGCCTCGATATCATACAATTCGGGCGGCTCGCCCCAGCTGTAATTCAACTTGAAGCGCCCGCGTCGCAGCATCGCCAAGGGCCGGTCGCTGCCATGCGCCAGGTATTCGCAGAAGGCTTCGTCTTTCCAGTGCGGGTCGCCCGTGGTCAGCAGCGGCAGCAGGCTTTCGCCATCCAGGGGCAACGGACAGACATCGCCGGCTATCTCACAGATGGTCGCTGTCACATCGACCAGCGAGCATACCTGGGGGATGCGCTGCCCAGCGGCGATGCGCCCTTGCCAAGCAATTTGCAAAGGCACGCGCGCTGCGGCTTCATAGAAGTTGGACTTGCGCCACATACCATGCTCGCCATTCATATCGCCATGATCGCTGAGGTGAATGATGACCGTGTTTTCGGCTTGCCCAGTCGCTTCCAGCGCATCCAGCAGTTCACCGATTTTGTCGTCGAAATAAGTGATGAGCGCGTAATAGGCAGAGCGAGCGCGGCGAACCACTTCGTCGGGAAATTGCGGAAAGCCAAACATCAGGCGGATGCGCTGCGCCATGGGGTGCAGATTGGCCAAATGTCCATCGGGCAGCTGTGGCAGGTCCATCTGCTCGGGCGGGTACATGTCCCAATACTTCTGCGGCACGATGTAGGGGAAGTGTGGCGCGATGAAGGACACATTGAGCGCCCAGGGACGTTGCAGGCGGGCGGGGTCGCGCAGATAGGCAAGCGCTCGCTGTTGCGCCAGTTCGTCACAGTCGAGCTCTTCCGACCAGCCAGGACCCGCATTGTAGACTTCGTGCCAGGGTTGCTCGGCTGGCACAATGCCGTCATCCCAAGTGTGGATAGGATGATAGCGCTCGGCATGCAGGTCGCGCGCCAGTTGTTCATGAAAGCCGTGCAATTGATCGTTGCCACCGAAATGCTGCTTGCCCGAAAGCGCCACATCATAACCGACATCGCGCAGTCTGTGTGCCCAGGTGACCACATCCGAGGGCAGCGGCGTAACATTGTCCCAGGCAGCGATGTGGTTGGCAAATCGCCCGCTCATAAAGGACATGCGCGAGGGCATGCACAAGGGCGAATTGCAATAGGCGGCGTCGAATGTTGCGCCCAGTTCCGCCAGCCGCTGCATATTGGGCGTGCGCGTGATGGGGTGCCCATGGATGCTGCTGAACATGGGCGCGTGCTCGTCGGACATGATGATGAGGATGTTAGGCTGGCTCATGATCAACTCGCTTTGTTCAAGTGGGGGCGGTTTGCTTCTGGCTAGAGAGTCTCGCCCAGTTTTACGGCTTGGAAGATGCGCATGCGCCGCAGGATGACCAGCAGAATCGCCATAATCAGCGCGAAAGTGAACAAGAAGAGCGCCACAATCTGCGCGATTTCTGTCCAGGCCATGCCGACCAGGTAGGGTGGCACGACGCCTTCCAGGCTGCTGACAAATTGCATATAGGGGATGTAGAGCACGCTGACCAGCAAGCCTATGCCCACGCCCAGCGCCAGCCCCAGCACAATCAGCAAGCCCAGCTCCCATGCCACCGACAGCATCATCGAGCCACGCGACAAGCCGATCGCTCGCAAGATGCCCAATTCTACATAGCGGCGCTGGTACGAGAATATCGTATACAGCAAGAAGCCGATCATCGTGGCCAGCGACGAGGTGATAAAGCCGATGGACAACAAGCCAAACAAGCCTTGTCGCTCGGGGCGCGATTGTTCGCGGTTGATTCTGCTGGTGGGTTCTTCGAGCGAAACGCCAGCCGCGCCGCGTTCGATCAAAGCGCGCTGGAATGCCCGCGAGTCAAAACCTGGCTCGATGCGGGCGATCACGCGGTGCGCCAGCTCCAGCTGTGCTTGCTCGAACAGGTATTCCAGATTGCCCAAGAAGAGCGCGCCGTCTTCTTCTGGATACCAGCGCGGGAAGTAATCCAACGCGCCAACAATTTGGAAATTGACCTTGAAGATATCGCCGCCGCTGCGAATGTCGATCTCCACCAGGTCGCCAATATCCAGCGCCCGGTTCTGCATGAACTCGCGCGAGACGACCAGCGAATCGGGCTGCATTGCCAGGGCATTGGTCAAGTAACCGAGGCGGATATCGGCGAAATCGGGACGCCAGAAAATGACGGGACCCAAGGCGTCGCGGTCAATGCCGACAAAACGCCCGCTGACGCTGCCAGAGGTCAGGCGCGCTGTGGCTGTGTATTCGCCGACGCGGGTGGCATCGCGCACATGCGGCATGGCTGTGAATTCACTGATGTGCATGTAGGCAGGCGGCGCATCGTCTGGGCTGGCACCTGGAAAACCGCCCGGCGCCTGGCTGTAGACGCGCACCGATAAATCTGCCGAGACTTTGTAATACTGTTGTTCATATAGGTAGCGGTCGATCGTGCGCGCGAAGGATGCGGTATAAATGCCTAGGCTGATCGTGCAGACCAGCAAGATCAGCGGCAGATAATAGGTGCCAGGAGCGCGTTCCAGCTGGCGCGTGACCATCAGCAAGCCGACGCTGTTGGTCCACTGGATTATCCAGGCCAAGAAGCGCAAGATCGGTGCCAGGAAGCGCAGCGCAAAGAGCGTAACGGCAAAGATGGTCAATGGCGGCAGCAAAAAGACAAAGGGCTGTTCGTAGGCCTGGCTGATATTGCGAGCGCCGCCCTCAACATCAATCAGACCGCCCTGTTGCACCACTTGATAATAGAAATAGCCAATCAGCGCCAGCAGCAGCAGGTCGAGACCCGCGCGTTGCCACAATGGCTTGCCCAGCAGACGCGCGCGGTCCATCTTGTAACTGATGATGGTGTGCCTCGATGCGCCGATGGTGGGCACGACGCGGATTAATACCGTGAAAAGCAGCGCCAGGCCGATGGCTGTGCCGATATTGGGCGGCACCGATACGATAAATGTTTCTCCCCAGCGAAAGTCCATGAAACTGCGCGTCGTGCCGATGAGCTGTGTGAAAGCGAGCGCCAGCGCCCCGCCGATCACCAGCGCGACCGCCCCCATGATGAGGCCCTCGACTGTCGTCAAGCCGACTACCTGGAACGGCGATGCGCCACGGCTGCGCATCACAGCTGTTTCGTTGCGCTGTCCATCGACCACCAGCCCGACCAGCATGATCAAAAATACGACCAGCAAAGCCACGATGGGAATGCTGAAGACGGTCAGTGTCAATGTCATCACTGTCATCACGCGCCGGTAATAACTCAGCTCGTCGACCGGCGAAGCCTGGATATAGGTGCCAGACAGGTACTGATCGGCGATCTTTTCTGTGTCATCGTGGCGGCGGATGAGTTCGTCCACGCGGCTGGTGTTGATGCTGCTGCCATCGGTGACCAGATACCACACCGCCAGGTTGATCTCGTGCTCGGTATATGGCGCGATGCGGTTGACATAGCTGCCTTCGTCGATGAGCAGGATATCGGAGAAGACATTGGGACGATAAAACCAGTATTCAGCATCTTCATCGAGCGGACGCCACACGCCCGAAATGCGGATTTCGGTGATCTGAAGCGGATGATCAGGCTCCAGCCGCCAGTTGTAGCCCACGAAGCTCTCGCCGGCCTGAATGCCAAAATCGCCGGCGAAGTCTTCGTGAATCATCGCCTCGATGATGCTGTTTGGCTCGGGCGGGGCGGCTGCTGGCAGGCTGCCATCGACCACTTCGACCTGGCTTGCGATATCTTCGGTCGTGCCGAAGCTGACATAATCCAGCGATCTGTTCTCGTCGCGATAATTCGTCTCGCCGGCGGGATAGAGGCGGAAGTTCTGCGTTTCCAGATGGCGGACGAGGCGCGTCGTTTGCAAGCCCAATTCTGCGCCGCCTTTCTCGCGCAGATAGCCATCCAAATCGCTGATCGCTTCCCAGTTGACGGGCTCGTTCCAACTGCCGATGTAACTGAAAAGAAAGGAGAACGGCGGGCGGTTGACGCGGTCGGGTCCTTCGGTCAGGCGTTCGGTCAAGACGCGGAAAGCCACCGATTCGGCATAGATCGGGATGGTCAGCACCAAGGCAACAGCCACGGTCAAACCGATGATGGTGGCGGATGACAACAGGGGCTGAGCCAGCAGACGTTTGACCGCGACGACCAGGACAGCGCGGATGCGATGCAGCTGGCGAATCATGGACCGATGACCACCTGGTCGACTTCTGCGCCATTCAAGATTTCGACCATGCCGCCGCCTTCCAAGCCCAGCCGCACATCAACGCGCTGCTGCACGCCTTCGTTTTGTACGACGATGAACTCGCGTCCGCTGAAAGTGCGGATGGCCGAGGTGGGCAGCACCAGCACATCCTCGCGCGTGTCGATGACCACGGTGAAGTTCATGCGGTCGCCCACTTTGAACTCACCGGGCGGTGGCTGTTCGTCAAATGCTACATGCACCAACTCGTCGGTGGACAATCCATAAGGCGCGGGCAAGCTGGCGATCGTGCCAGTATAGACTGTGCCGGGGATGGCGGCGCGCTGGATTGTCAGTGGCATGCCCTCGGCCAGTTCGCTGAGGTCGTCGGCGTCCATCTCGTCTGTGATTTCCAGCACGGTCATGTCTGCCACCACGGCGATTGGCTCAAAGGCGAAGACTTGCTCGCCGGGGTCTGGCGCAAAGTAGGTCAGTCGCCCGTTGGCTGGCGCACGCAACTCGGCGCTGGCGATGGCGGCGTTCAACTCATCGACGCGTTTCTGCCCTCGCTGCACATCAAAGCGCAGTTGTGGGTCGACGCCTTCGGTCAGCTCGTCAATGGCGACTTGCGCCAGATCTCGCGCGATCATGAGCAGGTTGATTTGCAGGTTTTCGTCGTTGCTGGGCGGCTCGGCTGCGCTGGCTGTGGCGTGGTCGAGCCGCAGCTGCGCCATCTGCAAGTTGAGCGCGGCGCGGCGACTATCAAAGCGCTCTTTGTTTTCGGCGCTTGCCAGGATGGATGTGGCGATGGCCAATTCTTCGTTTGCAGACAGCAGTTGGTTCTCCAGCGCGTTGGTATTGAGCCGCGCCAGCACATCGCCCTGGCTGATATCAACGCCGGCATCGACGAAGATATCTTGCACGCGCCCGTCGATTGCAAAGGCGAATTCTTCTGCCAGCACAGGCGCGATCCGGCCAAAGAAGCGGCGCTCATAGACGATATTGCCGCGCTCGACAGTGTAGATGGGCTTGCTGGGAACGACCGGCGTGGGGATGGGCGTTGGTTCGCCTTCGGTGATGGCATCGCCGAAGCTGGCTTGCGCCGCGCAACCACTGAGCAAGATACCTAGGCCACAGAGCAACAAAAAGAAAAATGAGCGCAAGGGTCGCCTCCCACGATGTCCTACTAGGGCATTGTAAATTAGCTGGCGCGAATGGTCTACCCTGGCGATTCGGCCTGGTCTTCTCGCTGCCTATCCATGCGCTTTCCATCTCAAGATGGGCGCAGGTGGGGCAGGCTCTAGGCACCGAACTTCGCGGTCGGAGCGCCCTGCACACCGGGCACACAGCGGAAGAAACTGCCCGCCAGCGGATAGTTGGCTTTGTCGGCTTCGTCTATGCCCGTGCTGGCCGTGGTGATGTAGAGCGTGTCGAGGTCTGCGCCGGCGAATGTGCAGCTGGTGATATTGGGCACGGGCAGCGGCACGACCGTCAGAATCTCGCCAGCCGGCGAATAGCGGGTGATGCGCGCGCCGCCAAAATGCGCCACCCAGATACAATCTTCGCTGTCGATGGTCATGCCATCGGGCACGCCTTCTTCTTCTTGCATGAATTGGGCGAAGACGCGCTTGTTGCTCAGCTCGCCCGCCGCATCCATATCCAGCGCGTATATCGTGCGCTTGATGCTGTCAGTGTGATACATGATGCTGTTGTCTAGGCTGAAGGTTGGTCCATTGCAGATGATGTAGTCGCTATCGCAGCGCTGCCAACTGAGGTCGGGGTCGAGGCGATAAAGCGAGCCGCTTTCTGCCGTCTGCTCCAGATCCATCGTGCCCGCCCAGAAACGTCCGCTGCTGTCGACTTTGCCATCGTTGAAGCGATTGCCGGGCAAATCTGCTTCGGGCAGGACAATGGGCGTCGCAGAGATGACATCGAAGTTGATCCAGGCATAGCCATCGTTCACTGTGCCGATGAAGCCGCCGCCAGCCCTTTCGGCCAGGCTGGTGATGGAGAAGTCGAATGTCCAGGTGGTTTTGCGCCCATCGCTGTGTCCATAGCGGTGCACCTTGTTGCTGAAGATATCGACCCAATAGACGGCTTCTTCGCCGGGCACCCAAAGTGGGCCTTCGCCCAAAATCGCGGGGATCTCCCAGACGACTGTTGCATCGCTCATGTTGTTTGGCCTTTCGCTATTGTGCAGATGGTTACCAATTGGTGACCGAGCCGTCAATCCGCCGCAGATGGGGCAGCTCGGTCATGCTGAACGGGTATTTGCCCAGCGCTTCTTTGTTGAGCTCGATGCCCAGGCCCGGCGCGGTCGGCGGCAACAGCCAGCCAGCTTCCCACTGCGGCTGGTTGATCACCAGGTCGGGCAAGCTTGCGCCGGGTTTTCGTGGCAGTTCTTGCACGGCGAAATTGGGTGTGGCCAGACACAAGTGCAAGAATGCCGATGTCGCCACTGGACCGATGGGATTATGCACCGCCAGGTCGATGTAATGCGTCTCGCAGGCGGCGGCGATCTTGCGGGCTTCGGTCAACCCTGCGCAGACGCACAGGTCGATGCGCGCATAGTCGATCAACTCTTCTTCGATCACCTGGCGGAAGTCCCACTTCGAGCTGTATTGTTCGCCAGCCGCCAGCGGGACGGTCGTGCGGGCGCGCAGTTGTCGATAATTCTGTGGATTTTCGGCGCGCAGCGGGTCTTCGATGAAGAACGGGCGGAATGTTTCGACTTCTTGGCAAAGCCACAGCGAGTCGGTCAGGTTGAGCCGCGTATGCACATCCAGAGCCAGCTTGGCTTCGTCGCCCAGCGCCAGCCGCAGCGCTGCAAATTCGGCGATTGCCCGGCGCACAGCCACATCTGGCTCGAGTATGTCGCCGGGAATATGCGCCAGCCCCCAGCGCAGGACTTTCCAGCCTGCGTCCAAAGAGCGCTGACAGCATTCGACCAGTTCTTCGATTGTGTCGCCGCCATTGTGATTGTAGGTCAGCACACGGTCGCGCACACGTCCGCCCAGCAGCTCGTACACGGGCACGCCCAGCGCCTTGCCCTTGATATCGTGCAGGGCGATATCGATGGCGGCTATGGCGGCCGTCAAGATACGTTGGGCAGGAAAGAAGCCACCACGGAAGAGCATCTGCCAAATGTGTTCGATGCGGAAAGGGTCTTGCCCGATCAACAGGGGTTTGAAGTGCTCTATGGCACCACGCACAGCCAGTTCGCGCCCGGTGATGCCCGCTTCGCCCAGGCCGCTGATGCCTGCGTCGGTGTCGATCACCACGAAGCAGAAGGTACGCCACTCTTTGACCAGATAGACGGTCACATCCGTGATTTTCACTACGCCTCTTTGTACCTCCCTCGGTCCCCAGTTTTTCGGGACTACTACACCCCCATCCCCCGGCCCCTTCCCCCACCAGGAGGAAAGGGGAGCTAAGCATTCCGAGATTCTAGCAAGCAACCCCTCCCTCATTTTGGGGCTGGGGCTGGGGGAGGAGTCGTGCACCCCCCTCGGTCCCCCGACGAGTCAGGGGGAAGCGCAATACCCCCCTCAATCCCCCCGACAGGTAAGGGGGAAGCAAGCATTGACTCCCCTCCCTGACTCGTCGGGGAGGGGCTGGGGGTGGGGTCGGCGAGGGGTCGCGCGGATTCTGGCAACTAGCGAGAAGCCACCCGCGCATATCGCCAGACCGCCATGGGCAAGAAGATCGCCACGATGCCAGCGATCCACAGCAGCGATAGGACAATTTCATCCGGATTGACGGTGCCAGTCATCAAGTCGCGCACCGTGTTGGCGACAACGCTAACGGGCTGGTTCTCCGCGAAGGTGCGCAGCCATTCTTCTGTCATTGTGGCTGTGGGCACAAAGATGGAACTGGCGAATGTCAAAGGGAAGAGCCAGATGAAGCCAGCCACCTGCGCCGCTTCTGGGTCTTTCACGAAGAGGCCGATGGTGGCGGAGATCCAGGTTACGGCATAGCCAAATGCCACCGCCAGCAACAAGCCCATGATGCCACTGCCCCAATCTTCAAAGCGGAAGCCGATGATATAACCGGCGACAATCATGATGAGCACGGTAAATGCGCCGCGCAAGGTATCGGCGCTGGTGCGCCCGGCCAGCACCGCCGCCCGCGACATCGGCAGCGAACGAAAACGGTCGATGATGCCTTTGGACAAATCATAGGAAAGCCCGACAGTGGTATTGGCGGAGGCGAAGAGGATCGTCTGGATGATGATGCCCGGCAGCAGGAAATTGATGTAATCGCCGCCAGTGGAGAAGCTGATGGCGCCGCCGAAGACATAGGTGAAGAGCAGCAGAAAGATGACGGGCTGGATGGTGGCGAAAACCAGCAGCTCCGGCTGTCTCTGGTAGGCATACAGATTGCGGCGCATCACGACAAAGGTGTCGGTGAAGTTCCACACGAAGCGCTGCAGCGCGCTCGACTGGCTGGTGACCGGGCTGATAGCGGCCGATGCGGTCTGCTGGGTCATGGCGATATATCCTCGTTTGTCCAGGTCGGCTTGGTTAGGCGCTGCGGCGGCGTCCAAACCCGCGGCGCTTGGGCTTGGCTTCTTCTTCGACGATCTCCTCGCCCGTTATGCTCAGGAAAACATCGTTCAGCGAGGGGCGGCGCAGGTTGAGCTCGGCGATGGCGACGGCTTCGCTATCCAGCAGGCGCACAACTTCGGCAATGCTTTGCGCGCCGCTTTTCACTGCGATGCTGATATGTCCTCGCCCTGCGTCGGCCTGCGCGCTTTCGTCGCTGAGCGGCTGCAAGAGCTGTACCGCCTTGTCCGTTTCATGGGGATCGGCGACAGTGATATCGATATAATCAGCAGCCATATTGGCTTTGAGCTCATCGGCGGTGCCTTCGGCGATGACCTTGCCATGATCGATGACGACGATCTTGTCCGCCAGTACATCGGCTTCTTCCAGATACTGTGTGGTGAGCAGGAGCGTCGCGCCATCGGAGACGAGCGAGCGAATGGTATCCCACATGGCGATGCGTGTGCGCGGGTCCAGGCCCGTGGTCGGCTCATCCAAAAAGAGGATGCTGGGACGGGCGACAATGCTGGCTGCCAGATCGAGCCGGCGGCGCATCCCGCCCGAATAGGTCTTGGCCGGGCGGTCGGCTGCGTCGGTCAAAGCGAACTGCTCCAACAATTCCTGGGTGCGTCTTTTGGCGGCGGGACGCGGCATATGATAGAGCCGACTGACCATCTCCAGGTTTTCCCGACCGGTCAGAATTTCGTCGATGGCGGTATTTTGCCCGGCCAAGCCGATGATTTCTCGCACCTGCTGCTTCTGGCGCAAGACATCCAAGCCACCGACATGCGTTTGCCCTCGGTCGGGCTTGAGCAAGGTCGTCAAAATGCGCACCAGCGTCGTCTTGCCAGCGCCATTGGGACCCAGCAGCCCCAGCACCTTGCCGGTCTCGGCGGCGATAGACACGCCGTCGAGCGCTTTGACATCGCCGAAGTGTTTATAGACATCTTGCGCGATGATTGCGTGTTTAGCGGGCATTTGCAGGGGCTCCATTCATCCAGTTGGCATGTGCATTGCATTCATAACGAGCAAATCTAGCAGCAGGTTTCGTCTGGCGCGTCATGCTCAGAAAAAAGCGCCAGAATCCGCTCAAAAGTGACGAGGGCGGCGGCGCGCTCTTGCTCGGACAAAGGCGCTAGCACTTCTTGCGCCAGCGCAAAATGACGTTGGTAGGCTTGGTGCATGCGCTCTACGCCCAAATCTGTCAGTTCAACCAGTTTGCTGCGGCGGTCGCGCGGGTTATTGATGCGATAAACCAACCCGTCGGCTTCCAACCTGTCGATCATCTGCGACGCATTGGATAGGTTCGAGAAGAAGCCGTCGGCAAAAAAGCTGATGGGCTGTGGCGAGCCCGCATCGTAGAGCCGTTTGAGGAACCACAATTGCGGTGGCGACAACGTGCCAGCCGCTTTGAATTGCTCGGCATGCTGCATCAGCTGACGGCAAATCCGCGTCAAGAGCGTGAAGAAGCGATTCTCGAACGTGTCGTCAATCCAGTGCGCTGCCTCGCCGCTTTGGTTCATAGCTGAATTATCCATATATGAACTATGCAGACAAGCCGACATTTTTCCATTAGAAGAGTCTTAGATTATTCGCCAGGCAAGACGCGCGCAGGGATTAGGTTTCTGTGAAGACCACTTCAAACAGCTGGGGCCAGCGCTTGCCGGTGATGTAAAAAGTCTGCGACTCGGGGTTGTAGGCGATGCCGTTCAACACGCTGCCGCCCGCCAGCGCCGCCCGTTGCGCCTCCGACAACAGACCCGAAGCATCGATCAGCGCAGAAATGACGCCCGTGAATTTGTCGATTACGAAAATATAGTCGGTATTCCAGGCATTGGCATAGATGTGCTCGCCAACGCATTCCAGCTCATTCAGCAACTGCGGCGGAATCAGCTGCCCATCCAACGTAACCGCGCCACGAAAGATCAGTTCAAATGTGGCTTGGTCGCGCAGGGAAAGGTAGGACGAGCCATCGCTCATGAACAAGAAGCGGCCATCGCTGCACAATCCCCAGCCTTCGCCAGCATATTGGATGGTCTCGATCAGCTCCAGACTTTGCAGATCGTACACGAAGGCCAGCCCGGATTGCCAGGTCAGCTGGACGAGTCGGTCGCCGACCCGTTCCAGCCCTTCGGCAAAATAGGCGGCATCCAGCGGCAGGTTGATCTCGGGCGCGCCAGTCTCGATATCGACGCGGCGCAAGCTGGAATGTCCGCGCAGACCGGTCGATTCGTAGAGCGCGCCAGCATGCCACAGCAGCCCTTGCGTAAATGCGCTGGAGTCGTGCGGGTGGGCATTGAGCACCTGTGGCACGAGCACAGGCGGCTGTGCCAGGACGGGCCGGCACAACAGCGACAACAAGCATAGAGACAGAAAAGTGACAGAGCTGAGCTTCACGGTCAGGGACCTCGCGCAGATTGGCTTGGCGGCATGGTAACAGCCAGAGCCAACGGGCGGCTAGGGCAATTTCGCCTGCCTATTTGTCGCGGGTGAGCGCAAAGCCTTTCATGAACTGCCGCTGCAATATCAAGAAGATGATCATGGGCGGCAGGCTGGTGATGATCACGCCCATCATCATTGGCCCAAAATTGTCGCCCACCTCCAGATTCTGCGAAAGCGACTGCATCCCCCACTGCACCACCTGCAGATTCTGGTCGCGCAGCAAGATGAGGGGCCACAGGAATTGATTCCAGCCGAACAGGAACATGATGACCATCAGCGCGCCGATGGTATTCCAGCTGAGCGGGATGAGCACGCGAAACAGAAACTGCAGCGGCGACGCGCCATCCAACTGCGCCGCTTCTGACAAATCTGGCGGCATGGTCATAAAATGCTGGCGGAAGATGAATACGCCGGTGGCGCTGGCCAGCAAGGGCAGAGTCAAGGCGAAGTATGGGTGGGGCCAGCCATCAAAACTGACGACGCGCCGATACAACGCGATGAGCAGCACATCGCCCGGCATAATCAGCGTGACCAGCACAAAACCAAACACGAGCCACTTGCCCGGATACCGGAAGTAGACCAGCCCCAAACCCGCCAGCACCGACATGACCGTCTTGCCAATCGAGATCGCCATGGCGATGACGAAGCTGTTCAGCATGAAGCGCCCCATGTTGCGCTGAACCATCACCGTGTGCAGATTCTCGAAGAACTTGTCGCCCGGCGTGAACTTGTGATTCCAAACTTCCGGGTTGCTCTGCGTGCTGATCAAAAGCGCATAGAACATCGGGAAGGTGATGATGATCACCGAGATCGTCAAGATTAGATGCGCGTACCAACGCTGCGGGATCAGCCGCCGCCACAAAGGACGCGACTGGTTGGCAGACGGATCAAACACAAATCGAGAGCTGGCGCTTTCGGTCATCGCTAATAATTCCCGTATTGAACGCGCCGCTGCCCGACGCGGAACTGGAAGATGGTGATGCCAACCACAATGAGGAACAAAATCAGAGACTGCGCTGTAGATTTGCCGATGTCGCTGGCCAAGATGCCGGTGACATACACGCGGTACATCGCCGTGAAAGTTGACTCGGTGGGTCCGCCGCGCGTCAACACGAAGATCAGCCCGAAGGTATCGAAGAAGGCATAGATGGTATTGGTGACGATCAGGAAGAAGGTGAATGGCGAAAGCAGCGGGAATGTGATGCGCGCAAAACGTTGCCAGGCATTCGCGCCGTCAATCGAAGCCGATTCCAGCAAGTCCTTGGGGATTGTCTGCAAACCAGCCGTATAGAACAGGATGTTGAATCCGATAACATTCCACACGCTGGCCAGGACGACGCTGAATTGCGCCGCTGGCACCGTGACCAGCCATGGCACCTTCACGCCCAGCGTCAAATCCAAGACGCGGTTTACGATGCCCGACTCTGTGCCCAGCAGCAAGCCGAAAATTGAACCAGCCACAATCGGCGAGATGGCATAGGGCCAAATCAAAAAAGTGCGGTAGATGTTCGCCCCGCGAATCGGCTGGTTTAGCATGGCCGCAATCAACAGCGCCAGGCTCATCGTGATGATGATGATGCCGAAGGACAGAGCGAAGCTAAGAAACAGGTTGCTGTGATAGTCCAGGTCGCCCAGCATGCGCGAAAAATTGGACACGCAGACGAAGCGAGTTCGCGGTGCCCCGAAGCGCGCCAAAAATGTCGACAGCCGCAAGGTGTCGAACATAGGCAGGTATACGAAGTAAACCAGCACCAGAATCGTTGGCGAAAGCGCTGCCGCCGCATACAGCGCGCCAAAGCGCCCGCGGAATGCCCCCGGCGTCGTATCCCCACGAGGCAACAGCCGCTGCCCGCGGAAGAAGCGCCACAACAGGGTGCTGCCGATGTTCAACGTCAGCAGCAGCCCCAACACCACCATGATCCAGCCGACAATGTAGTCGTCATTCTTCTTGTCGGACTCGAACATGCAATAGCCCAGCGGAGCTGTCAGCAGCATCGCGCCAGCCACACCGCAAACCGCGCCGACCAGCAAGGCCGCGTTCCGCCCGCCAACCTGCGTCTGCCAGCGCAGAAATGCAAAATAGCCAGCGCCCAGCAGCGCGCCGACCAGCATGACGATCACAGGTTGTACGGCGTAGACGATCTCTTCCATGCGCTCTGTCGCATTCAGCAGCAAGGCACAAGGCGCGGGGCGAACGAACTGTCGCGCCCACCCCGCGTTTATGCTTGCCTGCAGCGAGCCTATTCGTCAGCGAACAGGAAGTTGTATTCCTGCAGCAACTCAGTCAGGGTCGCGTTGGTGTCGGCAATCATCGCATCCAGATCGCCGCCGTTGAGCATGTAGTTTTCCACCAGGCCGTTGTAGTAGGGGCGGCTCTGCTGGAAGGTGCCATAGGTCGAACCGCGCGTGGCGTTGTTGACCGTCGAGTTGCCCAGCTAGGTGCTGGCGGTCAGGTAGTTGGGGAAAGCCGCGTACCAGTCATCGGCTTCGATATCGACGCGCGAGCCGCTGGGGATATCCCACAGAATTTCGTTGCCCGGCTCCAGGTTGCTCAGCAAGTCAATCGAGCTGTTGCGCACCGGCACATAGCCCGACGCCGTATGCCAGCTGGCGCTGTTCTCGGTGTTGCTGAAGAAGAGCAGGAAAGCCATGGCCGCCTCTTCTACTTCGGGCGCGAGGCCGTTGCTGATCCACATGGTCGCGCCACCCAGGATATTGCCAACCCAGCCACTGGGCGCGTCCTGGTTGTGGGCCATGCCGACCGTGTCCAGCGCGAAGCCGGTTTCGGCCGCCCCTTCGCTGACAGCGCGCGCAGCCGCAGAACTGCTCATGAAGATCGCTGTTTTGCCAGAGACGAAAGTCTGGGTCGGCGGACCCCACTGATCTTGCCCCTCGAAGATGAAGTAGCCATTGCTGTACAACTCGCGGTAGAACTCGGCGATGGCGCGGTAGGCATCCGTGTCCAGGTTGAACTCGGTGGCGCGCCCGGCCCGGCCATTCTCGTTGTTGACCATGTACTCGTTTTGCTGCGCCAGCCACTGCTCGATAAACCAGCCAGAGAAGGGCCAGGTTGCGCATGCCGAGATCGTGCCGTCATCCACCATCGGCTGGAGCGCGGCACAGGCATCGAGGATGTCTGCCCAGGTCGTCGGCAATTCTTCTATGCCAGCCGCCTGCAGCAGGTCTACATTGTAATACATAATCGGCGTCGAGGTATTCCAGGCCACCGACGCCCAGACGCCGTCTACCGTGTAGTAATTGGAGATGACCGGGATGATGTCGTCAAAATCTACCGCTTGTCCCAGTACTTCGTCGCGCCCGGCTATGATGTCTTCGGCATACGAGAACCATTTCGAATCCACCGCGAATTGCAGCGCCGCGTCAAAGAGCTGCACAATCTCGGGGTAATTGCCATCCTCGCGCCCCAACGTGTAATTGTTGACGATCGTGTCATAGTCAACGACCGACACCATGGTCACATTGATGTCATCGTACAAAGCGTTGAAGCGCTCTGCTGTGTCGACAGCCCAGTCATAGCGATGGTCGCTGAAGGCCACCCAGGCTTCCAACTCAATGGCTTCTTGAGCTAGCCCCCCCCGGAGCGACCACGCCAACTGCCATGATCAGCAGTAGCGCCAAAGTCATTTTTCTGTACATTAGTTTTACTCCTCATGTATGATTCAACGCTAAGAGCTTATCGCATTGGCAGGCGCGAGTCAAATTATGCCCAAGCCACCCGGCGATTAAGCCACAGTCATCGTTTATTTGCAAGTATTTGCGCCGCGCGCTGCCAAGACAAGCCGTTGCGCTTGGCTAATTTACACAGTATTCGGCGCGCGATTTGCAATGATTTCGCTATCGCCGTTGGGATTTATGTCCAATACAATACGCGCATCTGTTTAATTGGTACGGCTCTAGCAGAAAGAAGGGGAGAAATGGCTAGTTTTGTCCCACCGGATTCCGCGAAGGAATCGCCCGCCGCGCTATTGGCATGGGCAAATGAGAACGACATTGTAGAGATCGACTTGCGCTTCGTCGATATTCGTGGCGTGCCGCAGCATTTCAGCATGCCGTTGCAATCGGTAGACGCAGGTTCGTTCGAAGACGGCTTCGGCTTCGATGGCTCCAGCATCCAGGGCTTCCAGGCTATCAACGAATCGGACATGATTCTGTTGGCAGACCTCAGCACAGCTTTGGTCGATCCCTTCTTCAGCTACAAGACCTTGGCGATGTATTGCGATGCCTACGACCCGCTCAGCCGCGAACCCTACGAGCTGGATGCGCGCGGGGTAGCCAAACGCGCCGAAGCCTATCTGGCCGCCAATGACCTGGCAGATATCGCCTATTTTGGTCCGGAAGCCGAGTTCTTCATGTTCGACAATGTGCAGTACAGCACATCGGAAAACAGCAGCTTCTACCGCGTCGACTCTTTTGAAGGCGACTGGAACAGCGGCAATGATGACCCGGCGCAAGGCCACATGAACCGCATCAAGATGGGATACTTCCCGCTGCCGCCGCTGGACAAGACTCACGATGTGCGCGCCGAAATGGTGCAGACATTGCTGGATGTCGGCATGGAAGTCGAGGTGCATCACCACGAAGTCGGTGGCGCTGGCCAAGCCGAAATCGACCTGAAATATGCGCCGCTGCTGGTCATGGCCGACATGATGGTCACCTACAAATATGTGGTGAAAAATGTCGCCGCCATGAACAACCTGCACGCCACTTTCATGCCCAAGCCGCTCTTTGAAGAGAATGGCAGCGGCATGCATGTGCATCAGTCGCTGTGGAAAGACGGGCAGCCGCTTTTTGGTGGCGACCAGTATGCGGGCCTCAGCCAGATGGCTTTGTGGTACATCGGCGGTCTGATCAAGCATGCCCGCGCCTGCGCTGCCTTCACCAACCCGATCACCAACAGCTATCGGCGCTTGGTGCCAGGTTACGAAGCGCCAGTCAATCTGGTCTATTCAGCGCGCAATCGCTCGGCTGGCATCCGCATCCCCATGTACAGCAACAGCCCGAAAGCCAAACGTGTCGAAGCCCGCTGGCCAGACCCAGCCGCCAACCCCTACCTGGCGCTGCCGGCGCTGCTGATGGCTGGCATCGATGGCATCAAGAACCAGATCGACCCCGGCGCCGCTTCCGAAGCCGATCTCTATGAAGGCGAGCACGAAACGCCCGTCATGCCAGGCACACTGGGCGAGGCGCTGCGCGAGCTGGACGCCAACCGCGACTTCTTGACCGAAGGCGGCGTATTCAGCGATGCCTTCATCGACAACTTCATTGCCTACAAGCAGGTCGAAGACCAGGATGCCGTGGCCATGCGCCCGCATCCCTACGAATTCGAGCTGTACTTCAGCATCTAGGCTGCAACCG
>JAJDZQ010000153.1 GCA_022824565.1 Anaerolineae bacterium | reverse complement strand
GCTGTCCACTGATACAATACTCGTAGATTCATCGGTTTCACCTTTCTTACATGGTAGTGAGGAAGTGTTGCCGATGAATCTTTGTCTTAAAAGTGACTTAGCGCCAATCAAATTCACACTAAAACTGTGGTGTCGTCAGCCGGTCGGGTCGGGAGGATCTTAAGGCTTTGGCCACCCTCCCTGACTCGTCGGGGAGGGGCTGGGGGAGGGGTTGACTCGCCCGCACCCCCCTCAATCCCCCCGACAAGTCAGGGGGAAGCTGACCCACGACTCCCCTCCCTGATTCGTCGGGGAGGGGCTGGCCACCCTCTCCGTCCCTTTGTGCGTACAAGAGAATGTGGTTTAATCACCCCAGTTCACAATAGCGCGCGGGAGGGCAGCATGGCGACGCCACTGACAGAAGCGGAAATTACAGCCAAACTGGGCGATCTGGACGGCTGGCGGCGGGATGACGAGCGCTTGGTCAAGCAATTCGGCTTTGACAATTACCTGGCGGGCCTGGCTTTTGCCTCGAGCGTGGGCGTGATCGCCGAGGGCTTGAATCATCATCCCGACATGACGATCGGCTGGCGGCGGGTGGAGGTGTCGTTCACGACGCACGATGCCGGCAACCGCTTGAGCGCTAAAGACTTCGCTGCCGCGGCTGGCATCGACGCGCTCGGCTATCCCAATTAGCCCCGAATTCGGCTCGCGGATGCGCCTGCTGCTCTTCAACCTGGCCACAGACGAGACCGATCCCGTCCTGGCTTTCACCTGCGACTGGATTCGCCACCTGGCGCAGCATTGCGACTCGGTTGATGTGCTGACCATGCAGCGCGGCGGCTTTCAGTTGCCAGACAATGTGCGCGTATTTTCCGCAGGCCGAGAACGCGGCTGGAGCAGACCCCGGCGGGCGGTCAACTTCACTATTCAGTTGCTGGGCTTGCTAGCGAGCCGGCGCTATGATGCCTGCTTCGCGCATATGATCCCGCTATTTGCCGGGCTGGGCGGACCCTGGCTGCGGGCGCGCGGCATCCCCATCACCTTGTGGTACACGCATCGCCAACGATCTTGGCAGCTGTGGCTGGGGCAAGCCATGTCGCAGCGCATCGTCAGCGCCGATGAATCCAGCTATCCCTATCCAAGCGACCGGCTGCGCGTGCTTGGGCATGGCATCGACACCGGCTTTTTTGCGCCTGCCTCTCACCCGACAACCCTTCCCCAAAATGAGGGAGCGACTCCACCAAGCGCCCAGCAGCAACGGTCTCCCTTCCCTGCCGGTGGGGCTGGGGATGGGGAGGACCTTATTGTGCAGGTCGCGCGCTTGTCCGCCATCAAACACCAGGCGACCACCATTCAGGCGCTGGGCGAATTGCCAGTGCGCTTGGCGTTGATCGGCGGCGTGCAAGCGGGCTTCCCCGATTCATACCGAGACGGGCTGCAAAGCCTGATAGATGACCTGGGCTTGTCGGCCCGTTGTCAGCTGGTGGGCGATCAAAGTCGCGAGGAGGTGCGGACCTGGTATCGGCGCGCGGCCATCGCCGTCAACATGAGCCCGCCCGGATTGTTCGACAAAGCTGTCCTGGAAAGCATGGCTTGCGGCGTGCCCACAATTGTGGCCAATCCCGCCTTTGCGCCCCTATTGGGCGAGCACAGCGACCTGCTGCTGACCGATTCGCCAGAAGATGTCGGCGGTTTGCAAGAGCGAATCGCGCAGATCAGCCGGCTTTCCAGCCAAGAACGAGCCGCTATTGGCGCAGCGCTGCGAGAAAATGTCGTGCGACAACACAGCCTGCCGCGCCTGATTGAGCGGTTGATGTCGGTGCTGCAAACGGGAGAACTGCCAGCCTAGCCGGCATAGCTCCAGCCCAGCTCGGTCAGCGACAGCACATCGGGCGGCGCGCCTGCTTTCATCACATCGGCATGGATTGCTTCGCCAACGATGATGTCGTGGTCGCCGCCAACATCGACAATCTGCGTGAGCTTGCACTCGATGTAAGCGGCCGCTCCAGCCAAAACGGGAACGCCGGTTTCTGGCGCTGCGCTATAGTCGGCATTGTCCATCTTGTCGGGTTTGCGCGCCCGCCCACTGGTCACGCCCATGATGGCATCGGAATCGACTTGCAGGAACAGATTCAATCCAAAGACGCCGCCCGCTTCGACCAATCCGCGCGAATAGCAACTTTTCTGGATGCCGACCGCCACCAGCCGCGGCGCGTATGACATCTGCGACACCCAGTTGACCACCATGGCGTTCACATCATCGCCATCTTTGGTGGTGAAGGCGTAGAAGCCATAGGGCATCATCTTCAAGACTTCTTTGATTTTGTCTTCGGCCATGTCGCGTGTCTCCCGGCTATTCGTCAGTTGTGCAGCCAACGATAGCATATAGATTTGGTGTTGTCATGCCTCGTCCAACTGCGCCGAAAGTTTCTCTAAGACAACGACCAGGCGCTCTTCTGTGGTCGGCTCTGGTGGTGGCGGCGGCTCTGGCTCGGGCTCGGGCTCGGGCTCTTCTTTTTCGCCCAGGTCGTCGATGACTTCTTCCATGTGATTCACGAACTTGATGAGGAAGAAGATGGCGATGGCCGTGATAAAAAAGTCGATGCACACATTGATGAAGCTGCCCACTTTGATGATGGGCGCAGAGGCATCCAGCGCGTCTTTGAGCGTCGGATAGAATTGCCCATTCAGGCTGATGAAGAGGTCATCAAAGTTGAAGTTGTTGAGGATCAAGCCGATTGGGGGCGTGATGACATCTTTGACCAACGAGGTCGTGACGCTCTTGAACGCCGCGCCGATGATGATGCCGACAGCGAGATCGACTACATTGCCGCGCATGATGAACTTCTTGAATTCTTGTATCACAAGGCTCCTCCCTGACTGCGTGTGTTATGGCGATTCTAGCAGGCGGCTTCTCGGCAGTACCAACAATGCAATGCAAAAACAGAGCACGGTCGAAAAAGACAAGGCTTGCCTCGCGACCCTGTCAGAACAGTTGGGAGCTGCCGCCGCCACAAAACCGCCCGCGCCTGCACAACGCGCATTGCGCATCAATGCTATACTGCCCGCCATGCAAAAGCAGCACAGCATTCTTGACTTGATCACACGCGCCAAAGACCGTGGGGCAGCGCCCTACTTGCTGGGCTTGCTCGACGCGCTGGAGCCGGCCGCGCCAATCGTTGCCAGTACCTTGCTGGTCGCGCAGCCTTTGGCGAATCTGTGGCGCGCTGGCGATGCCTGCCGCGAATTGGCAGACCTGCTTGATTCGCCCGCTGGCACGCAGCAGTTGCGCAACCTGCTCGAAAACAAGCGCCTGGACTAGCAGCTATGGATGTCACAACGCAGCAGCTGCTCAGCGTTCTGTTTGTTTTCGCGACGGCTGTGCTGGTGCTCACAGCGCGTATTTGGCAGTGGCGGGGCGGCAGTCGGCGAACACTGCGCCCTGTGTCGGCCTTTGAGCGCATCCCTGGCTGGAGCAGCCAGGCTATCGAAGCCGACCGCCCTTTGCACCTGGCATTTGGCAGCGCCAGCATTGGCGAAGACAATACCGCCACCGCCCTGGCAAACGCGGAACTTTTTCATCACATCATCGAAAAAAATAGCGCTGGCGATACGCCGCCGGCCCTGTCTACTTCTGCGCCCACAACTGTCCCGCTGGCCAACGCGAAAGTCGCTGCAGCCTGGCTGGGCGCTGGCGGGATACGCAATGTGCATTGGTATCCACAGGGCAAACGCGCGCTGGGCTATGCGGCCGGCGTGACTGCTGTGATCGGCGATGACGCCCCCCCAGCCCATATCCTGGCCGGCAGTTTCGGCGCAGAATTGGGGCTGATTTTGGATAGCGCCCGGCGAAACCAGCAAGGCACACTGGCCGTCAGCGACCAGTTGGCGGGCCAGGCGGTGGCTTATGCCATGGCAGACGAAACACTGATAGGCGAAGAGCTTTTCGCCGCGCCTGCCTATGTTTCTGGCGATGCCCGCGCGGCGGCCGATGCGATCGTCATGGATGTCTGGCGCGCCCTGCTGATGATTCTGATAACGATGGCGCTGGTTCTGGGCATGGCGGGGCAGTTGCCCTGGCTAAGCGGTCCGTTGCTGGTCGTTGTCGCGGTGGTCGGGCTGGTCCTCGGCGCTATCTTGTGGACGATCCGGCGGAGGCGCTGAGCAATGAATCGTCGTCCGCGCGTGGGCAGTTCTTTGGCGACAGTAAGCGGCTTCCTGGTCGGCATCACCGCTGTGCTAAGCCTGTTGCTGGGTGATAATCTTGCGCTCTTTGGCGTTGGCGAGGGGGCTGATGCGCTTGCGCAGAGTTTCGCTTTGCCCGGCGATGTGCTGCTGCGGCTGCTGGTGATTGTGCTGGCGCTGAGCATCGTCTTTGGCATCGCCAATTTGTTGATCTTGCATACCCGGCGCGTGGCGGGTGGCCGGCCGATGAGCGGCGTGCTGCTCGCCAGTTTTGCCGGCACCATCGGCTGGCATATCACGCAGCGAGGTGACCTTGCGCTGCTGGAGACGATCCAACTGCCCATCGAGTCGGCATTGGCGGCGCTGCTCTGTGTCACTTTGGTGGCTGGCGGCGCACGGATATTGACCAGGCGCAGCGACAGCTGGGGCTTCCTCTTCGTACTGGTTGTAGTCGTGGTATTGCTGGGCAGCTTGCCCTTGCCCGAGCTAGCGCCGATTGCCGCAGTGAGCGACTGGTTGCTGCGCATTCCCGTGCAGGCTGGCGCGCGAGCGATCTTGCTGGGCATCGCCCTCGGCAGCATCGTGGTCGGTGTGCGCGCGCTGCTGGGGCAAGACCGTTCGCTACGGGGCTAGCCGATGAACGACGATTACAGCTGGCTGGAAGAGCCGCAGCCCGACGCAAGCCAACCAGCCGCGGGCGGATCAGTTGGCCAGCGTAGGGGTTTGCGCCGCTTTTTGCCACGTTTGCGCCGCCGCAGGCAAACTTCGCAACCAGCCGACCAGCCCGACGCAAGCCAAACAGGCGCGGGCGGATCAGTTGGCCAGCGCAGGGGTTTGCGCCGCTTTTTGCCACGTTTGCGCCGCCGCAGGCAAGCTCCGCAACCAGCCGACCAGCCCTATGCAACCGCCTTTTTGGGGGGACAGAGCGAGCGCCCCTTGACCGAGCTGGACCAACGTTTGCAGGCGTTGCGGGCGCGCTCCCTGGCAATTGAACACAAAGAAGAATGGCAAGAATTATATGATGTAGACCAGGCCTTGACCTCGCCAGCCTTGCAGGAGAAGCCGGGCGGCGTCATCAGCGCTGTTGCTCTTTCGCAGGCACAACAGGCGCAAGTCGACTTGTTGACGGAGATCGTTGGCGGGCAAGCGGACACTGCCCAGCGACCCGCCAAACGCGGCCTCGTTCAGCGGGCTGCTCTGTCATTGCCGAATATCCCGCGCTTGTTGACATCGGCGCTGCTTCTGCTGTTTGTCGCGCTGCCGTTTGTCTCGTCCGATTATGCGCCAGGCGCTTTGCCACCTGCCGAATTCGCAGCGGACGACCCGCAAGCCGTGGCATTCTATGCAGGGCTGGACAGCCTCTCGCCCGGTGACTATGTGCTGGTCGCAGTGGAATATGGATTGGGCGCCGCCGCCGAGCTGGATGCGCTGACAGATCTGGCGCTTCGGCATATTTTCGCGCGAGGCGGCCGAGTAATCCTGGCCACCAGCAACCCGATCGCCTATTTGCATGCGCAGAATATCATCGATTCCATCCGTGTGCGCGCTGCGCAGGCTGGGTTGCGTCTTGTCGATGGGCTGGATTATTTGCTTTTGAACTATTTGCCCGGTGGCGGGCTGGGCATTCGTGAATTGAGCGAGAACTTTGCCGATATTGCCCGCAGGTCTATGGGGGACACGCCCACCAGCTTGCCCATCGATTCGCTGCTCGATATGAAGATGCTGCTGCTGGTTGCCGACAGCGCCGAAGATGTGCGCAACTGGGTGGAGCAAGCGCTGCCCGAGGCCGGCACCAGACGTCTATATGCCGCTACCAGCTTGTCTGCCGAGCCATTGACGCGCGCCTATGTGGCTGGCATTGACCGCTTTGATGGGCTGGTCGTGGGCCTGCGCGCAGCCTATACCTACGGCGCAATGTTGGACGCGACCTTTGGCATAGACCCACAGACGGCAGCGCCCGCTACCGATGATTCAGTCGCAACAGCGCCCACTGGCGGCGAAGAACCTGGCGCGAGCAACGCGGTGGAAGCCAAGCCCAGCCCGACGCCGCTGCCAACGGCCACGCCGCGCCCGACCCATACGCCAATGCCACTGCCCACCAACACAGCCGTGCCCACGCCCACGAGCACCCCCGCCATGCTTCGCATCGTGGAAGTTACATCGCCCCAATCGCCGGTCAATATCCGTGTCGGTCCTTCCACCGCCCAAGCCACCCTGGGCCTCGCATACAAGGGCGATACCCTGGCGGTGTTGGATACCAACGCCGATTCCAGTTGGTACAAGATCGTGATGTCAAACGGCTGGGAAGGCTGGATCTCGGCTATCGTGGTGACCGAAGGCCTCGTGCCAGAAACCGCGTCCAACGGCGATGATTCGGCGAGCATTGCGCGCGAGCGGTCTGTGATGAGCCGCTTCTATCCCCGCCGCTATGGCAAGACCGAGCCTCGATTTTCACAAGCCAACCAAGTTCCATTCTCTACGCGTGGCGCGATCGTCCAGCTGCGAGAACGCGGTGCAGAAGCACAGCGCTTGCAAGCCTTGACGATGGGCACTGTGGCGGCGGTGCTGGCAATCGCGCTGGGCAATCTGGTCGCAGCGATCGGCGCGTTGGTCAGGCGCGGCTGAAAAGGGGCAGACGCGGATGGCAGAAAACACCCTCGCGCTAATCAGCTTTGTGCTCACGCTCATGGTCTTTAGCTATTTGTTGGGCGATCTGCCGTTGATACGCCACTTGTATCGCAGCGCAGTCTATATCTTCATTGGCACGAGCGCGGCATTTACGTTGATTGTCGGCTATGAAAGCCTGCTGCTGCCCTTCTGGCAAGATGTTCAAAATCCCGCCACCAGTTGGACTGTGCTGGGCGCTCAAGCCGATCGGCTGATATTCTATTCGGCGCTACTCTTCGCGGCGCTGCTGCTGCTGAAGCCGGTGACGCGGCTGGGCTGGCTGACCAATAGCATCTTGGCGGTGGTCGTGGTGATGGGGGCGGCTGTCGCTGTTGTTGGCGCGCTGCGCGGCACACTGCTGCCCTTGCTGATAGCGACCGCTCGCCTGCCCACGTTGGATGCCGACCTCGGCACGTTGCTCGAGTCGCTGCTGGTGCTGCTGGGCACATTGACAGCGCTCTTCAGCTTTCATTATCAGGTCAATGCCAGCGACGGTGGACGTTATGGGCTGGGCAAGGGTTTCCGAACCATTGGCAAAGCCCTCATCGTCACGGCGCTGGGCGCGATTTATGCCTCGACTATTTTAAGCAGTTTGACGATTTTGACCGAGCGCATCGCTTTTCTATTCCAATATGGGGCTTGAACGATGACCCCGCTGCAACCCAGTTCGATCCTGGCTCTGGATATCGGCAGCGTCAACACGCGCGCCTTGCTCTTCGATGTTGTGGATGGCGCGTACCGGCGGGTGAACCAGGGCGCGGGCCGCACCACCATTGGCGCACCCCGGGACGATGCGCTCTATGGCGTTTTGCCCATCCTGCGCGACCTGGAGTCTCACAGCTCTCGCCGGCTGCTGGACGAGAACGAACGGATCATCCGCCCAGAGCAAGCGGACAATGTCGGCATTGATTATTGCTTGACGACCACCAGCGCCGGACATCCCTTGCGCACGCTGTTGATTGGGCTCTATCCGCAGCTGGATATCGCCGGGCTGCGCCGAGCCATCGCGCCTTTTGGCATGGCTGCTGTCGCCGAAATCCACCTGCAAGACGGGCTGGGCGCACGCGGACGGCTCAATCGACTGGTGCACAGCCGGCCGCAGCTCATCATTGTGGCGGGTGGCACCGATGGCGGCGCGCGCACTGCCCTGTTGGACATGCTCTCGCTGGTTAGTCAGGCGCTGTCGTTGCTGCCGCTGGGCAGCCGCCCGACTGTGCTCTATGCCGGCAACAACAGTTTGGCACCTGCTGTGCGCGAGCTGCTCAGCCAGCAAATCGAAGTGGTCATTGCGCCAAATATCCGGCGCGCGGCCGGGACATTGTCGCTGGACGGGCTGCAAGCTGCGCTGGCAGAAACCTTTGACTCGTACAAACGGCGTCTGCCCGCTTTTCAACGGTTGGCTGCTGGTTCCGATTCGGGCATTATGCCGTCAGCGCGCGGTATCGAAACGATCGCGACCTATTTTTCGCGCATGGAAAAGCAGGCTGTGCTGGCGGTCGATGTGGGCAGCGCTCGCACAATGGTTACGTTGGCGCGGGCTGGCTCGGCAACCAGCGTCCTGTGCAGCGACATTGGATTGGGACACAGCGCCACCGACACCCTCGAGCGCGTCGGCGAAGCAGAGCTGGCTGGCTGGCTGCCTTTTCATCCGCACAAGGGCGAGCTGGCGCAATATGCGCTGAAGAAAGGCTTGCGTCTGTCGCATGTGCCGCTGGATATGCGCGAGCGCTATATTGAATATGCGCTGCTGCGGGCGGGCCTGCGTTATGCGCTGGCACAGCTGGGCGACTCGCCACAACCGGGCTTGCTTTTCTTGGCCGGCTCGGCGCTGGGCGGCAGCAGCCAAGGCGCCTTGACTATGCTGCTGCTGGCGGATGCGCTGGATTGCGCGGGTGTGATGCAGGTCAAGGCTGACCCGCATGCCGCGCTCTCGGCGCTGGGCGGACTGGCGTCTGTCGCGCCTGATGCAGTTGTGCAGTTGCTGGATGGCGGGATTCTGCAACATGTGGGCAGTTTGATTCGGCTGGCTGGCAGCGCGCCAATCGGCGAGGCGGCCTTGACGATGCGCATCAAACGTGGCAATGGCGAAACAAGCGAGCGCGAAATCAATGTTGGCGATGTCTGGCACTTGCCGCTGACGCAGGCAGAGCAGATTGAATTGCGGCTGCAAACGCGGCGCGGCGTCCATGTGGCGGGCAAAAGGCGCTTGTCCATGCGCTTGGCTGGCGGGCGCGGAGGGCTGCTGGTCGATGCGCGGCTGGATGCGCTGGCGCAAACGACTGCCATGGCCGAGCGCGCTCTGCTGCTGTTGCGCTGGTATGCTGCCGCGAGTGGACAAGATCACCAGGTGGCCATCCCCGAAAGCTGGCTTGCGCCGCCCGAAGACTAGCGCTACTACTACCCCTCCCCGACGAGTCAGGGAGGAGAGTCCAGGTATGTGCCTCCCCTCCCTGACTCGTCGGAGGGATTGAGGGGGGTGAACGCGCGGATGCTGCGGAGACCGAGGGAATTATTTGACCGCGCCCATGGTTAAGCCATAGACCACATTCTTGCGGATGAACATGGCGAGGAAGAAGATTGGCAGCATCACCACCAGGCCAGCCGCCGCCATCTGCTCCCACATAATGCCGCGCGCGCCGCTGGTCGTCATCAATGCCACCTGCATGGTGCGCATCTCTCGCCCGATGATCAGCGCGAACAAGAATTCGTTCCAGGACATGATGAAAGCGAAGACCGACGCCACGAGAATCCCCGGCCGGATCAAGGGCAGCGAAATGAAGAAAAGCACCTGAAAGTCGTTGCAGCCATCGACATAAGCCGCTTCTTCAATTTCGCCCGGCAGCGCGTCTACGAAGCCCTTGATCATCCAAATGGCATACGGCAGCACGATCGACATGTTGACGATGATTAAGCCCAGCTGCGTCCCCAGCAACGGGCGCTCGAAGATCTCGATGCTGCGGAACAGGGTGAAAAAAGGGATCGCCACCACAATGGCGGGGATGAATTGCGTCGTCAATATCCATATCAACAGCGCGCGGTTGCCCAAAAACAGGTAGCGGCTGAAAGCGTAGGCAGCGATTGTCGCCAGCGGAATCGCGATCAAGATCGTCGCGCCAGAAACAACCACGCTGTTGAGCACGCTGGGCAGCATGTTGCGCCCGACTTCGCCGCGTTCGCGCTCTGTGCCTGCGTTGATTATGACAGAAGTATCGGAGAAGATGATGCGGAAATTGTCCGCTGTCGGCGTGAAGACGATATCGGTGGTGTAGGCTTTCTCCTGCGGTTTGATCGAGGTCAGCGCCAGCCACACGATGGGCAGCACGATGAAGAAGATAATCAGCAGCAGCGCCGCCGTTTCCAGCATTTTCGCCAGCGACAGAGACTTGGTCATGGCTTAGTCTCGGTTGAGCACGAGCGCCACATACAGCGCCGCGCAGATGGTCAGTACGATGACAAGAATGTAGGACATCGCCGAGGCATAGCCGATATCGAGGCTGCGCACAAAGCCCATCTGGTGGATGTAATAGTTGATGGTCTGGGTCGCGCGGACGGGTCCGCCGCCGGTCATGGTTACGACCTGGTCGAACATCTTCAGCGAGAAAATCGTCTTCAGCATGGTTACGATCAAGATGACCGGTCGCAGCAGCGGCAAGGTAACGCGGAAGAAAATCTGCACGCGGTTTGCGCCATCGATGCGCGCCGCTTCGAAGATCTGCTCGTCGATCGACCCCAGCGCGCCCACAAACATCAACGCGATCAGTGGCGCCCAGCCCCAGGTCTCGCTCATGGCCAGCATGAACAGCGCCCAGAATTTGTCGCCCAGCCACACGATGGACTCGCTGATATAAGGGATCTCGACCAAAGGCAGCGCGTTGAGCAGCGACAGCAGCGCATTCAGCGGTTTGACCAACAGGCTGTCGATGAGCAGGTCATAAATCCCATAATTCTCGTTGAGCATAAAACGCCAACTGTAGCCTTTCAGCGCCGGGCTGACGGCAAATGGGAAGATCAACAACACCTTGGTCAACGTGTGCAACCAGCCGCCTTTTTGCACGATCACCGCGATGAACAAGCCGATGACCACCGACAAGCCAACGCTGAAGACGGTGAACCAAAAGGTTACTTCCAGGCTGTTGATGAAGCGCGAGTCGCTGAAGGCTCGCGTGTAATTTTCCAGCGACAACAGACTCCAGTCGATATGAATGCCGCTTTCGCCAAGCTGGATGGCAAATTGCGGAGCGCGCCGCAGGTTGTATTTGTGAAAGCTGTAATAAAGCGCTGCCAGCAGGGGATAAATCGTCGTCAAGATGATGACGAGCAGGGCAGGCCCAATCAGCAGCCAGGGGACCCAACGTTTTTTGCGCATTGCCTACATTCTCCCCCTCCCCAAACCCCTCCCCCATAAAGAGGGAGGGGCTTTTTGCTCCAGACTTGGTTCGCCGCTCCCCTTCCCTCATTTTGGGGGAAGGGGCTTTTTGCTCCAGACTTGGTTCGCCGCTCTCCTTCCCTCATGTTGGGGGAAGGGGCTTTTCCCCAGACTTGGTTCGCCGCTCCCCTTCCCTCATGTTGGGGGAAGGGGCTGGGGGATGGGGGCTTCGCTTGCTTAGCCGTCGTAGTAGCCGGCCATTTCCATGACGCTGCGCACATCTTCTGCGCCACGATCCAGCACTTCTTGCACATCTGCGCCGGCATCGGTGGCCAGCTCGTTAATCATCTCAGCCAGATAGGGGACGATCTCGGTGTATTCGGGAATGAGCGGGATCGTCCTCGCATTCGCCAGCACAGCCGATGCCACGCCCTGCAAGCCGTTATGCACTTCGTTGACTTCTTCGTCAGCCAGCACCGACAAGCGCACAGCGACATTGGTATCCAGCGCCGGGTCTTCGGCATCCAGCACGATGCGTCGCTCGGTGATGGGATGCGTCAGCCACTTCAGGTATTCCAGCGCGGCATCCCGATCGTCCGACTGCGCCAGCACGCCAACGGGCCACAGGTAGCCATACGACGCCGTGTCGCCACCCGCCCAGCCCGGCGCAGGCGCAAAGGCAGCGTTGTCGGCGACTTCGGGGAGTTCCGCATTGGTCATGCGGCTGGCCATCCACCACCAGCCCACAAACATGGCGGCGCGTCCCTGCACGAGTTCCTGGTTGGCTTCTTGCTCGTTCCAGGCGACCGATGCGGCCGGGCTATAACCATCGCGCACATAGCTCAGATACTGCTCGGTGGCGGCGATGCCCGTTTCGTTGTTGAAGATCGGCTGCCAATTCTCGTCGAAGATATCGGTGCCAGCGCCCCACAGATGGCTGTACCAGTTGAAGAGATTCTGGTCGACATTCAGCCCGTAATACATGGCCATGGGCGCGATATCCATGCCGCTTTCGACGATGGCCTGGCTGATGGCGGAAACATCCTGCCAGGTCTGCGGCGGTTCCATGCCGACTGCCTCGAGGACATCGGCGCGATAATGCAGCAGCAGCGGATGACCGCGGAATGGCAAGCCATAGATGGTATCGCTGTTGCCGGTCGAAGCTTGCTGATAAGCCGGACCATAATCGTCCCAGTCGATGCCGGCTTCGGCGACAAAGTCATTCAGCGGATGCAGGAAGTCGTAGATATTCGTGCCCCAGGCATCCACAAATGCCACAATGTCAAACTCGGTATTGGGGTTGGTGGCTTCCAGGTAGAGTTGCTCCTGGAACGAGCCAAAGGGCAGATCGCCCCAACTGACGCTGATGCCGGTCATCTCGGTGAATTCGGCAGCGCCTTTGACTGCGGCCGAAGCGAATTGTGGCGCAGTGCTGCAGCAGATCAGGAATTTGAGTTGCGTGCCTTCAAAAGGCTTGCTGGCATCCAGGCCAAAGGTGGCCGGGTCCATCACATCTTGCGCCAGCGCCCCGCCAACGGGCAGCGCCAAAAAAAGCGCCATTGCCAGCAATAAAAGAATCGTGCGCATGAATCTCATGAGCTTACCTCACTCTCAAAATGGACAGGGAAGCAACCGGCACAATCGCGCCGGCAACTGAACAGACACTATAACATAGTTTTGGCGACCGCCAAAAACAGCGCGGCTGGTCACCCCGACAGGTCTGGGGAAGGGGCTTCAAAACCAACTGAATCGCTGAAAAACTCCCCTTCCCTCGTTCTGGGGGAAGGGGCCGGGGGATGGGGGCTGGGGTGGGGTTAGGTAATCGGGTTGAAAGCGTAACCAGTCCCAGCCCGCGCGATCGTGCCCAGCCCGGGGAAGTCCAGGTGATAAAAGAGCGTCAATATCTGCCTCTCGGCGCATTCTTGCAAGACTCGCCGCCGCGTATCGACGGCCGCGGCGCCGTCACTGTCGAAGCCGAAGTGCCAATCAAGATGCTGCAGTTGGAAGGCTTGATGCAGCAGATCGACCACATGCAGCAGCCGCTCGCCCTGCGATTCCAGCAGCAAGCCAGCGTGCCCCTGTGTGTGTCCAGCCAGGTCGACCACCGTTACGCCGGGCGCAATCTCGTCCCCCGCGCTCACAAAGGTGAAACGGTCTTGCAAGCTGCGGAATTTTTCCAGCAGCGCTTGATCCGCCGCAGCGCTCGAGGCCGCCCAGCGCCCC
>JAJDZQ010000181.1 GCA_022824565.1 Anaerolineae bacterium | reverse complement strand
GCTCGCCATGCAGCGCGCCATGGCGGTCGATGAAGACATGCTGCATCTCCCCATCCGCGTCCAACTGCCACTGCTCGACCGCCTGTCGTTCGGGGATGACCAGCCAGACGATGGTCGCGCCATGCCGCAAATAGGCAGCCGCCTTCCGCCGCAACTGGCTCATGCTGTTGCCAGGTGACTTGATCTCGACCGCGATTTCGGGCATGGCTGGCACATAGCTGTCGGGGGACGAACCTGCCAAACGCGCATGGCTGACAAAAGCTACATCGGGCAATAGCACAGTGTCGTCAGCGTCGGTCGGGTGATAGCCCACCTCGACATTGACTGTTCCCAGCCTGCGAGGCAGCACATAATGAAGCAAATAATAGGCCAGTAGTGCGGCGATGTCTCCATGTGTGCGGTTCGGCATAGGCTCCTCGTGCAATTCGCCGTCAATCAAATAGAAATAGCGGCCTTCGTTGACGGGGTCGCATTCCAAAGCCCAGACATCCTCGATGGTATAGTGTTTCGTTTTGGCGCGCGGAAATTCTCTGACGGCCATGTTCAGCCTCCCGCATGGACTTGCAGCAACTATAACACAGGCAGCGCCCGCTTATGCCCCGATAGTGGGTGTCAGCGCGTCATCACAAGCTGTAGCCGCCTGGGGGAATGGCCAGCAAGTAGAGGATGGACAAGCCGGCGATGAGCAGCGGCAGCAGCAACACCACAGCCAGCAGCGGCTTTTCATCACGCAGGTGCATGTAGAACCAGATGACCAGTGTGGACTTGATGACGGCGATGATGATCAAGATGGCGGCTTTGAGGGCTTGCAAGGTGGCGGCGGCATCTGGGGCATCGTGAATCGCGCTTTTGAGGCCTTCGGCGCTGACCACTTCTATGACTGTCAATATCGCCAAAGCGGCGAAGACAACCGTGTAAACGCCGCCCTCGACTGTGATCTGCCTGCCCAACAGCGTGACGGTATTGCTGTGATGCCCGTCGTCTTGATGTGTCGCTTGCGCCATGATGCGCTCCCTAAACCAGGTATATCAGCGTGAACAGCATGATCCACACGACATCGACAAAGTGCCAGTACAGGCCGAACATCTCGATGCCGATCGGGTTGTGGTCATAGCGGCCTTTCGCGCCGCGCCGCATCACCTCCAGCGCCCACAGCACGCCAACCAAGACATGCGCGCCATGGAAAGCTGTCGGCGCATAGAAGCGCATGCCGAGCGTGCTCCACTGCGATTCCAGATCGTAGCCCAGCACGATGCCCAGGTGCGAAAGCTCGCTGTATTCGATATATTGCCCGCCAAGGAAGACGATGCCGCCCAGCGCTGTCAGCCCGATCCAGCGCAGCATGCCAGAGCGGTTGCCCTGCTGCATGGCGCGCAAGCCCATCACCATGAAGAAACTGCTGGCCAGCAAGACAAAGGTATTGGCAGTCACCAGCCCGACGCCCAGTTTTTCGTGCGCCTGCGCCACGACAGCCGGCTCGTTGATGCGCAGCAGCACATAGCCAACGATCATGATGGAGAAGATGACGATCTCTGATGCCAGGTAAAGCCAGACACCGAGCTTGAGGTTGTTGTTGCTGTCTTCGACGCTCATGTGACCGTGATCGTCGTGGACGGGCGCGGCTAGCTGGTCGGCTGTCAGTTGTGCCATGCTGTATCTCTCGCTCTATTTTTGATAGCCGATAGCCCGCGGGATGGCCCGGATGACAGCAGCCACGCCGCCGGCGATCTTGCCGGTCTCGCGGATAGGCAGAATCTGTGTGCGCTGTCCATCGCTCGGGTCGAGCTCTTTTGCCTCGCGCACGCCTCGATGCGCCAGATAAAAGAAAACAGCGATGCCACCCGTCGCCAGCGCCAACGAAACAAAGATCACCAAAATGAAACCCAGCAGCACAGTGAATTGGCTTGTGCCTTCGATAGTCTGGTTGGCGAAGTCGTCCGGCGGCAATACCAGCCCCAGAACCTCCTGGATGGGAATGATGAAATCGCCGAAGCCATTGGCAGCAAAGTCGGCATTGGGTTCATGGGCGATCTGCAAGCTCAAGCCATGGGGCAACAGCGCCGCCGTAAACAGCACGATCGTGGTTACGACCGCCAGGGTCAATACCAAGAAGAGTTGCCCGGCATAAAATGCTATCGTCTGCCACAGGCAGGATAGGCTCATCAAAATGACGCCCACTGTGCCCGGGATGCCGGCGATCGCGCCCAGGAAGATGCGCCAACCGCCAAATATGCCCAGCCAGATAAAGAACCAAATTACATTGATCAGCCAGCGCAACAGCAAGACGCCGACATTCAGGTAGGGAAAGCGCAGCGGTTTAGGCGTGTCGTTGATGATGCGCCAAGCCAGATCCCAGCCCCATTTGCCTGCGCGGAATACGCGACCTGTCGTGCGCAGGGCGAAGTCTTTTTCGGGCGCAACCTCTGCTGCTTCATGCGCATGTTCGCCGTGTTCGCTCATCTTGGGGTCGAAGGCGCCGACGCCCCACATGAAGGTCGCCATAGAGACAAAGGCCGCAAGGATCAAACCCACCTGCGCGCCTTCGCTGGTTTCGGCATTCGTCCACACGGGGTCCATATTTTGCAGAACGCGCAAGGCATAGACGATAGCCAGCGAGCCGATGAAACCCACGATCATCGCTGGTATCGCCCGCGTCATTCCTGGTTTATCCATTGTTCGCTCTTGCCTCCTGCCAGCGAACCCGATTTACCCCCCTCGGTCCCCCCATCGAGATGGAGGGATGGCGTCGTCTCGCCAAGCTCGGGTTTCTCTGTGCCTCTGTGCCTCTGTGGCAATTCATTTTAGCACAGCCAATAGAGCACCACATAAAACAGAATCCAGGCGACTGTGACGAAGTGCCACAGCTTGGCGGTGCCTTCCACAGCCCAGCCGGCCGCCTCGTTGCCATTATAGGCGCCTGCGAGCGCTCGCCGATACACCACGAGCATCACGCCCAAAATCGCCAGCGCATGCACAATGTGAAAACCGGTCATCAAGCGCATGGTCACGCCATACTGTGTGGCCAAAGCCGCTGCTGAAACGGTCGCAAATTCGCGCGCGATCAAAGCCATGAAGACGCTGCCCAAGGCCATCGTCAGCCGCCAGCGAAGCGCAAAGATAGGCAACTGCCCGCCACGAAAAGCTGCCAAGCCGCGCTGCGCAAAGACTGTGCTGCACAACAGCGCCAATGTCGCCAAACTCGGCAGCAGCGGCTCGAAAGGCGGCACGCCAACGGGCGGCCATTGTGCATAGCTGTAACGCAACTGCCAGTTGACCACGATCAAGGCGAAGAACACCATGATCCAACTGACCTGGAAGATGCTCATGCCCAGGCGGTTGTTCTTCAGGCGCAGCGCTGCGACTCGTTGGTCGCGCGGCTTTAGTTTCTGCCTGTGGCTGATGCTGGTGCTCATCGCGCGCTCCACCCTGGCTAATGACCCCCGCTGGCGGGTCTGCCATTGCGGAAGCTTTCATCGACAGCGTCCAGATAGGCGGTTGCCGCTTCGGTGCCATAGCCATAGGGGTCTTCGTAGGGAATGGGATCATCGATAAAATTGGTCACAGGCGGCGGCGAGGTCGTCGCCCATTCCAGGGTTAGCGCGCGCCAGGGGTTGGCGCCGGCGATCGGTCCGCGGTAGTACGAGCGAATGACATTGTAAATGACGATGAAGGTGGAGAAACCCAGCACAAATGCCGATAGGCCGATTAGCTGATTCCATTGCGTGAAAGACGGGTCATACACAGCCACGCGCCGCGGCATCCCCAGCATACCCACGATGTGCATGGGGAAGAAGGTGAACAGAAAACCAAAGTAGGTGAAGACGAAATGGATGCGCCCCAGCTGCTCGTTCATCATGCGCCCGGTGACCTTGGGGAACCAGTGATAAAGCGCCGCATAGATGGCGAAGACGCTGCCGCCAAAGAGCACGAAATGGAAGTGGCTGACGACAAAATAGGTGTCGTGGACATGGATATCAAAAGGCAGCGCCGCCAGCATGACACCAGTGATGCCGCCGATCACAAACATGGAAAGGAAGCCCAGGGCGAAGAGCATGGCGCTGGTGAAGCGGATCTTGCCGCCCCAGATCGTGCCCAGCCAACTGAACATCTTGATGCCTGTCGGCACGGCGATGATCATGGTGGTGATCATGAAAGGAATGCGCAATTCTGGCTGCAAGCTGGTGAACATGTGGTGCGCCCAGACTGTGAAGCCCACGAAAGCGATGCCCATGCTGGACAAGCCCACCATTCGATAGCCAAAAACCGGCTTGCGGCTGTGAATGGACAGCACTTCTGACAGCACTCCCATGCCCGGCAGCACCATGATGTAGACGGCGGGATGGCTGTAAAACCAGAAGATGTTCTGCCAAAGCAGCACATCGCCACCGCCCGCGGCATCAAAGAAGGTCGTGCCAGCCACGCGGTCGAGCAGCAGCAGGGTCAGCGCGCCAGCCAGAAAAGGCGTCGCCATCACCGCGATGATGCTGGTCGCCAGCACCGCCCAGCACAACAGGGGCATGCGCCACAGAGTCATGCTTTCTGGGCGCATATTCAAAATGGTGACGATGAAATTGATGCTGCCCATGATGGACGAGATGCCCAGCAGATGCGCGCCCAATGCCCACAAGGTCTGGCCATCGCCACTGAAAAGCGTCGACAGCGGCGGGTAAGATGTCCAGCCTGCTTCGGCTGGCGTGACGAAGTAGCCCATCAATATGACGATGGCTGCAGGTGGTATCAGCCAAAAAGCGAAGGCGTTTAACCAAGGGAAGGCCATGTCTTTCGCGCCCAGCTGCAGCGGCACCACAAAGTTGCCAAATGCCGCCCACATGGGGATGATGAACAAGAAGATCATCACCGTCCCGTGCATGGTGAAGAGGCTGTTGTAGGCAGAGCCCGAAACCATCAGGTCCAGCGCCGGCGTCAGCAACTCCCAGCGAATGCCCATGGCCATGGCGCCGCCCACCAGGAAAAACAGGAAAGAGCTGATGCCATATTGCACGCCGATAATCTTGTGATCGACGCTCCAACGCAGGTATTCGCTCAGCGCCGGACGTCGAACCGCTTCCTGTTCGTTCTGCTCTGCTTGCGCCCCGACCGGGACAGCGATGGTTGCCATGGTTAGTCCTCGTCTGGTGCTTCGCTGCTGTCTGATTCTGCGCCATCACCCTGCCCAAAGGTGATATCGACATCGAGCCCAAAGGCGGTGTTGATAGCGGCCGGGATGGCGACGGTCTGGTTTTCGATATCGCAATCGGTCTGCTCGCCCTGCGTGCACAAAAAGGCGGTGATGGCATAAAGCTGCTCGGCGCTCATGGCGTTGGCGTCGGGCTGGTCGGGCCCAAATGCCGCCATTTGCTCGGTATAACCGGGCACGACAAATGCCTGCGAATTCCAGACGGATTGCACGATGTACTCTTCTGCCGATTGGCCCGGCACGCGTTCGCCAGCGCGGTCGGCGATGCCATTCAGCGAGGGACCGGTGCGGCTGGTCCAACCCAGGCTGTCCAGAATATGACAGCTGTTGCAAATGTATTCCTGAATGAGAATCTCGCCGCGCAGCACGGGGTCGGCCGGTGGATTCATGATGGCATAGATGGCTGGTTCATAGAATTGCTGCAAAAATTGGCTTTCGTCTGCATAGACGATGACCTCGCCGGTCATGCGCCCATGGCCATCGCCGCAGAGCTCTGCGCAGACGATCGGGTACGAAGCCGGATAGGTCTCGCCTTCGACACGCACAGGCGTAAAGCGGATATCGGTGGGGCGTCCGCCAGTGGCCGGGTTGCCCGGCAGCAGGTCTTGCTTGACGCGCATCGCTGGCACCCAGTACGAATGGATGACATCCTGCGTGCGCAGCTCCAGCTCGATATTCTGCCCGATGTAGGTGTGCAGTTTGTCCCCGCTGTTGATGACAATCTGCGCGCCATTGGGGTCGATGCGTCCGGTTTGATAGGTATGCGTCCAGGCGTAACGAGCGCCGCTGACATTGATTTTGACTTCATCGCCATCTATCAGATTGACTGTGGCTTTGGGCTCGGTATTTTGCATCCATACATTGAAGCTGAGCACAGCCAGGAAAACGACCACGCCGGCCGGGATGATCGTCCAGACGATCTCCAGCAGCGCGTTGCCATGAAAGTTGGGTCCGTCGCTTTGGTCGCCACTTTTTGCGCGGAAGAAAATGACCGAGATCAACAGCATGCCTTGGATCAGGAAAAAGACGATGCCGCCGATGATGACCAGCACATAAAAGAGTTCGTCGACGCTCTTGGATTCGGCGGAGGCTTGCGGCGGCAGCACCACGGGCACAAAGCTGGTGAACCAGTTGATGCCGATGACGCTCACCAGCAGGAATATGGCGGCCACCACCACCGCGGCCGGGCTGATTGACGGCGTACGATTGCGGTTGTCGTTCATTTGCGTGACTCACCTGCCATTCTGCGCCACCGAGATCGCCAATCGTCGCGGCGGCTGCGGGTCAGATTCTGCCGCTTGTACTATTGTTCACAAGTGTAGACGAAAGCCGCGCCCATTTCAAGTTCCTGTTCTGCCGCGAATTGCGTTATGCTTGCCCCCAAGCGAGCATAACAAAGCTGGCGAATGACGAAGGCAACTGTGCGCGCAGACCATATCCCAGCCTGGCTAACCGCGGTCATCAACATCGTCTTGGCTGTTGTTGTACTGGCGCTCAGCGTTGTGACCTTCTTCGCCACCTTGGAGCTGGCGTTGCTGGTCGGCGCGCATGTGATCAGCCGTACAAACGACAGCCTGGTGCGCGGGAGCTATGCGCTGGGCACTTTGCGCAATCTGTGGCTGATCGGCGGTGGCGTCTTGACGATGGCATTCGTCGTTGGCACGCTGGATTATTTCTTTAAACACTGGCGGCAGCCTCGCGCGCGGCGCATCTTCATGACCATGCTGGCTGTGGAGTTGGCGATCATCGCTGCGACGGCGGTGGCCTTGGGATGAAAGGGCGGGCATTGGCGGGCTTTGAATTCAGCGACCATATTTCCATTGCGGAAGCGAGCGACTGGGCATCGCGGCGTTACAAGCGGTCTATTTCCCGCTCGAACATCACTTATCTCATCACATATGGCCGCGTGCGCAGTGTCGTACACAATGGCAGTATCCTGGTTGACCGCGCCGAACTGCAGCGCTACTACGATGACGAGATGAAGCGCCTTCGTGCGTCATACGCGCAACTGGAAGCGGATGTCAATCGGCGGCTGGCTTTCACAGAATATTCCGAAAGAGAACGCACGAAGCATGTGCATAGGCTGCATCCTTACAAGGGCAAATTTATTCCGCAGTTGGTCGAATACTTTTTGGATGGACATACAGACAACTACAAGCGAGAGATCTATTTTAAGCCTGGCGATATTGTACTGGATCCATTCTGCGGCAGCGGCACGACGCTCGTGCAAGCGGCGGAATTGGGCATGCACGCGGTGGGCATTGATGTATCCGAATTCAACACGATGATCTGCAACGCGAAACTTCGCCGCCACGACAATCTGGCGCTGTTGGAGTGCATTCGTGAGTTGACCGGCACATTAATGAAACATTACGAGCGCGAGGGTTTGCAGGAGTTTGACCAGGAATTGGGCGTGGCGCTTTCGGCATTCAACGCTCAGCATTTTCCATCGCCGGCCTTTCGGCTGCGCGCGCGCGAAAAAGACTTCAACGCCGGCAAGTACGGCGCGGAGAAAGCTGACATCTTCGCCGAGACATTTTTTGCTTTGGTAGAAAAACATGAGGTGCATTTGAAAAACGGCGACGATACATTCCTCGACAAGTGGTACATACCGTCGGTTCGCGCTGAGCTTGAACTGCTGGCGGCACAAATCAGGCAAATCACCGACAACGACATTCGTGAAACGCTTTGGGTAATTCTGTCGCGCACGATTCGCTCGGCGCGGGCGACGACGCATCTCGACTTAGCTACGCTGAAAAAGCCGATGCGATCAACCTATTATTGCCGCAAGCATCTCAAGATTTGCAAACCGCTGTTTACTCTGACGGACTGGTGGCAACGTTACACGGATGATGCTGTGAAGCGCTTCGTCGAGTTTGACCATTTGCGAACAGAAACATGCCAACTTGCGCTAACGGGCGACTCGCGCAATTTCCAGTTGGATAAGCTACTGGCGCTGCGACAGCCCAAACTGGCGGAACTCGCGCGACAGCGGAAAATAAGCGGCATTTTCACCAGCCCGCCCTATGTCGGCATGATTGATTATCACGAGCAGCATGCCTATGCCTATGAACTGCTGGACATAACGCGGCGCGACGATGCCGAAATCGGACCGCTGTACAAGGGCAAGGGCAAAGCGGCACGAGAATCGTATGTTGAGGGCGTGTCGGATGTCCTACGCAACTGCCGCCGTTATTTGAAAGACGACTTTCATGTCTTCCTGGTGGCGAATGACAAGCACAACCTTTATCCTGAAATCGCTGCGCGGGCGGGCATGCGAATTGTGAGTCAGTTCAAACGCCCGGTGCTGCGCAGGTCGGAGGTGGACAGGTCGCCATACTCCGAGTCCATTTTTCATTTGTGCCGCTAGTGAGGCTGTTGTGGCGACTTTGTCGGAACTCACAAAGACGAGAATTACCGCCCATCTTGAGGTCTTCGTCGAGAACCTTGTAAACGACTACCGAAACCGCAAAGTCGCAACAATGACCAGCGTGCTGGAATACTTGTCGCTCTCTGATGCAAAAGGCGGTTTGAAGCCGTTTCACTCGGCCATTGTTCCCAGTGAAGTCTTGCGCATAAGCGCATTTGAGCGGGGACTGGTTACCCGGCTAGGAACGAGTCTGGAACAATGCGCATTGCTGATCGCCCGTGACAGGTACTTCGAGGCGCAGCGCGGCTATGAAGTCGAGAGCGGAGTTTCAACCGGGGCTCTTGCGGAAATCGACCGGCAACTGGAAATGTACGAACGAACAACTTCGGATCCTGCGCGACGCCCTTCGCTGGACGACATGATCGCTTCAGTGCTAAAGGCCAATCAAATCGGCGAAGTGGCATTGCGCCGCAAGAAGGCCGACATCTTCTTCCGCGCGAACGACGGCAGCGAGTTCTACTTTGAAATGAAGTCGCCCAAGCCCAACAAAGACCAGTGCGCGCGCATCACGCAAGGAATCCTGCTCATCCATGCGCTGCGCGGGATGGCGCGCCCAAAAGTCAACTGCTATCTGGCAATGCCGTATAATCCCTTTGGCAATCAGCGCGAAGACTACACCTGGTCATATCCCAGAAACTATATGCCCTACGATGACGCTGTGCTTATTGGCGAAGAATTCTGGACGATGGTTGGAGGTCAAGGCGCATACGAGGAACTGCTGGAGATTTACCGCTATGTTGGGCGGGTCAAGGGCAAGTTTATCGCAGAAGCGCTGGCATTCGGTTCGTAAAGAGTCTCACAACCCCGAAAAAAAATAGTATTCGAGAATATCTCGCGTCAGAGGCGCCGCGACAGCCGAGCCTTCTCCGCCATTTTCCACCAGCGTGACGATGGCGATCTGCGGCTCTTTGGCTGGCGCATAGGCGATGAACCAGCTATGTGGCAGCTTGCCTGCGCCTGGCACCTGCGCTGTGCCCGTCTTGCCACATACGCCAACATCCAACAGCGGCGAATAGACAAACTGCGCCGATGCCGTGCCCGAATAGGCGCTGGTGACATCGCACATGCCTCGCTGAATGATGGCCAGGTTATCCTCGTCCAAAGCCAGGTCGCGCATCACATCGCGCCGGGCAACGAGATCGCGTTCGTCCAGGATCCCCTGTTCGCGCACCAGCTGCGGACGCAGCAGATAGCCGCCGTTTGCCACCGCCGCGTACATGCGCAGCATTTGCAGGGGAGTAACCTGCACCTCACCTTGCCCGATAGACAGGTTCACCGCATGCGCATACGACCAGGGCACACCGGTCAGTCGCTGTATGGTATTAGGCGCGGGAATGGTGCCGGCTGCTTCGGTGATTGTGCCGATGCCGGTCGCATGTGCCAAGCCCAGCCTGTGCGCATAATCTGGCAGCAGCTGCGGGTCTTGCGCATTCAGCCGAAAGCCGACTTCATAAAAGAACGGGTTGCAACTGTTGGTGATGCCTGTCTGCACCGACATCACACCATGCCCCGCGAGCAGCCAGTCATAGCGCAGATCGTTCCCGTATGACCAGCGGCCGCTGCAGGTATAACGCGTGTCCTGCGTATAAACGCCGCTTTCTAGCGCCGCGACCGAGCTCATCACTTTCATGACCGAGCCAGTTGCATAGGTGCCTTGCGTGCCACGATTGAGCAGCGGATTGCGTTCATCGGCGATCAGCTCTTCCAGGGCTGTATGTGCCGCCTCGCGTCCCATCGGCGGGAAGGGATTGAGGATATTGCTGTCATAGGCGGGGTAGCTGACCAGCGCCAGGATGTCGCCATTGTTGACATCCATGATGATGACAGCCGCGCCATTGGTCTCTTCCGCATAGGTGCCATTGGCGAAAGCATCGCCCAAAATGCTGCCGATAGCTCGTTGCAAATCGGCATCGACTGTCAGCCACAAGCTCTTTGGGACTTGCGAACGCGCCTCGCTCAGCACGCGCAGACGCCGTCCATCCGCTGCCACCAGCGAAAGCCTGCCGCCGGGCGCGCCGGCCAGTGTGCTGTTCATGCTGGCTTCGATGCCGGCTTTGCCGATGATAGTTTCGGCATGCAATCCAGCTTCCAGCAAGCTCGAAAGTTCTTCGGCATTTGCATAACCGACATGCCCAATTACATGTGGCATCAGCGCGCCATCCAGATAGCGCCGCGTTGACTGCTGCACGAAGTCGGCGGCACAGACCGCCTCGATGCGGTCATGCAGACGAATGAAAGTGTCTCGTTCAATCACGCCAGCGTCAACGATCCAGTCGGGCTTGGAGCGCTGGTTGAACAAGTCGTCCATATCGGCAGCAGTCTCGCTGGTGGCTTGTGCCAGCGCTTGAAAACAGGCTGCGCGGTCGGGGATGCGGCGGTTGTCGACCCGGATGCGCACGACGCGCCCATTCTGATCAGCCAGCGCCGTGCCATAGCGGTCGTAGATATTGGCGCGTCCGGGCAGTTGCGCCTCGAATATCAGCCGCGCGCCTTCGCCCATTTCGCGGAAAATATCGGCGCGCGACCAGGCGATGCGCCACTCGCCGATTTGCGAATCCACCACCAGATGCAGCATTCGCTGGCTGTCAACAAATGCGCCCAGAATGCGCGTATGAAAAGTGACTTCGTATTGCAAAGCCAAGAAGCGGCCCTCGCCCGTCAACGTTTGCAGCTTGTAGTCCAAACCGACAAAGCTCATGGCAGCATGCGCCTGCTCATACAGCGCGCGAAACTCCGCCAGCGGGGTCAACTCGCGATTGCGGAAGGTCAACAGGCGGTGCATGGCATCCAGATCGCCGACTTGCCAGGCATCCAGGAAGCGGCGGGCAATATCCGCTGCGGCGGCCAGGTTGGTTGTAGCGGCAGGCTGCGTGGGTTTTGGCGCGGGCTGATCGTCCGCCGAGGCGCATGCGCACAAAAGCACGGCGCAGCAAAGCAACAGGATGGTCAGCAGGCGCACAGCAATCCGAACCCGACTTGATGAACAAGGAGCATTATAGGGCAGGCGCAGAATCGGGCTTGGCAGAAAGGGCTTATTGCTCTGGCTGGCTGGCGGCGATCACCTCGATTGCCGTCACCAGAAGAAAATCGCCGCTGCCTTGCATATTGGGCAGGCGCGCGCCAGTCTGCGGTTCATACAAGCCCGTCACCAGCGTGTAGACGCCGGGCGGCAGGTCGTCGGGCAAGCGCAAGCTGAAATTGCGACCCAGCAAGGTTTCGTCCGGGTCATCCCAGCTTGTCGTTTCGCGGCGGCTGTCAAAGAGCGGGCTGCCATCTACCTGAGCGGCGATTTCGTTCTGGTCATTCAGCAAATGATTGAACACATGCAAGCTGCTGGCTGGCGCGGATTCTGCCCGCCAATAATGGCGCAGGACGATGACATCACGAGCCCGCACAGTCGTCGCGCTGATGTCATAGCCCAACAATTTCACGCTGCCCAGCTTGCCGCCGTGTTCGTTTTGCATGGGCTGCAGGCGCAGCACGACCATGTCAGGTCCGCGATATTGGGCGCTGGCGGGATAGGTCTTTAGCGCTACCGTCTCGCCGGGATAAGTTGCGGCGGCATCTTGCAGCGCCAGGTGATGCGGCAGAATAGCATAATCCACGCCTAACGCGCGCCATTCGTCTATGGGACGTTCGTGCAGCAGCGCGTGTTGCGGGTAGCGCGGGAAGTCGTGCACGCCAGCATAGCCGCCCCAGGCACGATTGAAGGTCTTGTGATTGTCATAATTGGCGATGTACATACCCGGCTCGAGCGATGTGTCAAAGTACTGCGTCAGTTCGTTGCGGCGGTCGGGCAAGCTGAAGTCATGGGCAAGCGCGTCTGACTCGCGGTAAGCCGGCCAGAGGCTTGCGGCCAACAGGACACAGGCGATTATTGCCGCAAGATTATCCGCTGTAATTCCACGCCATTGCTGGAATCCGAGCCTGCGCAGAACCCAGCTGCCCGCTTGGATGCCGCCCGAAGTGCCCAGCGCCATGAAAATCGCCAGCAGCGCTCCCAGTACAAAGAACTGCCGCAAATGCTGCGCGCCGAAAAAACTTAAGCCCAGCAGGCAGGCGCCGGCAGCGATGGCAAGGCATGCCAGCGCCATTCGATCAACTCGCCGAATATAGACCAGCGACAAGGCAAGTCCCCCCAGCGGAATCCAGCCAGGCAGCGAAGCGAATTGCGCGAGCGTCTGCGACAGGTTGAAGCCAAGCGACCCAAGCGCGTGCAAGCCAGCCTGGTCAGTCTGGGCGGGCCAATAGGGAATGTCGCTTTGCTCGAGCGTCGGATAAATCAGCAGCAGCCAAAACAGGAAGAATCCGAAGCGCACGCAATTCCATAAGACCTGCTGCCATGCTTTATTACGAACTATTTCGGGGGAGGGGGGGGGGGGGGTAAGCTAAAGGCAAGAATATCGCCAAGGGAGCGACGAAGATGGCTTGCGTTTTGAAAATGATCGCCAGCATGATGCTATAGACCGCGGCCGTGCTGAAACTGGGCCTCCCATGCAGCGCGCCGACCAGCGCCAGCCACAAGGCCAGCAGCGTAAAGAGCGTCAGGTAGCCATCGGGCAGGACAAAATGCGCCCGCTCGACCACCCACGGATTCACAATCCAGATTGCCGCCGCCAGCAGGCCGCAGAGCGGGTTGGCGACCATGCGCCCGAGCAGCGCGATCATAACGACGACCAGCAGCCAGGCAGCGATCGTTATCAGGCGCAGCGCGGGAAGCATCGTGCCAGGTGGATCGTCCGGCGCTTTGATGTGCTTGAGCAGCAAATAATTCAGCCGACTCATGCCCGGTGGCGCGGCATCATGATAGACGGCGCTGGCCGTGCCATCGTCAATCAAATGCTGCGCCGCCAGCAGATGCTGTGGTTCGTCGACATGGCTTATGAAAGGCAGGCTCACACCGTAGCCGCGCAGATAGAGCCAGCCGGCCAGCAGCAATAAGAGCTGCAGCCCCAGCCACCAAGACTTCTCGCGTGGCAACAAGCTGCTCTGGTCCGTGAGGGGCGCGCTCATCGCGAATCCAGCCAGCTATCCAGGCGAAAAGTGACGCGGCGCGGGGCACCGTCGCCGATGAATTCCGCGAGATTTCTGCCCGCTTGCCCGGCAAACCGAGTTGACAGGTCGAAGCGGTCGGGGTTGACCCAGACCTCGTATGTATGGCCATAGCGCAGCGCTTCAAAGTAAGAGAGCCAATCGGCAGACACCTGGGCGCTGCAGGGACTGCCATCTATCGGGCAGCCGATGATTCGGACGCTGGCATCAAACAACAAGCTTTCGACATTGACTCGAATGCCGCTTTCTAAAGCGATATAATAGAAGTCGCTGCCGACATCGTGGGTCTGCCAATACTGCGTGTCGGGATTAAAAACCTCCAGGACGGTATGCTGAGAAATCCAGCCGCCGTCGTCTTTGTATAGGAACACCAGGCGGCTTTCGATGCCGAGCTCTTTCAAAATCGTCAGCATGGCGGTCGAGCGGCCATCACAAAGCAGGCGCGGGCGCTCGCTCGATTCGCCTTGCGCATGGGACAGCATCAGGTCAATGGCGTCGCTATAGTCTGGCGCATATTGCAGTTGTTCGTTGGTCACGCTGTTTTTGTGTATGAAAAGATGAACCGCGTCGATAAGTTGGGATGCACTGAGGTCCTGGTCGGCAAAGATCTGGGCTGCGGGGGACATTTGGTCGCGAGGAATGGCGGGAATGCGCTCTCGGCGTAAGCGCTGCAACTCGAAGATTTCGCTCCAATCACTGCCCATGCTGGCAAAATATCCATCGACTTTGCGGTTGACGATGGCGACCTGCCAGAAGAACCTGCCAAAGTCGCTACCAAAGCTGTCGATTATCGGCTTGACGCGGACCTCGTAATCTTCTGTCCAGATTTCTTGATGGGGCCGGTCTTCCGTCCAGATGCGCAAGGCATACAATTGCTGCTCTGCCAAGCCCGGCGACCAAGACCAGCGAAGCCAGATATCGGAATCCACGAATTCGCTGCCGTTGGCGGGGGATGTTGGCATCGGCGCAATCGGAGGGGGAGACTGGCTGGAAGCTGCCGGCGCGAATAATCCCAGCGCCAGCAGAATAACGATCTTGCCTAGCAAGCGCTGCGGATGTGCAATCATACTCTCAACCATATTGTTGTTTGCGCAGCCGATACCAACTCGACTTCGCGCCGATTTTGGCATCTTCGCCAGCTTGACGCCAGACCAGACGCAGGGGCGGGCAGAATAGCCTCTCGACAAATTCGGGCGTCCAGCCCAGCGCCGATCCTGGCCGTGGCTGCGCCGCGTAGAGCATGAAGATGCCACCGCTTGCCAGCCGCTCGCTCACGCCCCGCGCATAGTCCACAGCTGCCGCGCCGTGCAGTCCATGTCCGCAGCCGATATCGATGCAGAGCTGGTAGCGCTCGCGAAGATGGGACAACTCGGGCAGACGCGTGACATCGTGGCAGAAGGCGCGCCAATTTTCAGTCGGGAACTCCGCCAATTTCTGCGCCGCCAGTTCAACCGCGCTGGGCACGAAGTCGATGCCATCGACGCGCCAGCCATTCGCCAGCAGATCGCGCATGACCGTGCCCGTGCCGCAGCCCAGGTCCAGCGCATCGCCCGGCGGCAGTTCGTGCAAAATGCGCCTGATCTCCGGCGGGGTGATGCCGCTGTCCCAGGGCTTATCGCCGCTGGCATAGCGAGCTGTGAACATCTGTCGGCGGTCTTCGGTCATGGTTGGCTACTGTAACCCCTTCTCAGTCCCCCTGACAGGTCAGCTGAGGACAGGATACTTTTTTCTAGCCCATCCCCGGCCTTTCCCCATATCAATAGGGAAGGGTGACTCGTCGAGAAACCTATGCAAAGCTTGCTAATCTGCAAGAAAACGAGCATCAGATTTCATCTTCTCTGAATGGCTCCCCCTCCCTGATGCTTCGGGGAGGGGGTTGGGGGCTGGGGTAGACCCTCGACATGTCGAGGAATAGCTCTCTTAGCTCCCCTCTCCGAGTCATTGAGGAGGGGCCGGGGCTGGGGTAAGCAAGGTTTGCGCCATCCGCCTCACTTCGCGCGAAAACTGTAGGGGCTAGACTTGTCTCGCCCATCAAGAACAGCACTGTATCAGAACTGGGCGACACAAGTATCGCCCCTACGACGCCAGATGCGAGGTTGCGGTCATGTAATCGGCACCATGTGGATCACGGTGACGCCCGCGCCGCCTTCTTTTGGCAGACCCTGCGTGACCTTGCTGATCAAGGCATGATGGCGCAGATGCCCGCGCACCGCCTGCCGCAGCCGCCCCGTGCCCTTGCCGTGGATGATGCGCCCAAATGGCAAGCCAGCCGTATAAGCCGCGTCCACATAGCGGTCGAGCACTTCCAGCGCATCGTCCACCCGTTGCCCGCGGATATCCAGCTCCATGCCCGGCGACTTGGCCGGTTGCAATTGCATCTCGACACTGTCGTATTGTCGCGCATGCCCGCGTTCCTGGGCGCGTTTTTCGCTGCGGTTGCGTTTGCGCATGTCGCTGTATTTGGCTCGTACGCGCAGCGCCCCGACCTGCACCTGCGCCGCTTTGTCATCCAGTTCGACGATGACGCCTTCGGCATTCAACGTGTCCATGAAGACTGTATCGCCGACGCGCGGCAGCCAATCCATATCTTCCAGCAGCGCGGCTTCTTCGGCATCATCCAGAGGCGCGTTCGTCCAGCCAGCCAGTTTGTCGGCGGCGGCTTTTATGGCATTCAAAGTTTCGGCGGGCAGGCCGGCTGCGCGCAGTTCGCCACGCATCTCGCGCAGCTCGCTGTTGAAATCTGCCAGGTCGTCTTCGGCATGGCGGCGCGCGGCGCGGATGACATCGCGTCTTTCGTCTTCGATCTTGTCGAGGCGGGCTTGCAATTCGTCGCGCTGCGCTTCCAGCCCGGCGCGCAGTTGGTCGATCTCTGCGTAATGCCGGCGCGTCTCGGCGCGGGTGCGTTGAATCTCGTCCAGCAGGTCATCGGCTTGCAATTCGGCGCTGGCCACCATCCCGCGGGCGTCGCTGATGATCTCGGCGGACAAGCCCAGGCGCTCGGCGATGGCCAAAGCGTTTGACCGGCCGGGCAAACCCACCACCAGTCGATAAGTCGGCTGCAGGGTCTCGAGGTCGAATTCCACGCTGGCATTGCGCACGCCCGGCGTATCGACGGCATATACCTTTAGCTCTGGGTGGTGCGTGGTGACGAGCGTGGTCACGCCGCGATTGCGAAAACAATTCAGCAGCGCCATCGCCAGCGCCGAGCCTTCTGCGGGGTCGGTGCCGGCGCCGACCTCGTCCAGGATGACCAGCGAGCGCGCATCTGCCCGCGCCAGAATGTCGATGATATTGGTCATGTGCGACGAAAAGGTCGAAAGCGACTGCTCGATGCTCTGCTCGTCGCCGATATCGGCATAGACACCTCGAAAGACCGGCAGCGCCGCTTCGTCGGCTGGAATGTGCAAGCCACATTGCGCCAGCAGCGCCATCAAACCGATGGTCTTCAGCGCGACTGTCTTGCCGCCGGTGTTGGGTCCCGTCACGACCAGCACCCAGCTATCGGCAGCCATGCGCAGGTCCAGCGGCACGACATGCCCTTGCAACAGCGGATGCCGAGCGCCTTTCAGCATGAGCTTCGCGCTCGTCCCCAGCGCCGACATGACCGGCTGCACGCAGCTTTTGTCCATGGCGAAGCGCGCCTTGGCAAAGGTCAGGTCCAGGTAACCCAGCAACTGCACGGTGCGCACGATGCCTTCGCTTTGGGTGGCGATCTCTTCTGTCAGCTCGGCCAGGATGCGGCGGATCTCTTTGTCTTCGGCGACTTGCAGCTCGCGCCAGCGGTTGTTGAGCTCGACAGTTTCCAGCGGCTCGATGAAGATGGTCGCGCCCGAGGCAGATGTGTCTTGTACGATGCCTTTGATTTTGCCTTTGTGCTCGGCTTTTAGCGGCACGACATAACGTCCGTTGCGCATGGTCACGATGGCTTCTTGCAGCTTGTCGAGGTTGGCGCGGTTGGTGACGATGCGGTTGAGGCGCGTCTGCAAGCGGTCAAACGCCACTTTCAAGTCGCGGCGGATGATGGCCAGGCGGGCGCTGGCGGTGTCTTTGATTTCGGCATTGTCATCGACTGTTTTTTCGATGCGGGTCTGCAGCGCCTGGCATTCTTCGATCTCGTTTGCCAGCTCGGCCAGCAAGGGAAAACTGGCCTGCATGCGCCCCAAGCTGCGCTTGAGCGTGCTGCCGCGCCGCAGGGTATAGCGAATATCCAGCAGAGTGCCTGCCTCGATAACCACGCCACGCAGGGCGCGCATGACCGGCTCGCGCACATCTCTGGCGCCGCGCACGGTGATATGGTCGCGCTCGCTCAGCAGGGCGACGGCTTCGGCAGTTTCGCGCTGCCAAAGCTGCACTTCTTCGATCTCGGTGGATGGGAAGAGTTCCAGCGCGAATTCTTCGCCAGCGCCGAATGTGGTATAGGCAGCCAGCTGCGACAGGATCTTGTGCAACTCCAGGGTGACGATGGTCTTTTCGCTGATCATGGAAACCTCAATTCCATGCAACTCTTTGGTCGTTCAACATCAACAAAAGACGCTGTATTGTAGGGCAGGGCGGCTTGTCAATCAAGCGTTATGCCCTGCGCGCGCAGACAGTCGACCACCTGGATGAGCCGCTGCGTCTCTGCGTGGCGCTCGGCTAGGCCATAATCGATCTCGGCGGGAAAGCCAGGGTCCCGGCCAGGCGCGGGATGAACGACGATCTCGATTGTGCCATCAAGACGGGCGACCTGCCGGGCAAGTTCGGCTGGCGGGCGTTTCATCCAGCCTTGAATGCCCGTCATGTAGTCTGGCATGGCAAAGTTGTAGCGGTGTGCGCTCCGCTGCCGGCGCAGCAGCAACGCATTGGGCGTGAGCATCGCCCGAAAGTCATGCCCGCGCACCCAACGTACCCGATACACAGCCGCCAGTTCGTGCACGATTTCGCGCAATATGGGCAGCGTATGAAAATGATGATGCGTTGTGATGTGCTGTGGCTCGACGCCAGCCACGAGGCAGCGGCGCAATTGCAAGTCAAGCTCGTTGCGTATCCAGCGGATGGCAGCTTTGTTGAAGAAGAGCCCGCGCAGGTACAAACTGAACTTGTCTCGAAAACGACGGTCGCTACCCAGCAAATGGGCATGCTGCGCTGCAAATTGGGTGACGGGCTCGCCATCGGTCAGGTTGAGGTGCACGCCCAGATCGAGGCTATTGCTGCTGCGGAAAATCTCCAGCGCGTGCCGATGCGCCGGATAATTGGTCAATACGCTGGCAGCGCTGAGGTAGCCGCGCTCGTGCAAATCGAGCACATGTCGGTTGTTCGCCTCGGATAGTCCACAATCGTCGGCGGTGATAATCAGCTTTGGCATGCGGCAGCGCCCTGGCAGCGAGCGGCAAACGCATTCAGCACCTCACGTTGCCCGGGAGTCGGATGCACAAAGGGGCGCACTTGTTTGATGCGCCGCAGCGCCTCGTCTGCCGTCAAGCCAGTCGAGATCAGGTAGGCGGCTGCCATGGTGGGCGCGCGTCCACAGCCGACCGCGCAGTGCACATACACTTTGCCGCCTCGTTCGATTTCCGCCCGAATGAAGCCGCTGCCACGGCGCAGATCGTCCAGCGACGGTGGCGTATTGTCGATTGTGGCGAGCTGCAGATGGCGTTCTCCGCCGATGCCCTGCGCCAGGTCGCAGTGTTCTCCGCGCATATTGAGGATAGCGGTGATGCCATAGTCGCGCATTTTGGCATAGCCGCGCCGGTAATGCTGCCCGCCCGCATGCAGCTGAGGCGTGACCGCGCAGAGCCGCCAGATGGGCGCGCCCGTCGTCCGCCGCACAATCTGGTCCAGCAGGCGCAGCGCCAAGGGCACAGGTCCCGTTCGCAGCAGGCTGTGCAAGCGCACCAGGGGATGGGGCGGAGCATGGGCGTGAACCATGACGCAGATTATAGCACAGCCGCCCGCCAGGGGTCCGCGCCTCGCAAGCCGTGCCGATCTGTGCTAGATTCACATGAATCGACCATCACGAGCAAGGATTCGCCATGTCGCCGATCGAGCAGTTGGCAGAGCGTGCCGCGCCCCTGCTGCAGCAGCCAGTCATCTTGCGCATCCGCCGCAATCACGGCTTGGAACACGCCACCATCCACATCCTGAATCGGCAAGGGCATCGTTTGTCCGGGCGCAGTGACAGCGATGGCTTTTATCTGCTTGGCGATGTGCCGAGCGAGCAAATCGAAAAAGCCGCAGCGGAAGCGCTGGAACGCATGGCTGCGGGAGAAACCGACCTGGCTGTTCATCCCAACTGTGGCACCAACCTGGTCACCGCAAGCTTTTTGGCGACGGCTGTGGGTTTCTTGGGCTTCGCCGGGCTGGGCCGTCGTCAGGCTTGGAAGCGCTTCAATACGGTCATGACCTTGTCGACGCTGGTTCTGATGATCGCGCCGGCGCTGGGCGGAGAGCTGCAGCGGCACGTTACCACAGCGGGCGATATCGGCGGCCTGCAAGTGATCGGCGTGAAGCGGCACAGCTGGCAACTGCCCTTCAATCTGGGGCGAGTGGTCTTTCATCGCGTGGCCACTCAGCAGGCGCAGGCATGAGCGCCCCCACCTTTTATATCTTTCATGGCGAAGACATCATCAGGCGCGACGAAGAGTTGCTGAAAATGCGCGCGGCCATGGGCGAAGATGGCGACTTGAATCGCAGCGAGTTTGCTGGCGCAGCAGCGACTGTGCCCGATATCGTTTCGGCGGTGAAGGTCGTGCCTTTCCTGGCGGAAAAGCGGTTGGTCATCGCGCGCGGCTTGCTCAGCCACATCACTCGCCGGGGCGCTGGCCAGGCGGGCAAAAAAGCCAGCGACCGCCTCATCGCCGAGTTGCCCACGCTGCCCGCCTATGCGCGTCTGGTGCTGGTGGAAGACGAGAGCCTGCGCGCCAGCAACCGCGTGTTGAAAGCCGCCAGCAAGCTATCCAACGGCTTCGTCCGTCACTTCGCCAAGCCCAAAGACCTGACCAGCTGGATCATCGCCCGCGCCCGCGACGAATATGCGCAGGAAATCGCCCCGGCCGCTGCCAGCGCCATCGCCAGCACCGTCAACCAGGACTTGCTGCGCGCAGAAAACGAATTGCACAAGCTGGTCTGCTATGTCGATGGCGAGCGCCCGATTGACGAACGCGATGTGGCGGCGCTTTGTCCCTATGTGCCCGAAGCCGACATCTTCAAGCTGGTCGATGCGCTGGCACAGGGTCATGGCGAGCAAGCCCTGCGCCTGGTGCATCAGTCGCTGCACGATGACCCGCGCGACCCCGGCTTCCGACTCTTCGCCATGTTTGTGCGCCAATTCCGCCTGCTGCTGATGACGCGCGACCACTTCGATAGCGGCGGCGGGGCCGGGCGCGATGCTGTCGCCGCGGCGCTGGGCGTGCATCCATTTGTGGCTGGCAAACTGGCTGCCCAAGCCCAACGCTTTGATATCCACCAGCTCGATGCCATTCTCAAACGGCTGCAGCGCTATGACCAGGATATGAAGACCGGGCAGATCGCGCCGCGCCTGGCTCTTGACCTGCTCGTCACCAGCCTGGCGCGTCAATAAGCTGTTCTTTCTCCCCGATAGGTTAGGAGGCAATGATGGACCCGTCCGAAAACCCGCAGATTATCCAGATTGCGCCCGAAGATACGCCGCAGCTCATCGCCAGTTTGAGCGGCTGGCGCGACCAACTGACCGACACAGTCGAGCAAATGCCCGCCGAAGCCTTTCAGCGCCTGGTCTTGCGCCTGCTAGAAAAAGACGGCGTGCACGATATCGATGTCGACAATACCAACGATCGCATCGAAGGCATGGGCATCTTTGGCGGCGGCGGCTTTTTGTCTTTTCGCGTCTCTTTTCGCTGCATTCGCGGCGGCGCGCGCATCAGCTCGGCAGAAGTCGAAGATTTTCGGCGCGGCGTCATGGTGGGGCGGGCCGACAAAGGCCTGCTCATCACCACCGGCAAGTTCACGCAAGAAGCCGAATTGAAAGCGGCTGCCGAACGCGCGCCAGAAATTTTGCTGATCGATGGCGAAGGGCTGAACGACAAGCTCAAGACGCTGGGGCTGGGCGTGCGCACCGAGCAGGTGCTGGTCGAGCGGGTGATCATCGATGGGGAGTGGTTTGCGGAGGTGTGAACGTGCAAGAGAATTCGTCAAAGAACCCACAGTTTCACGAATTGTTCAATCCAGTGTTGCAGGCGCTGCGCGAGTTGGGTGATTCGGGCTCCAATCAAGAGATCCACGACAAAGTGGTGGCTATTCTGGAGCTATCAGATGAGCAGGTAGCCGAGCTACACAATCCTGACAAAGGCACTCAAACTCAACTTGACTACCGATTGGGCTGGGCTAGAACTTACCTCAAGAAAAATGGACTTGTTGACAACTCTCAAAGGGGAGTGTGGGCGCTAACGCAGAAAGGGCAAGATTCAACTGAAGTCGATACCAAGCAAGTCAGGTCCACGGTCATTGACATGTTGAAAAATAAAAGGCAACAAAAGTCGGTAGGTGAAACGGCTGAATCGCGAGATTCTATGGGCGAATTCTCTGAATTTGACGATGCTTCGGATGATGAAGAGTGGCGCGAACAGCTCTATGATGTACTCGCGGCGATGGATCCGTCTGCGTTTGAACGGCTTTTCCAGCGGATTCTGCGCGAAAGTGGCTTTACGCAGGTCGAAGTTACTGGACGAAGCGGCGACGGCGGTATTGACGGAATTGGGGTTATGCGAATCGGCGGCTTTCTTTCCTTCAAGGTGCTATTCCAATGCAAGCGGTACAAAGGATCCATCGGCGCAGGTGTCATTCGCGATTTTCGCGGCGCTATGGTTGGACGCACCGACAAGGGCTTGCTCGTCACGACCGGCAGCTTTACACCAGCCGCGACACGCGAAGCGACCCGGGACGGCGCGCCAGAGATTGATCTGGTGGATGGGGAGCAGCTTATCGAAAAGCTCAAGGAACTCGAGCTTGGCGTAAAGACAGAGCCGGTTGTCATTGAAAAAGTCACAGTGGATGAAAGCTTCTTCGGGTCCATATAGAATGTTACAGACGCATGGTTTTGGGTTGGCCGCGGGAGTGGCGAACTTGCTGGATGCGGGCTGCTTTGCCCCCACCCCAAACCCCTCCCCCAATATGAGGGAGGGGCTTCAAAACCTACTGAACCACTGAAAAACTCCCCTTCCCTCGTTCTGGGGGCTGGGGGCTGGGGTGGGGTTAGGTAATCGGGTTGAAAGCGTAACCAGTCCCAGCCCGCGTGACCGTGCCCAGCCCGGGGAAGCCCAGGTGATAAAAGAGCGTCAATATCTGCCTCTCGGCGCATTCTTGCAAGACTCGCCGCCGTGTATCGACGGCCGCGGCACCGTCACTGTCGAAGCCGAAGTGCCAATCAAGATGCTGCAGTTGGAAGGCTTGATGCAGCAGATCGACCACATGCAGCAGTCGCTCGCCCTGCGATTCCAGCAGCAAGCCAGCGTGCCCCTGCGTGTGTCCAGCCAGGTCGACCACCGTTACGCCGGGCGCAATCTCGTCCCCCGCGCTCACAAAGGTGAAACGGTCTTGCAAGCTGCGGAATTTTTCCAGCAGCGCTTGATCCGCCGCAGCGCTCGAGGCCGCCCAGCGCCCC
>JAJDZQ010000089.1 GCA_022824565.1 Anaerolineae bacterium | reverse complement strand
CCCCTCCCCGACGAGTCAGGGAGGGTAGCCAACCCCTTATGCTCCTCCCGACCCGACAGGTGGATTGATGGGGTGTGAAAAGCCCCTCCCTCATTTTTGGGGGTGGGGGTCAGCCTCCCCCTGACTCGTCGGGGGGGACTGAGGGGGCTAGCACTTGGCGATACTTCTGCGGCTCATTTCATGCAAAGTCGAAGCGAGCGCCGCTGTTCATCACGCCGTGCCAGGCCAGCGCCAGCGCGATGACCGTGTCGTCGTGCATGCCAGGTGGCGCACTGTAACGATACCCTCCGCCCGGCAGTCGTTCCAGCGCATAACTGGCCAATTCGCCCAGTAGCACGGGGTCGTCCAGCAGCGACAATTGGCGGCGTTCGAGCGCCAGCGCCAGCGATTCGATGAGTGGCGATTTGCTCTTGGCGGTGGTGGCAAAGCCGCGCACGGGCAGGCCCTCGGCTTGCAGCGCTTCGATATTGGGCGCGCCGATGCTGTTGCTCTCCGCCCAGATGACCTGCGTTCCCCAGCGCTGCGCCAACGCTCGCAGCCGTCCCCGCTGCAATCCCCAGCCGATCTCGTTGAAGCGGTCCAGCGCCACCAGCCTGCGCTCTGTCGCGTCGATAATGGCGATGGCGGTGAAATCGTGACTGCGCCCCCAATCGATGCCAGCAATATAGCTGTGCCCGGCGCTGGGCGTGTTTTGGCGGAGCGGCTGTACAGCCTGGCGAATCCCGCGAAACACCGTGCCGCTTTCGTCGCTGAAATGGGCGAGGTACTCCACGCGCCAGATGGGCTCAGTCGTGCGCCGGCGGATGCTCTCCAGCTCGTCGGTGGCGATGAGCGGATTGCTGGCTGTGCTGAAATGGAAGGCGGCGAATTCGTCTTCTGCGCTGTCCATGCCGATGCGAAAAAGATCGTAGAACCAGTTTTTGCCCAGTGGCGTGCTGAGGAAGAGCGCGCTGCCTTGCGTGGTCGTCAGCATGGGGCGCACAATCTCGTGCCAGACGCGCGGCTGCATATAGGCGGCTTCGTCCAGCACCGCCAGGTCGAGCCCCTCGCCGCGCAGGCTGTCGGGATGGTGTGCGCTGCGCACGGCGATCATGCCACCGCCGGCAATATCAATGCGCTTTTCAATTTCGCTTGTGCTGGCGTATGGCAGGCTGTGCAGGCTCTTTTTCAGATCGCGCCATACCTGGCTGGCCATCATGATGGTGGGTGCCAGCCACCACGCGCGCCGCCCCGGTTGCAGCGCCAGCCGCAGCAGCGCCGTTTTGCCCAGCTCGGTCTTGCCCCAGCGGCGTCCGCAAGCCACCACTTTGAACCGCGCGGGGTCGTCCATCACTTGCGCCTGCCCAGGGTGGAGCATCCTGGACCTGACCATCGTAATAGTATTCGACTCGGATGACGCGCTCGTCGTCTTCGGCACGGGGTTGTATCGCCTCCTCCAATTTCAAGGCATGGGTCACCAGGCTGCCCAGAGCGGCTGCCAGTTGGTTGAGCGGCGCTTTTGCCAGCCGTTCGGCATCAAATTGCGCCAGGATGGCAGTGCCGCGCAGCAGCATGTCGCTTTGCAAGTCGCGCTTCAGCCGTTCTAACTGACGATGCCGCCGCGTGTCATAAGCGCGCCGCAAATCGATTTCTTTCGCCAGCCAACTGCGCAGAGTCGCTACAGGAATCTCCAGCACATCGCCGGCCAAAGCGACATCGCCATCATGCTGGTCGATCTGGTTTAGCGCGTCGATCTTGGTATCCAGCGAATAACGGCGCGACATGGGCGGTTCCTCTGTGATTGCAGCGGCGCATAAACTAAAAGAGATGCCCAAAGCTCGCCCTCCGGCTGGCAACGGGTCCGGCTTGGCATCCGGCCGTGTCTGGGCATCTCTTCAGTCGCAACTATTGAATAGCACAATTGTTCTATTGTGGTGTTTGTATAGTCGCATGTGGCCGACTGCTTGCATCAGGGCAATCACATCAAAATATGCTCTGGCTACCACAGTCCCGCAGTAGACAAAACTCAACACAGAGATAAAAGGACACAGCGTTCACAGAGAAGGTAAATTTGACTGTGAGGAACTCACAGGTCGCCCTCATACCAACAAAGACTCTTCTCTGTGCTCTCTGTGACCTCTGTGTTGAGCTTTGATTCCTTCGGCGCTGTCCTAGCAGGAATAGGTTGTGATACGCTTGCCATGTGTTGCCTGGTCGGGCGCATTGCCAGCTCGAGACGGATATGCTCAAATTGCTGTGTCCGCCACAGACAGGAGCCAGCCCCATTGAGCGCAGCTTTGCCCGGCAAAACCATCATCGGATTGACTGGCAACATCGCCATGGGCAAGTCGCTGGCGCTGCGGCTGCTGCAAGAGCTGGGCGCATTCACGATCGATGCCGACCAGGTCGCGCATGCGGTCATACGCCGTGGGCAACCCGCGCATGCCGCCATCGTCCAGACATTCGGCAGTTGTGTTTTGGACGCGGCTGGCGAAATCGACCGCTCCAAATTGGGCGAGCTGGTCTTCGCAGAGCCGGCCGCCCTGCGCCAGTTGGAAGCCATCACCCACCCGGCTGTGCGCAGGCGCATCGAGGCTCTGGTGCGCGCTGCCGAGGCCGATGTGGTTGTCATTGAAGCCATAAAGCTGCTGGAAGGCGCGCTGCGAGAGGCTGTCAATGCCGTCTGGGTGGTGGATGCGCCGCCAGCCAGCCAGCTTTCGCGCTTGATCGAGCAGCGGGGCATGACAAAAGCGCAAGCACAACAGCGCATCGCCGCGCAAAACAGCCAAGCCGATAAACTGGCAGCTGCCGATGTCATCATTCGCAACGTTGGCTCGCTCGCCGAAATGCGCGCGCAGATCCAACAGGCCTGGCAGCGACTGATTGCGGAACACCGGCCGCCTGTGAAACCCCAGCCCCTCCCCGACGAGTCCTGAGGACAGGACAGTTTTTTCCGCAATTATAAGTTGCGGGCTTGGACTAGATAAGCTACACTCTTCGTATTGTAGACAATACGAGGGAGCGCACTATGAGTAAGCCGCACACGAACCGATTGTACTTCGGAGATTGCCTGGATGTCATGCAGGAATACCTGCCAGACAACTCAATTGATCTGATCTACTTAGACCCGCCTTTCAACTCAAAGCGTATCTACAACGCTTTCATCGGCGGCGCGCAATGGGTAGCATTTGACGATACCTGGCGCTGGTACGAAGCTGTTGACGATTTTGACCGCGTGGCGCGCTTGCCCGACATGGCAGGCACAATGGAAGGCTTGCGCTGGATGTTAGACGAAAGCCCGCGCATGGCGTACCTGTCCTACATGGCGGCGCGGCTGCTGGAATGCAAGCGCATTCTCAAAGACACGGGCAGCATCTACCTGCATTGCGACCCGACAATGAGCCACTATCTCAAGACGGTTATGGACGGTGTCTTTGGACACATAAACTTCCGCAATGAGATTATCTGGCATTATCAAACGGGGGGGGCAGGCAAGCGTTGGTTCGCTCGCAAGCATGATGTCATATTCCTCTACACGAAGTCCAGCGGATATGAGTTCTACCCTGACCGCGTATTAGTTCCCCGTACAGATGAAGTCATTCGCAGAATCAAAAGTGGCGTTAAAAACGCCACTAGAGCTAAGACTTTGTACAAGCTGCCAATGGATGTGGGGACGGACATTCCAGCTCTAAATGCTATGGATAGAGAGCGACTAGGCTATCCAACCCAGAAACCTTTGAAACTGCTTCGGCGCATCATAGAAGCGTCTAGCAACGAGAATGGCATCGTCTTCGACCCGTTCTGCGGCTGCGGCACGACCATACACGCGGCACAAGAACTAAAACGCCATTGGATCGGCATAGATGTTTGCGTAACCGCTTGCGAAGTCATACGCGACCGACTCACCACGCACTTTGACTCGCTTTGGAGCGACATAGATTTCGTAGGCTTGCCCATCCACATGGATGATGCGCGGTCCCTTGCCGAGTATGACCCGTTTAAGTTTGAGAAGTGGGCGGCGTCTATCGTGCGCGGCATGGAAGCCAACAAGCGACAGCGCGGTGACAAGGGTATAGACGGGCGCGGACGGCTGCCTATCGCAAAGGGCAAGTTCCTGGATGTTGTATCGCAGGTTAAAGCGGGCAGCGCGACACGCGGGCATATCCAAGCCTTTGACGGCGCAAGACGGGAAGCTCGCGCTGATCTTGGCGTGTTCACCTGTTTCGATGACAAAGTAACCGAGGGAATGCGCAATGCGGCTGCAACCTTTGGCAAGCACGATGACCGCTGGCCTGTCATACAGATATTCACCATAGAGGACTACTTCGCTGGCAGGCAGCCCGACTTGCCAATCGCTAGCTAAAGCAGCCGCACATGAATGCAGCGAAGGGATTGTGACTATCTCTGTGATTGTACTTCCAGCAGGTTTCGGCAACATACAGAGGCATCCAGCCAATGCTATAATGGTGGTGGCTGCCATACCATGCCCGCTTGAGCAATCCCCAAACATTCTCAATCGTGTTCGTATGCACTTCGCCGTCAACATACTGCTTGGAGTGATTGATAGTCACGCTTGGCAGCAGCCCGCGAATGGCGTTGTAGGCGGTGGATTCGTCCGTAATCAGAAACGATCGGCGCATATCCAGCGTGTTGCGAATGAAGGCAAGAATGCTGTTGCCTTTGAGATCGCCAGCGACTTGGGCTACAACCTTGCCGCCGCGTTCTACCGCGCCGATAACTGGCGTCTTGTCTGTTACGCCTTGCCCTCCCGGCGTGTCATCGTCTCGATTGTTGGGCTTGCGCGGCTTGCCGCCAATGTAGGTCTCGTCGGCTTCGATAATGCCTTGCAGGATAAGCTGGTCTTGCTCTGCAAGCATGGCGCGGCGAATGCGCTGCTGCATGTACCAAGCCGTTGGCTGCGTCAAGTCCAAGTCGCGCGCCAGCTGTGGAGACGATACCGACTTTTTGGCGTTAAGCATGATAGCGATAGCAGCGAACCACTTGCGAAGTGGTACGCGCGTGCCTTGAAATATCGTGCCTGCTAGCACATTGAAAGAGCGGTGGCATTCGTGGCAATTCCAGCGTCCTACACGGTTGCCGTCATTCTTGCGAGCGACATGATTGCTGTTACAATGCGGGCAGTAGGGACTATCGCCAAAGCGGATGCTTTCAAGGTGGTTGATGCAGGCTTGCTGTGTGGGGTAGCGTTCCAGTACTTGAATGATGTTCATGGCTGTCTCCCTTGCTATGGTGGTATCTTAGCAGGGGTAAGGCAGCCCGTCAAGCCCCAAACTTATAATTGCGGTTTTTTCTACCCCATCCCCGGCCCTTCCCCCATATCAATGGTGAAGAGACTCGTCGAGAAACCAGTGCAAACCTTGCTAAGCTGCAGAAATTGAGCATCAGATTGCATTTTCTCCGCATGCGCTCCCCCTTCCTGATGCTTCGGGAAGGGGCTTGGGGGGAGGTCTTGTCGAGATTTCGCCAGTCAATTCTCCCCTCCCTGATGCTTCGGGGAGGGGTCGGGGGTGGGGTTGGTCGCGTTGCGCGAAAGAGGGGCGTAATGCGGCTACCAGTCTGTTATGATGGCTGCGCGATAATAAGCGGCGGACGGCAGCCATGGCAGATTTGACGCGACTGACAATTAGCGATGCCCTGCAGAAAATGCAGTCTGGCGAGGTCTCGGCGCTGGACTTGTGCCAAGCCCATTTGCAGCAGATCGAGCGGCATGATCCAACCATCCGCGCCTTTATCAAGGTGACGCCCGAGATTGCGCTGGAGCAGGCGCGCGCAGCCGACAGTGCCCGCGCCAATGGCGACGAACGGCCTTTGCTGGGCATCCCAATCGCGCTGAAAGATGTGCTTTCCACCAAAGGTATCGAGACAACTTGTGGCTCGCGCATCTTGCAGGGCTATGTGCCGCTTTTTGACGCGACGGCTGTTGCGCGCTTAAAAGAAGCGGGTGCTGTGCTGCTGGGCAAGCTCAACATGGACGAGTTCGCCATGGGCTCGTCCACCGAAAACAGCGGCTACTTCCCGACGCGCAACCCCTGGAACAGCGAACATGTGCCCGGTGGCAGCAGCGGCGGCAGCGCGGCGGCGGTTGCGGCGAATATGGTGATGGCCAGCCTGGGCAGCGACACCGGCGGCAGCATTCGCCAGCCCGCGTCATTTTGTGGCAATACCGCGCTGAAACCCAGTTATGGCCGTGTCTCGCGGTATGGCTTGATCGCCTATGGCTCCTCATTCGACCAGACGGGTCCCTTCGCGCGGACAGTTGACGATGTGGCGCGCGTCATGGCGGTTATCGCCGGGCACGACCCTCTGGATTCCACCAGCATGCCCACGCCCGCGCCCGATTATGCGACACAGCTGGCTGGCGATATCCGCGGCCAGAAGATTGGCCTGCCTGCCGAGTATTTTGCCGAGGGCTTGCAGCCAGAAGTTGAGAGCGCTGTTCGGGCGGCCGCGACTGAATTGGAGGGTCGGGGCGCGCAACTGCATGAAGTCAGCCTGCAGCATGCTGAGTATTGCCTGCCCGCCTATTACATCATCGCCATGGCCGAAGCCAGCGCCAACCTCGCCCGCTTTGACGGTGTTCGTTTTGGCGCGCGCATCGAAGGCAGCGACCTCATCGACAGTTACAAAAAGACGCGCGGCGCAGGTTTTGGCGAAGAAGTCAAACGCCGCATCATGCTGGGCACTTATACGCTTTCGGCTGGCTATTACGATGCCTATTATGGCAAGGCGCAGGCGGTGCGCACATTGATCCGCCGCGACTTTGACTCGCTGTTCGCGCAGGTCGATGCGCTGCTTGCGCCGGTCGCGCCGACCACGGCATTCCGCTTTGGCGAGGTGATGGACGACCCGCTTCGCATGCTCCTGGCCGATGTGTTGACGATCTCGGCGAACCTGGCGGGCCTCTGTGGCTTGAGCTTGCCCTGTGGCTTTGACGAATCGGGACTGCCCATCGGCATGCAGCTGCTGGGCGCGCCTTTCGACGAAGCGCGTCTGTTGCGCATCGGCAGAGCATATCAAGCAGCGACCGACTGGCATCTGCGCAGGCCTGCATTGACATAAGCCAAATTAGCGAATTGCAGTGAAAATTGCAGACAGCGGTTGACATCTGCTTGTTGCAACCACGCCGGCAAGTGCCGTCTATAGCACATCCCACGCGACTTCAACTTTGCCCTGGCGGATGCCGTACAGCTTGCGGTGCAAGATGATCGTGCTATCTGTATAACCGACAACAAAGTCTAGCAAATCGCCCACCTTGACGCGCTCGTTGGCTCGCTCGAGCGAGAGGATGCCATGCTCCGCCGATGTTACATGGCTCTTGACCGCTTCCAGGTCGATGCCTCTGGGCTGCGCGTGCCAGACCGGTAAGGTCTTGAAACCAGCATCGATAACAATGCGGTCGGGCGCGGGTCGGCTGCTGACGATGGTCTTGACGAACAGGCAAGGTGTGGTTTCGACGCCCCAACTTTGATAAATGACATCGCAGAAGATCGCGCCGCCGGCTTGAATCTCCGTCATGCCGGCCATGAAAGGCGTCGTCTTGTAGGTGCCGCTGCCACCGCCACTCACGATAGCTACTTCCAGCCCGGCCTCGCGGCAGTCATTGGCCATCGCCAGCAGTTGTTTGATGGCGCCGGCAGTAGCCCTGGCGCGCTCCTCGGGGTTGGCGATCGCCAACGTGTGCCCTTCCCAACTCATCAGCCCGCAGAAGCGCAGCCCTTCACTCTGGTCGATCGCTTTCGCCAACTCGACGACCGCAGGTCCCGGCGTCAGACCGGTGCGGTTCATGCCCGTGTTGATATCAATCAAGATGCCGAAGCACAGATTTTGTCCGGCTGCGGCAGCGCGCAGGTCGCCGATGTTGTCTGCATTGTCGACGATCACCTTGACATCGGCCCGGCGACAGAGCTGGACCAGTCGCGAAATCTTGCGTTCGCCGACGATTTCATTGGCAATCAATAGATCTTGTATACCGCTCGCTGCCATCAATTCGGCTTCGCGGATTGTGGCGCAAGTTACGCCGATGGCACCCGCTGCTATGGCTTTCTGCGCGATGGCCGGCACGCGAATCCCTTTGATATGGGGACGCCAGTGTACGCCCGCCGACCTGAAATGCTGTGCCAATTCCGCGATATTTTGCTCCAGGATATCCAGGTCTACCCAAAGCGCCGGCGTATCCAGATCGCCCACCAGTCTGCCCGTTTCGCTCATACAGTTGCTCCTGCTAGTTTCACGGAATATGCTCGCTTGGTCATCATTTATGGCAGCCCCCATGTGCTCGGGTCGAGCAAGTCGGTTTGATCACAGCGCAGCCGCCGAAAGCGCTCGGTAATCTCAGCGTTCCAGCGGGGCGCGCGCGCTGCTTCCAGGCTTGTTTCCAGCTCGGCGAAGTCGCGGACGCCGACCAATGCGGTCGCGATCGACTCATGCGCCAGGACAAATTGCAGAGCGGCCGCCTCCCGCGTTTGTGGTGGCGAAAGCGAAGCGGCTGCCTGTTGGACAGCGCGCGAATGAGCTTGCAGCGCCGCGAGATGCTTCGGCAGGTAGTCCGCCCGTGGGCTTAGGACGCCCTTGAGGAAGACCGACCGCACAATAAGTCCCACACCCGCAGCTTCGGCATAGGGGAAGAGCCCAGTCGCCAGCCGCTGGTCGAGTATGTTGAAGGCGACTTGCAGCGCATCGATCTTCTGGGCGATGGCGCTGCGCGACGCGGCTATTCCATAGGTCGATGCGCCGATCGCGCGTGCTTTGCCTTGCGCTTGAAAATCCTTCAGCAGGGCGATGGCATCACTTTTTTCGAGCAAGTCGCTCGAGGCGCTGTGCAAAAGCAACAGATCGACATAATCAGTGCCCAGCAAGCGCAAGCTGGTGTGCAAGGACTGCGTCATTTGTTCCGCCATGGCGAGGCGGGGCAAGGCGGCTCCGTCTTCATCGAGGCAAGATACTTTTGTCGCCACCAGCACCGACTGTCGGCGACCCCGCAACGCTTTGCCCAGCAGTTCTTCGCTGCGACCATATGCGCGCGCTGTATCAAAAAAGTTGACGCCCTGGTCGATGGCCTGGTGAATCAGCGCGACCGTCTCGCTGTCTGGCGGTGGCGCTGCCCCGTTTGCGTTCCCCGCGTCCAGACCATAGGGCATGCCCAGCGCAACAGTGCCCAGCGACAGCTCCGAGACGCGCAAATCCGTATTCCCCAGCTGGCGATATCGCATCGCAAAACTCCCTGTCAGTGGCGGCGAGAAAAAGCCTGTTTTTGTCGCAGCTTCGTATGGCTATAGGCATCAGCCGCCGCGGGACTGAAGCGGCCGGGCGAAAAAACCCCGATATCCAATTCTGTTTCGCCCGCGGTCGCCAAATCGGCCAGCAGCTTGCCAGCGACAGGATTGTAGGCGAAACCTCCCGAATGAAAGGCGGTGCCCACCAGGAGACCCGGCACTTCTGGCACGGACCCCAGGATTGGTTCGCCATCCATGCTAAAGGCAATCAGCCCGACCCGTTCTTCTTGGAATGGATATTGCGCTATGGCGGGCATCAGCGCCTGGACCTTGCTGCGCAGGCTGTTGCAAAAGCCTCTCGGCGCGCTCAGCTCGTTCATGCCAAAAGCCAGCGAAGACATGTCTTGCTCGGGGCGGTTGGCAGTTTCGCCCCCGACCAGCATGCGCTTGTCCTTGGCGGGGCGCAGATAAACTTCATAGGGATTGGCATTTACCGCCGGCAACGGGGCTGTTTTCTCCAGGGGCGCAGTCAAGTACCGTTGATGCACAAAAGACTTCATTGGCAGCTGGATCCCGACCTCCGCCAGCAGGCGATTGGTCCAGCTGTGCACACAGCAAATGACCTGGTCGGCTGCCAACAATTCTCCATCAGCGATGAGGCCAACGACCCGTTCACCGTCCTTGACAAATTCGCTGACCGTCGCCCCTTCACGGATGTCGACGCCTAGCGCGCGACAATGCATCGCCAGCGCCGGGATGTAGTCATCCGGTTCGCTATAACCGCCCAGTGGATCGAACAAGCCCATCATGTCACCTTTGGGCGTTAGCAAAGACCAGCGCTTGTGAATCTCGGCAGCGTCCAGGATTTCGTAAGGCAGCTTGCACTCGCGGTAGAGCGGCAGCAACTTCTTTCGCTCGAGCCAATCTTCTGGCGAAAACAGATTTAAGCAGCCTGTTGCCTGATACTGATAGCCGTAGGGACGGAGCTGCTCGGAAAGCTCCTGATAGAGGCGCAGGCTAATCTTGCGCGCCTCAATGCCGGTCTTGCTCCAAAGCTGCGCCGTGATGATGCCGCCGGCCCGCGAGCTTGCTCCAGCGCCTACCGCGTCTTTTTCCAGCAGGATTACGCGGGTGACGCCGCGCCGCGCCAAATGATAGGCGCTACTCAAGCCGATAACGCCGCCACCTACGATGAGTATGCTCGACGCGTTCATGCCACTGCCAGCCTCGGTTCGGCTACGGCGCTTGCTACTGCGCAGAGTCTGGACAGGGCTGTGTCAATCATGCTGGTCATAGCGCGCCCGGAAGATCGAATTCTGCGCATTCATTTGCACGATACGCGAATAATGGTTCACAGAGATCGAATCGCTCAGTGGCGTCGCCGTCTGCAAGATGAACTCCGCCCAGTCGGCGCGGTTAAAAGCCACATAAGCCAAATGAAAACTGTCGATCCAATTTTGACAATCCGCGCTCATGTCTGGGAACAAAAGTGGCCCGGTGTCGAGCTGATAGATCCACTCGCGTTCGTTGGCGTTCATCGTCTTGATGGGGAAGTCCATCTCGATGTCATAGCGGTCGTGCATGGCAAAAGCGCAACGCCCGACCAGCAGCGCGTTCGCCAGAGTCGCCTGGATGATCGCTTGCGCGCTTTCCAACCGTTGCCCGCTGCAGCGCTGCAAATGGATTTCGACGCGCTCGTAGGTATCGCGGACTAGCCCAGACTGGCGCTCGGGCTGCTCGCCCAGTGAGGCGGGATAGCGCAGGACGCCTTTGTTGTTGCGGTCCCAACTTTTTAATATGAGGAAAGAGTCCGCCGACAATACCATACAGAAATCGGCGTTGGGCTGTGTCCACATATTGCGTTCGACGCCGACATACTCGGTCTTGCATGCTGCGCCCAGCACAAAAGTCTGCGCCCGGCCACTGACACGGTCGCGGATTTTGCAGCTGGACTCGATCTGAATGCGGGCGTTGTTGAGCGTAAAAGGCGGCTTGTGAGAAGAGGTGAGGCTTGGTTTTAGATTCCAATCAATTCGGAAGGTCAAGAAAGATCTGGCAAAATCAGGGACTGTCATCTGCAAGTCTGCTTGGTCAAGCTACCGTGTGGTGCAAGTGAGCAATTTGAATGCTGTGAGCGCTGTTTTTTTACAATACCATGCAGCCCAGTTGCCTTGTTTCCCCCGCCTCACGAAGCTGTTCCCCAGAGCAGCAGAGGCGGGCGGCTCGGCGCAGACTTTGGGCTAGTTCGCAGAACTTGCATGACTTCTTGGCAATCACCCGGCTGAATAAGCGATTGGTTTGCTTGACGCAAGAGCGTCTGGCGAAGACCACTCTGGGAGCTGCGCGCTGGGATTCATTGGCTTATCCTTTGAGCGCGCCGACGGTGATGCCTTTGATAAAGTAATTCTGGAAGAGCAAAAAGATTAGCAGCATAGGGACGACGGCGAAGGTCGCGCCCGCCATGCTGACGCCGATATCGATGCTGCCAACGCCAGAAGCGGTCAGCTTTGCAACGCCGACTGGCAGGGTCAGCCAGAGTTCGTCGGTCGCCAAAACGAGCTGCCAGAGATAATCATTCCAGCCGGCCATAAAGGCGAAAATGGCGATCGCGCCGATGGCCGGGCGACTCAGTGGCACGATCATATGCCGGAAGAGCTGCAATTCGCTGGCGCCATCCATCCTGGCTGCTTCGAGCAATTCATCGGGGATGGACTGCATATACTGGCGCATCAGGAAGACGCCAAAAGGATAAACGATATACGGCGCGATCATGCCTTGATAGCTGTTGAACCAGCCCAGACTTTTCATCAGCACAAACAAGGGAATGATATAAATCTGGCGCGGCAACATCATCGTCATCAAGATCAACCAAAAGAAGAGCGTCCGCCCGGGGAAGTCTTTTTTGCCAAAGGCATAGCCGGCGCAGGTGCTGGTGATGACGCCGAAGATGGCGATGCCGCCAGCCACCACAAGCGAATTGAGCAGCCAGCGCATGGAGGGACGACCGATCAACAGCCGCTCCCAATTGTCCATGACCGGGTTGCTGGGGATAAGTTCTGGTGGATAGGCGAGGGCGACCCGCTGGATCTTGAAGGAGCCGAGTACCATCCAGACGATGGGAATGAGCAAAATGAGCGCCAAGACCACGACAATAGCCAGCGCCAGGTAACGCAGCCAGCGACCGACCAGATAACGGCGTCGCAACATTTGGTCCCCGGGCAACATGCCTCTGCTTTCATAAGCTGTCGCTGCCATAGGCCGCTTTCTCCACTATTCCCCAGGCCGGTCTAGTTTAGCTGCCGGTCCAGCAGCTTGAATTGCACGATCGCCACGACGCTCACGATCGACAGCAATATCACCGCCATCGCCGAGCCATAGCCGAACTTGGAGCCGACGATGCCCGTCACCCAAATGCGATAGACGATGGTCTGGGTCGCATTGGCTGGTCCGCCCAGGGTCATAAGCTGCACCACCACAAAGACCTGGAAAACGGCAATCGTAAGCACCACCAACACAAAGAGCATGGTCGGGCGCAGCAGCGGCAGCGTGATCTTCCAAAACGATTGCCAGCTGTTCGCGCCATCAATTTTGGCGGCGTCATAGAGCGGCTCTGGTATCGCGCCCAGCCCAGCGAGGAAGAGAATCAGCGGCTGCCCCAGGCTCCAGCTCAATACGACTATCGCCAGCGACAGCAAGGCGGTATTTGTCTGTGCCAGCCAGCCAATTTTTTCCCCTTCGTTCAAAAGGTTTAGCAAGCCGAGGGACTCGAATATGTAATTGAGCAAGCCATATTCCTGGCTGTAGATGTAGACCCAGACCATCGCCAGCACGACGCCGGCCGAGACCACCGGCATATAGAAGGCGGCGCGAAAGAAAGTCTGCTTTCGCTGGCTGAGCGGGTAGATCAACACGGCGACGAACAGGCAGATGACCATGGCCGCTGGCACCACGCCCAGCACAAAGAGAAAGGTATTTTTGATGGCAGTGGGGAAAACCGGGTCCCGCGTCAACAGGTTGGTGTAGTTCTTAAGCCCGATGTATTTCCATTTGTCGCGATTGACGCCGGCTTTGTAGAAGCTGAGCAGCAGCCCCTGCACCAGCGGATAGGCAGTGAATATGGCGAAAGGGATCATAGCTGGCGCGATAAAGAAATAGGCCCAGCGCCCTTTCCATACATTCGTTGTGAACCGTTGCAACATGACGAAGCCTGACGCCTATCCCACTCTGCCGGTCATGCAAAGACCAGCATCGGCCTGCGTGATATCAAACAAGTGTAACAAGAATCGCCCTCGCTCGGCAGATT